>CALXFJ010000070.1 GCA_944387565.1 uncultured Clostridia bacterium | reverse complement strand
ACATTCTAATTATTATCTATCTCTAAAATATAGGTAGTGAAAACACTACAAATTGTTCAGTCCTTCGAAAAAAAACTTTTCTACTATGACCTCTGCTGACTTCTTGTGATAAACCTTTTTCGACCATTGTTTCCAATGTTCACAAGACCTCACAGGGTAAGTCGTTTAGCTTTCCTCATTTACTCGCTTGATTTACTGCATAAGGTTACGTATATCTTTCGGGCTTTGGCTTGTTATGTAGTCTTACCCTCTTATACAGCCTTCGTATCAAGTTTTCGTACATCGAGCCATGATTTTGATACACACTTCCTCCACTTCCATCTCACGATGGATAGCTTGTGCTTCTCTATGTGGTTAGCGATATATACCTCCACTACGTACTTTCACCGATTAGTTAAACGACATGCCTGTCGCACATAAAGAACAAATATTACAATAAAATTCTATTATAATATTTGTTCTATTTTTATTATTTTTTTATATATAAGAATAAAAATATTGAATTTCACAGTATTTTTATGTAAAAAATTTTTTTATAAATTTTCTTCTTTTTTTATTTTCTCAATTTCCTCTTTAGTTGTATTTGTAGCTTCTTCTATTTTATCTATTGGCATTTTCATTTTAAGTAAATTTATAATTATTTCTTTTTTTAATTCTGCTTTTCCTTCTACCTTTCCTTCTTCTCTGCCCTCATCCAAGCCAGTTTCATATATGTCTTTTTTATCCATTAATTCTTTTTTTCTAAATTCTGCAATTCTTTGATTTTCTTCATCTTGGCTTAGGTAAACTAACTCATCTTTAGCACTTCTTATTTCTTTATTTCTTACCATAATGTTGTTAACCTCCTTACTTTCTGGGTTTTCTAAAAACATTATCCATTGTAATAATTCATCAGTTTTATTATTTTTATACTCTTCTATTGCTTTTTGTACTTCTATTATATGTAATTCTAACTTATCTGTCAATATTTCTCCATAATTCTCAGCTTCTCTAATTTTCCAAGCAGTATGTGCAGGTAATCCTTTTAGTCTTGGTACATTTTGATTAATTATAGCAATAGAAATAGTTTTATGTAATAAATCGTAATCTTCTCCTTCTTTTAACTGACTTGAATATAATCTAGACCAATAATGTAGAAATCTCGGAATAAAATTTTTAAAATATAACATTTGCATTTCTATCTCACATTCTATATTGTCATTTATTATTGCTCTTAAATCTACTATTCCTACTTTATCATCTGTATTATTCCCTAATAATTGTTTATTTACATTTGTTTTTACAGAAATCACTTTTTCCTTTAATATATTAGACACTAAACCTTTGGTTATATCATTATTTGAAAATAACATTTGAAATACAACATCATTTTTAGGGTCTAATAATTTAAATTCTTTTTTATTTGTTTCGTTATCTACAATATTATTATTTACTTTTTATCCATATAATTCTCCTTTTTTTATTATTTTAATTTTTCTACTAATTCTAATTGTTCATTACTTAAATTAAAGTCTTGTCCATTATTTTTTATTAAATTATGTAATACTTCTATAGTTTTTGCCTCTTCTATTGTTTTTGTAATAGGAGCTATATCTTTCATTTGTTCTTCTAATTTTTCATATTCTTTTTCCATAGCAGTAAAATCTTGTTTTTCAAAACTATTTTTCCAACTATTAATATAATTATCTATATTTTCTATTGCCTCATATTGTTTATTAAATGTATTTTCTATATTACTTTCTACATTATTTAAAATAACATTTTTTCCTTGTTTAATCGTTCTTGCTACATTATTACTAATTAAACCAGCATCGCTTACTTTATCTACTACAGTATCTAATAATGTAGAAACACCATCTATTAATCCTCCAGACTCAACAGCACTTTGCATTTGAGATACATTTTCAAAATTTCCTGTAAAAATACCTATAGCACTTTTACCTAAATCTATAGCATCATCAATAGTTTTAGTAATACCATCTTTTAATCCATATTCTAATAAATTATCTTTTATATTAATTACTTGTTCATCTATAAAATCTGGTAATAATGCTCTAATTCCAATATCTACTGCCGTATTAATTGTTTTTCCTAAAGTTGTTTCTAAAAAGCTTTTTTGTTCGTTTTCAACATTTAAATTATTTTCCATTTCTAAATTATTATTTTTTTCTAAATTTTCTATTTCCATAATTTTATTCATCCTTTCTTTATTTTTATAATTTATTATATTTTTTAATATTTAATTTTTAATTTTTTATTATTTTTATTTTTTTTTATTATTTTTATTTTTTTTATTATTTTTATTTTTTTTATTATTTTTATTTTTTTTTTTTTTTTTTTTTTTTTTTTTTTTTAATAATTATTTTAATTTTAATTTTTTAATTAATTATTTATAAATAATATTTAAAATAATTATAATAATTATTTTTTTATTTTATTTTTTATAAATAATTTATTTCATTTTTATTATTTGACTTCTTAGATTTTTAAATTTTAGACTATAAAAAATACATCCAATTTATATTTTCTATTTGTAAAATATTTAGAAATTAATTTGCTAATAGATTAAAATAATATTTAAATCAAATTATATGTAAACTTTCTTGCTGATTTATTAAAACTTATTTTAATTTTTGTCCAATTCTCTCAAAGTCTTTATTGCCTAATATTTCTTTTGTATATAAAATACTTTTCAACACTATTTTTATTATTTTGTTATTCAATTTATTATTTAAACTATTATATTTGTCAACTAATGTAGATTTAATATTTTTGCTCATTAAAAATTTATTATTCTAATTTCACCACCTTTATATTTTTACAATTATGTTTTTATTCTTAATCTTTTAATAATATTTATTTAATTAATTTTTTATAAAAATTTAAATTTATTTTTTGCAATAATTTTTATTTAAATTATTTTTTGCATTTTTAATAATAAATTATTTATTATTTTATTTTTTATATCTTTTATATTTTTTAATATTAAATAATTTTATTTTAATAAAATTATTTAATTATTTTTTATAATATTTTTATTAAATTTTATTTAAATTATTTTTTATTAATTTTTTATAAATATTATTAAATAATTATTTTTTATTTTTAATTATTTATATTAAAAATATTTTAAATTTTTTATTTAAAAATTAATTTAATTTTTTTTATATTTATTTTGTTAATATTATTTTTTATAAATTATTCATTTTTATATTTACTATTTAATTATTTAGAATTTAAATTTCTGATTATAAAAATATATTAATTTTATATTTTTCATCTATAAGATTTTCAAAATTTAATTTGTTAAGTGAAAAAAATAAAAATTTTATCAGATTATATGTAAACTATTTCATCGTTCTAGCAATGCTTCTTTTTATTTTCATCTTATTCTCTCAAGCTCTTTGTTGCCTAGTAATTCTCTTGGAGCCAAAATAATCTTATAATACTATTTTTTATTATTTCGTTATTAATCTTCATATTTAAACTATTATATTTGTAAACTAATGAAGATTTAATATTTTGGCTCATTTAAAACTTATTATTCTAATCTCATCACCCTTATTCTTTTACAATTACATTTTTTATTTTTAATTTTTTAATAATAATATTTAATTAATTTTTTATAAAAATTAAAATTTATTTAATAATAATTTCCATTTAAATTATTTTTTTATATTTTAAATAATAAATTATTTATTATTTTATTTTTAATTATTTATTATTTATATTTTTTAATATTGAATATTTTTATTTAAATAAAAATTATTTAATTATTTTTTATAATATTTTTTTATTTATTTTTTAATAAATTTTATTAAAATTATTTTTTATAAATATTATTAAATAATTATTTATTTTTTACATTTAATATTTTTATTTTAATAATTATTTATTTAAAATTATATTTTATTATTTTTTATATATTATTTTTTGTATTTCTTATTTAAAATATAAATTTTCGATTATAAAAAATATATAAAATTTATATTTCTAAACCATAAGATTTAAAAAAATTAATTTAATAATAAATTTAAAATAATATTTATTTAGAATTATATGTAAACTTTTTGCTGTTTTATTAATGTCTCTTCTCATTTTCAGCTTATTCTCTCAAACTATTTATTGCCTAGTAATTATTTTGTAGCTATAATACTCTTTTTATAATATTTTTTATTATTTTGTTATTCTTTTTCGTATTTAAACTATTATATTTGTCACCTAATGTAGAATTAATATTTTTACTCATTTAAAATCCATTACGTTAAATCTATCACTTTTATATTTTTATAATTATATTTTTAATTTTAGTTTTTTTAATAAAAATTATTTAATCATTTTTTAATATTAATAAATAATAAATTATTTATTTTTTTATTTTTAACAATTTTTATTATTTTTTATTTTGTTTTTTATTATTTATATTTTTAATATTAAATATTTTATTTTAATAAAATTATTTAATTTTTTATAATATTTTATTTATTTTTTAATAAATTTTATTTGAATTATTTTTTATATTATTAAATAATTATTTTATTTTTTAAATTATTTATATTTAAAATATTTAATATTTTTTTATATTTATTTTGTTAATATTATTTTTTATAAATTATTCATTTTTATATTTAATGTTTAGTTATTTAAAATTTAAATTTTTGATAATAAAAATACATCAATTTTATATTTTTTATTTATAAGATTTCTAATATCTAAATCGATAATTGAAATAAAATAAGAATTTTATCAAATTATATGTAAACTATTTTGCTGTTTTGTCAATGACTTCTTTAATTCTTAGTTTGTCCTCTCAAACTCTTTATTGCCTAGTAGTTCTCTTGGACCTAAAATAATTTTTTAATAGTATTTCTTATTATTGGTTCATTTGTTTTTAGATTTTAATTATTATAATTGTCAACTAATGTAGAATTAATATTTTTAGTCATTTAAAATCCATTACGTTAAATTTATCACTTTTATATTTTTATAATTATATTTTGGAATTTTAATTTTTTAATAATTATTATTTAATTATTTTATTATAATAATTAAAATTTTACTTTTCTAATATTTTTATTTAAATTATTTTTTATATTATTAAACAATTAATTATTTTTTTAATATTAATTATTTTAATTTTAATAATTATTTAATTATTTTTTTATAATATTTTTGAATTTATTTTTTTAATAATTTTTATTTAAATTATTTTTATATTATTAAATAATTAATTTTTTATTATTTAATTAAAACTGTTTTTTAAATTGTTTTTTATTTAATTATTTTCTATATTATTAAATAATTAATTTTTTATTATTTTAATTAATTATATTTTTAAAATTATTCTTTATATCTTTTTTATTAAACTATTTTTTATAAATTATTTATTTTACATTTATTGTTTAATTATTTTAAACTTAAATTTTTTGATTATAAAAAAATATTTAATTTATCTTTTAGTTTATAAAATTTCTGAAATTTAATTTAGAAATTTTAATAAAATAATAACTTTCAAAAAATATATGTAAACTATTTTGTCGTTTTATTACTGTCTCTTCTCATTTACAGCTTATTCTCTCAAACTCTTTATTGCCTAGTAATTCTTTTGCAACTATAATACTCTTTTTATAATATTATTTATTATTTTGTTATTTGTTTTCATATTTTTATTATTATATTTGTCAACTAAACTACAACTATATATTTTAGCTCATTTAAAATTTATAACTCTATTTTTATTACTTTTATATTTTTTATAATTATATTTTGTAATTTTAAAATTTTATAAAAATCATTTAATTATTTTTTATAAATATTTTTCATTTATTTTCGGATAATTTTTATTTTTAAATTATTTTTTTATCATTTTTTATATTATTAAATAATTAATTATATTTTTTATAATTTAAATTTTAAAATATTTTTAATTTTAATAATTATTTTTATTTAGTTTTCTTATTTATTTTTTTATTAATTATTTATATAAAATTAATTAATTAATTATTTATTTTATTAATAATATTTTTTAAAAAATTATTTATTATTTATTTTATTAAATATATTATTTAATATTTTTTATTTAAAAATTATTTTTATTAAAATATTTATTAATTAAATATTTTAAAATTTATATTTTATAAATTAATCTTTTATTTTTAATTATTTCAAAATATATATATTAATCTTTAGTAAAAATTTTATAGAATTTTAAAAAATAAATTCAAAGAAAACTTCAAATTAATATTGGATTCAAATTATATGTAAAGTATTTCGTTGTTTTATTATTAATGTTCTTATTTGAGAGGCCATTTTCTTAAAGTCCTTATTGCCTAGCACTTCCTTTATTCATAAAATAACTTTTTTATAACTTTCTTTCTATTTTTCTTATCTTATTTTATACTATAATTATTTTCATTGTAAACTTCTATACAATTAAATATTTTTATTATTTAAAAATAAATTCATTGTTTTTATATTTTTTATATTTTTTGTTTTAATAATTTATTATAAAATATTTTTTATAATATTTATTTATAATTATTTTATTGTTTTTTATTAATTATCTATAAATAATATTTTTAAATTAATTATTTGATTATTATTTTTTCTTTTTTATTTATTTTATTAATAATAATTTTTAATTAATTAATTATTTATTATTTATTTTATTAATTTAATTTATTTAATAATTATTTTTATTTTATTATTTAAAATATTTTTTATTAATTATTTAAAATAATTTAAAATTATTTTTTATTTTTTATTTTTTAATAATATTTTTTATTTTATAATTTAATAATTTATTTATTTTATATTTATTATTTTTTATTATTTGATTTTTTAGATTTTTAAATTTTTTACTATAAAAAAATATATCAAATTTATATTTTTCATTTATAAGATTTTTAAAAATTAATTTACTAATAGAATTAAAATAATATTTATTTAAAATTATATGTAAACTATTTTTCTTTTCTGACCCTGAGGCATCTAATTTCTGCCTTAATTCTTCAATGTCTTTAATGCCTAAGATATTATCTTTTACAACAAATAGTCTTTTATCACTCATTTCTATAATCTTTTGCTTTAATTTTATATTTGCATTATTTCCAATGTCAACTAGTAGATAATCATAGCTTTTAAGATAAGACTTAAAAAAATATTCTAATATATCATTTAAATTATAATTCTCAAATATATTTTGGAAATTATATAAAAATATTAAATTATTATTTATTTTTATTTCTATTTTTGAAAAAATATTTTTTATTTCTTTATTTTTATTTAATTTATTATTTATTAAATTATTTTTATTATTTATTTTTAAATAATTATTTTTTATTTTATAATATTTTTTTCTAATTAAATAGAAATAATTATTTTCTATTTTTTTATTTAAATTAATTAATAATATTTTTTTATTTTTTTTCAATAAATAAATTAATAATAAATTTATTATTGTAGTTTTTCCCGTTTTTCTTTTTCCTATAATTGTAATTATTTTATTTCCTTTATTATTATTCTTTTTATTAATATCATTTAATATTCTATTTTTATTTAATTTTATTTTATTAAATATATTATTAATTATTTTAACTATATTAATTATTTGTATTTTTCTTTTTTCTTGATAATTATCTTTTATAAAATTTATCTTTATTTTTTTATTTGTTCCTTTATTATTTATTTTTTTATTTATTTTATAATTATTTTTATTTATTAAATTTAATATTTTATTTATATTAATTTTTTTATTAAAATAAATATTATCAATATTTAAATTATTTAATTTATTTTTTTTATTAATATCATATTTTTCTAAAAAGAAAATAATATTAATTTTATTATTTATTATTTTAATTTTTTTAATTAATTCTTCAATACTAATTAATCCTGGTAGATTTTCATTAATTAAAATAAAATCTATATTTTTATTTTTTTCTAATATTTCTAAAATAGCTTCTCTATATTGTAAATTATTATTCACTAAATTTATATTATTATCTTCTTCTATTTTTTTTATTAATTTCTTATCATCAATTGCTAATAAAACACTTTTCATCTATTTTTGCTCCTTCTAATATTTTTTGTTCTAATTCAGAACATTCTATTTTAGTTAAAATATGGTCATCTCCAACAAACATTAAACACTCTCCTCTTTTTAAAGACTTTATTTCCACCTTTTCTTTTTCAGATAAATTAGTAAAATCAGATAATATTTTTATATTTTCTTCTTCTAATGCAAAAAATGTTTTTATACTAGAATTATTTAAAATACTTTTTCCATATGTACCATTATCTAAACTAAAAATATCAGAAATATCTTGAGTAATTGCTACCCCACTCCCTCCATATTTTCTTATAGTCTTAAATATTTTGTATATAAAGCTTGCTACTTCTTTATTAGAAGTTACTCCTATTAATCTCCATATCTCATCTAAGTATATTGCTTTCTTTTCATTTCTATTTTCTTTAATCTTGTCCCAAAATATTTCAGTAAATAGATACATACCATATTTAAGATTTTCCTCACCTAAATCATATATATCAGCAACTATTAATTCATTATCCAATTTAATATTAGATATATTATTAAAAAATTTCATAGAACCTTTTACAAAAGGAATAAGTTTTGTTTTAAACTTTTTAGTTCTTTCATCTTCCCCTAATATGTTATACAAATCTTCTAATATTGGCATATCAGATGGTTCTTTAAATTCTTTTTTATTTTTATTATTTTTCCTTATCTCTTTATATAAACTTTTATCATCAAAATCTATATCTTTTTTCTTATATGTTTTAATTAGTTTCTCTTCTATTAAAGCTTTTTCTTCTTCATTTAATTCTCCAAAAATAAGATTAAAGAAACCAATTAATTTTCCTATTTTAGTTGCTAAATATCCACTTTCTCCTTCTTCTAAACTTTCTTTTCTTATTTCTAATACATTAATATATGTATCTGAATTAGGACCTATTTTTATTTGTGTGCCTTTTAATGTATTACATAAATGATTATATTCTCTTTCTGGATCTATTATATATTGACTAATACCTAGTAATTTATATCTAAGAATTAATAATTTCGTATAAAAGGATTTTCCTGCTCCACTTGTCCCAAATATACAAATGTTAGCATTTTTATATTTAGCATTATTATATCTATCAATAAAAACTAAAGAATTATTATATATATTAGTTCCTATAAATATTCCCTCTTCATCAAATATAGTAGATGATATAAAAGGATATGTTGCAAGTAGTCCTGATGTTAATACATTTCTTTTAGCTGA
>CALXFJ010000069.1 GCA_944387565.1 uncultured Clostridia bacterium | reverse complement strand
CTGCTATCTACATTTTGTATCATAAATTCTAATACTTTTTCCATTCCTATAATAATAAGTAACTTTCTGGCTCTCGTTATTCCTGTATATAATAGATTTCTTGTAAGAAGCATCGGTGATGATGGTGGAATTACCATTATTACGACATCAAATTCACTTCCGTTGTGCTTTATGAATTGTTATTGCATAACTATGTTCTATTTGGTCTAAATCTGAAAATTCATACCAAGCTATTTTTTCATCATCAAATTTTATCTCTACTTGTTTTTCTTTTTCATCTACTTCTACTACTGTTCCTATTTCACCATTAAAAACTCCGCTTCCTATTTCTTTATTATTAATTCCTCCTTTTGTTCCTGTCCCTTCTCTTTCCCAATAAATATCATAATTATTTTTTATTTGCATAACTCTATCACCGGCACGAAATACTGCTCCCATACTTGTTCTTTCTGGTAAATTATTAATATTAGGATTTAGTTTTTCTTGCAATATTTTATTTAATTCTTTTGTGCCTAACTTTCCTTTTTTGGTTGGTGATAATACTTGTATATTTTGAAAGAAATCATAATTTCCGTATCTTTCTAATCTTCCTGTACATAGAGATACTACATCTTCTAACATCTTTTCTTGATTGTTTTCTTTTATGAAGAAAAAATCGTCTTCCATTTCCTCTTGTTCTTCTTTTGTCAAAAATTTTTCTCCTTCATTTACTCTATGGGCATTTATTATTATCTTACTTTTTGCTGCTTGCCTAAAGATTTTATCCAGTTTTATTGTTGGTATTTGTTCTGAATTTATTAGGTCTTTTAACACGCTTCCAGGCCCCACTGATGTTAATTGGTCAACATCTCCAACTAATACTAATTTAGTTCCTTGGAATATACATTTTAATAGATAATTCATTAAAAACATGTCCATCATAGATACTTCATCTACTATTATTACATCTGCATCTATTGGTGCTCCTTCATAATTATTTGTATTTTTATATAAGCTATCTTCATCTATTTTTCCTATTTCCAATAATCTGTGTAATGTTGATGCCTCTTTACCTGTTGTTTCTGTCATCCTTTTTGCTGCTCTTCCTGTAGGTGCTGCAAGTATTACCTTTTTTCCTCTTGATTCATATATATCTATTATATTTTTTATAATTGTTGTTTTTCCTGTTCCTGGCCCTCCTGTTATTATTGTTACATTATTATCACTAATATATTTTAAAGCTTCTTTTTGTTTTTCTGATAATTCTATTTTTGAACTTTTTTCTACTTTTTCTAGCTCATTTTCTATGTTAGGAATTTTTTTCATATTTGGTGCTTTTTGTAATCTTTTTATTCTAAATGCTATTTCTTCCTCAGTATTATAAAATTCTGCTAAATATATATATTTTTGATTATTATCTCTTTTTTCTAATATTATTTCTCCTTTTGCCTTTAAATTTATTAATCCCTCTTCTACGTTTTCAGATGATACATCTAATAGATTTATTGTAAATTCTATTAAATTCTCTTTTATTACGCAAGAATGACCATTATATGTTGCTCTAATTAAACCGTATTTTATTCCTCTTGTAATTCTTTTATCATTATCATAATTTATTCCTAATTCTAGTGCCATTTTATCTATTTGCTTAAAGTCTACTCCTCTACATAAGTCTATTAATATATATGGGTCTTTTTCTATTTCTTCTATTGCTGCTGTTCCAAACATATCAAATGCTTTTTTTGCATATTCTGCTCCTATTCCAAATCTTTCTAAAAATCCTACTATTTGCCAGACTTCCCAATTTTCAATGAAACTTTGTGACATTTCTTTTGCTTTTTCTTTTGATATTCCTTTTACTTCAGCTAATCTTTCTGGCTCTGTTTTAAATATATATATTGTTTCTTCTCCGAACTTTTTTATTATTCTTTTTGCTAAAGCTTCTCCTATTCCTTTTATATTTCCATTTCCTAAATATCTTTCTAATGCTGAAAGAGTCTGTGGCATAAGTTTTTCAAATGTATCTATTTTAAATTGTCTTCCATAATCTTTATGTTCTACAAATTTTCCAATTAATTTTAATGTATCTCCAATATTTACAAATGGCAAATAACCGACAACTGTTGTTATTTCTTCATCGGTTTCAAACTCTGCTATTGTATAGCTGTTTATTTCATTTTTATATATTATTGTTCTTATTTCGCCTGTTATTTCCATCTATATCTCCTTAATTTTATTACAAATCCTAGTTTATCACAAACTTTCTTGTATTTCAACTATCATCTACATTGTCCATTATATCTTTACATTCTTTCCAACTTAATATCTCTAAACATTCATATTCTTGTGATAATTTTTTTAATATTTCCTTAGTTGAATCTTTTGATTTTAAATCTGCTACTATTATATTTTTTACATAATCATCTTTTCCATAAAGCATCTTGAATAATGCAGAACGAATAAAACCTTCTATTTTATTTTCTTGATTTTTAACTGCAATTATGACATAGATTCCATCTGATTTAAAGTTTGTATATGTACTTATATATATTATGTTTTTTATTATCTCAAACAAGCCATATAAAGCTAA
>CALXFJ010000068.1 GCA_944387565.1 uncultured Clostridia bacterium | reverse complement strand
CAGAGAATAAAAGAAATAGCAAGTTCTTTAGAAGATAAAAGAGAATTTATAGAAAATACATATAGAAGTTTAGAAGAAGAAAAGTATAAAGAAATAGAAAAGGCAAAAAAGAAATTACAAGAGCTGCAAAATGAAGATTTAGAAATAAAGCAAGAAAAATTGAAACAAACAATAGATTATTTTAATCAAATTATAGAAGCGGAAGTACCAGATAAAGCGGTACTGAATATGCTAATTGATAAAATTTACATTTATCATGATAAATCTGTAAAATTTGAATTAAAAATAGATATAAATAAAATAATATAATAAAGAGTGAAAAAGAGAAGACGAATGCGAAAAAGAATTGAATTTTGACTAGGCACATGAGGTTTAAATTCAAGAGACGTACTTTTGTACGTTGACTGAATTTAAAGCGAAATGTAACGACGTCAAAAACAATTATCTTTCGCATGATAGAAAAATGGTTCAACTGTGTAGACATAGTCACAACATTATGCTGGTATTGCATTTGATGTTGGTCAAACACTAACTGCTAGTAGAAGAAGAACACTTTGGAATTCTGCCAATAATTCTGGTGTTTGGTCATATGTTGAACCGATTTCACTTACTCCTACATGGGTTCATTTTGATAAAAGGTTTCGGAAAGTCAGCTTGTTTATCAGGTGGTTACCCTACTCTTAGAAGAGGTAGTTTAAGTAATTATGTATTAATTGCTCAAGATGATTTAAATACTTTAGGATATAGAACAAATGGATTAGATGGTATTTTTGGCTCTGCTACTCAAAATGCAGTAATTAGTTATCAACGTTCAAGAGGTTTAGCTGCTGATGGTATTGTTGGATGTAATACATGGCGTTCTCTACAAGAAGAAGTTGTAGGAACAGGTGCAACAAGTACTACTATAAACTAAAAAATAGAACTGTAAATTCAGTTCTATTTTAATTAAAGTTGTCCTAAATATCCATAAGTGTTGTTTTTAATAAGTAATTTTCCATCTTTACTATATTTATCAAATAATTCTTCAAATGCTTTTATATATTGATTATAATTTTTATCTTCTTTTCTTAAAGAATATGATTTAGATAAATTAACTCCGATAAAAGATTCTTTATTGTATATCAGACTATTTGGAGTAATCCTACATTCATATTTCCCGGTTTTAAAAAAATCTTTTATCAAATTTTCTCTTTCTTCATCTTGAAGAATATTATTAATTTCTTTATATTGATTAGTGTATTTATAATCTATTTCCTTTTTTTCTTTTACAATTGTATCAGTAAGGTCTAATTTATTCCATACAATACATATTTTTCCTTCAGGTTTTAAAATACGCATGCATTCTTTTCTAAAATCTTCTATATTAAACCAATGAAATGCTTGTGCTACAGTTATTAAATCTATACTACTTTTTTCTAAGCCTGTATTTTTATCGTTCCCTTTAAGAGAAGTAAAGTTTTTATTGTTTTTTAGTTTTTTTTCTAAAACTTTTCTCATTTCATCATTTGGTTCTACACCTATAACTTTTAAGTCATTGTCTAATAATTGTTTAGAAAAGATTCCTGTGCCTGCTCCAATATCAGCAATAGTTGAATTTTTATTTAAGTTGCATCTGTTTATGAGATATTTAATATATTCTTCAGGATATGAGGGTCTATATTTTTCATAAATTTTAGCAACTTGATTAAACTTTTTATCTTCCATAAGATTCCTCCTTTTTCTTTATAAAAATAATCCTTTCAACATTTGTTCTGAAAGGATTATATAAATATTAAATTGCACTTGCTTTTACTATAACTCTCATCTTACTATCGTTAGTACAAGTAATTAGAGTAATTTCTTTTTTACCATCTGTTAATTGAGATGTACAGCTTAAATCTTCAGGAACAACTTCGTATTTGTCATATACGGAATATTGAATTGTTCTTCCAGAACTATCTGTTATTTCTATAATATCTCCATTTTCTAATGTAGGTACTTTACTAAAGAATTTTGTATTTCTATAATTATGACCAACTATACAGAAGTTACCAACTTCATTTGGTTCAGGTCCCCAGAATTTAGTAGGGGAAATTTTTAGTAAAGCTTCAGTTTCTTCTACAGAATCTGTTTGACCATCTAGTATTGGATAATTTACATTTATTTTTGGAATATTTATAGAAGCTATTGTTGAATAATTGAATCCATCACTTGTTGATTCAACTTTTGTTTTATTAACAGTTGGTTGTGGTTCTTCAACGACAGCACCATTATTTGGGTCATTAACATCATCTAAAACAGCAATCAAAACATTATTTTTTGCAATTGTAGTATCTGTTTCTTGGTCAAAATCAGATAATATTGCTTGTGATGTTTCTTCACTTTTATTTCTATCATATTCAGCATAAATATAAAAAGAGATTAAAATGAATACCAAAAAAACAGATAAAAAGAAATAGAATTTATAAATTTTCTTTTTTCTCTTTAACT
Organism: uncultured Clostridia bacterium; assembly: GCA_944387565.1. GTDB lineage: Bacteria > Bacillota > Clostridia > TANB77 > CAG-508 > CAG-269. The sequence goes on along the minus strand of CALXFJ010000068.1, from coordinate 339 downwards.
CAGGCGTGATATATAGTTTCTTTGTTACTAATATCTGGTTCATAAAATTCTCCTTTTCTAATACTTCTTTTATATTATAACATGAAACTATATTTTTTTAAATACTTTTTATGTAATTTTTTATTCCATAGTTACATATGCTTTAAGGCATATTCACAAGCAGAAATTACAAACCCATTAAAGATATATTCTTTTCTTGATTTTCCCTTGTTAGCATTATTTACAATTGCATTAATTTGGTCATTTATTTCAGTAGGAAATCTTATTGATTTATAAATATTTGCATCTGATGATTTTTTCATTACAAATTTATCCATTTTTTCACCTCAAAAAAATTTA
>CALXFJ010000067.1 GCA_944387565.1 uncultured Clostridia bacterium | reverse complement strand
ATGAACTAATTATACAGGAATTCGCTATTTTTTTAAAGTAAAAATAGAGGTAAAAAATAAAAAAGTCAAAAAAGACTAAAAAATAAACAAAAAAGTAGTTGGAAGCTTATAAAGTTTTCACACTACCTGGTTTTAATGGAGGTAAAATAGTGAAAGTAATGACATTATGTGGAAGTTTAAAATTTAAAGAAGAAATGATGAGTATTGCAGAAAAAATGGCTTTAAAAGGTGTTTGCGTTCTTACACCGGTTTACCCAGTACTAAGAAATTATAAAATAACAGAAGAACAACTAATCAAATTAAGAGAAGCCCATTTAAAAAGAATAGAATTATGTGATTCTATACTAGTAGTCAATGTAAATAATTATATAGGTAATAGTACAAATTTAGAAATAGAATATGCAAAGAAATTAGGAAAAGAAATTTTATATTATACAGATTTTATAAAAAATATAGATAAATATGTATAAGAACTACTTTAAAGGTAGCTCTTATTTATTAGACTAAATAGTCTAATAATATTGTTACTACCAATAATGCTATTTAAGCTAATATATAATTCTTTGCAAAATATTATTTGACAATTTCTAATATCTATAATAATATAATAAAGGATTTTTTCTTAAAAAAATAAATGTACGGAGGAATTAAAAATGAAAGAAATTTTAGAAGTAACAGATTTAAAAGATATGTTAAATAAGACAAGAGAATTATATGGAGATAGACCAGGCTATAAAATAAAAATTGGAGAAGGAAAATACAAAACATACACACATAATGAAATAAGAGACATGATTAATTACTTAGGAACAGCATTAATTAGTTTAGGATTAAAAGGAAAAAGAATAGCAGTTATTGGTGAAAATAGATATGAATGGGAACTTGCATATTTATCAGTAGTATGTGGCACAGGAATAATAGTTCCACTAGACAAATCATTACCAGAAAATGAGTTAGAAGAATTAATAGAAAGATCAGAAGTTGAAGCAATATTCTATTCTAAAAAATACCAAGAAACAATAGAGAAAATAAAATATAGTGAAAAGAATAAATTAAAACATTTAATATCTATGGATTCAGATATTCATAAAGAAGGAATATATTCAGAAAGAGAATTAATAGAAAAAGGAAAAGAATTAGTAGAAGAAGGAAATAGAGAGTTCATCGACGCAAAAATAAATCCAGAAGAAATGAATATAATGCTATTTACTTCAGGAACAACATCAAAATCAAAAGTTGTAGCACTTTCACATCATAATATGGTATCAAATGTAATGGATTTTGCTTCAGTATTAGATGTAGATTGCAATGATAGAATTTTATCATTTTTACCATTACATCATGTATTTGAATGTACTGTAGGTATGCTATATTCATTATATATAGGAGCACAAAGGTCATTCTGTGATGGAATAAGACATATAGTAGAAAACTTAAATGAATATAAAATAACTTTTGCATCATTTGTACCAGCAATTTATGAAAGTATGTATAAAACTATTATTAAGAATCTTGAAAAACAAGGAAAATTAGAAGCTGTTAAAAAACTTATGGAAGAAAACAAAGATAAAACAATGGCAGAAAAGAAAGAAATATTTAAAGATATTCATAATATATTTGGTGGAAATATAAAATTATTTGTAAGTGGAGCTGCAGCATTAGATGCAGAAGTAGAATACGCATTTAGAGATTGGGGAATTAATCTATGCCAAGGATATGGATTGACAGAAACATCTCCAGTAATTGGTGTAGAAACAAATGAAAACTTTAGAGTTGGTTCAATAGGAAAAGCACTTCCTCATATACAAGCAAGAATTGATGATGCAAATGAAGAAGGAATGGGAGAACTTACAGTAAAAGGACCTAATGTTATGCTAGGTTACTATGGTGATGAAGAAGCAACTAAGGAAGTAATGGAAGATGGATGGTTCCATACAGGAGACTTAGCAAAAATTGACGAAGATGGATATATATTTATTTGTGGAAGAAAGAAAAGTGTAATTGTTTTAAAAAACGGTAAAAACATATTCCCTGAAGAAATGGAAGCTTTAGTAAATAAAGTAGAAGGTGTAAAAGAATCATTTATATTTGGAAAACAACAATCTGATGATAAAGAAGATATAAAAATAAATGTAAAAATTGTGTTTGATAGAGAAGTTATGAAAGAAGCTTATAAAGCAGAAACAGATGAAGAAATACGTAAAGTATTACAAGATAAAATTAAAGAAATTAACCAAATAATGCCAAAATATAAAGCTATAAGAGGAATGATAATTTCAGAAGAGCCATTAATTAAAACAACTACAAATAAAATTAAAAGACAAGCAAATTTAGAAGCATTATAAGAAACAAAAAATAGCAGAGGATTAATCTGCTATTTTTGCTTTTCTCTATATTCATTTCCCCATTCTACCATAGAATCTAAAATAGGTTTCAAACTAAAACCAGTTTTAGTTAAAGAATATTCTACTCTTGGAGGTACTTCAGCATAAACTTTTCTTTTTACTAAACCAGATGCTTCCATTTGCCTTAAATTACTTGTTAAAACTTTTTGTGTAATTCCAGTAACTGACTTTTTTAATTCTCCAAATCTTTTTGTTCCAGTAAGCAAATCTCTAACAATTAAAACTTTCCATTTTAGATTTAGTTAAAGATAAGAAATATTTTGTTATTACAACAAATGTTGATGACCAATTTTATAAAGCAGGATTTGATAAAGAAAAAGTATTTGCAACTCAAGGGAGTTTTAGATATATCCAATGTGGTGAAGCTTGTCACAACAAATTATATGATGCAACAGATTTAGTAAAGGAGATGATAGACAAGACTAAAGACTGTAAAATACCAACAGAACTTGTACCAGTATGCCCAGTATGTGGTGGAAAAATGACTGTTAATGTAAGAGTTGATGCAAATTTTGTACAAGATGAAAATTGGTACAAGCAAGATAAAAGATATGGCGAATTTTT
>CALXFJ010000066.1 GCA_944387565.1 uncultured Clostridia bacterium | reverse complement strand
ATTGAAAAATCAGAAAAGCTTTCTAAACTATTGAAACAAGAAGGAATTAAACATGAAGTATTAAATGCTAAATATCACGAAAAAGAAGCTGAAATCATTGCACAAGCCGGAAAATTTGGTGCAGTTACAATCGCAACAAACATGGCAGGACGTGGTACTGATATTATGCTTGGTGGAAATAGCGAATATTTAGCAAAAGAAGAGATGAGAAGAAAGAAAGTTGCTCCAGAATTAATAGAAGAAGCAAATACTTATTATGAAACAGATGACCCTGATATTTTAAAAGCAAGAGAACAATTTAAAGAATTAACTAAAAAATATGAAGAACAAATAAAAGAAGAAAAAGATAAAGTAATTAAAGCTGGTGGACTAAAGATAGTAGGTACTGAAAGACATGAATCAAGAAGAATTGATAACCAACTTCGTGGACGTGCTGGACGTCAAGGAGATATAGGAGAGTCAAGATTCTACATAGCATTAGATGACGATTTAATGAAAATATTTGGTGGAGATACTATAACTAAAGTTTATAATACTTTAGGTGCAGATGAAAATATGCCAATACAATCAAGAATGATATCAAAAGCTGTAGAAAATGCTCAAAGAAAAGTAGAAAGCAGAAACTTTACTATTCGTAAAAACGTATTAAAATATGATGATGTTATGAATGCACAAAGAGAAGTAATATATAAACAAAGACGTGAAGTATTAGATGGAAAGAATATTCATGATAACATCATCAATATGATAGAATATGTTGCAGATAATTTACCAACTATCTATGTAGAAGGTGAAAACAATAAATTAAATATAGAATCTTTAAATAATGACATTATAAATATCTTTGGAATTGAAATGCTTGATTTTATAAAAGAGCATAAAGATAATATAGAAGATATATCAGAAGAATTAAAGAAACAAGCATTAGAAATTTATAAACAAAAAGAAGAAGAAATTACTTCAGACCAAATGAGAGAACTTGAAAGAGTTGTAATGCTTAAAGTTGTTGATGAAAAATGGATGGACCATATTGATAGTATGGATGAATTAAAAAATGGTATAGGACTTCGTGCTTATGGACAAAAAGACCCTGTTGTTCAATATAGACTAGAAGGTTTTGATATGTTTGATGAAATGATTAACAATATCAAAGTAGATGTAACAAAAATATTAATGCATATACGTGCAGCAGGAGAAGCAAAGAGACAAGAAACAGTAAAAATAACGGGAGCAGCATTAGAAGCAATCCATAGTGTTGATGGTGGAGCAAAAATAGGAACAAATGTTGATAGAACAATAAGAAATGAAGGTCCCAAAATAGGTAGAAACGACCCATGCCCATGTGGTTCGGGTAAAAAATATAAGAACTGCTGTGGAAAAAACGCATAGCACTTGTGTTTAAAGCATTTTACAAAAATCGAAAATTGGGTGACAAAATTAGGTTGTCACCTAAACTTAAATAAAAAATTTATAAAAGCTTAAAATTAAAGAAGTGTAACCTAAATAAAATTGGTGACACTTCTTTTTATATTAAAATTTACAAAAGATAGAAATAAAAAAATTAAGGAGGTAGTAATTATGAGGAAAATTAATGTAAGAAAAAGAGGAAAGGTATATGAATATTTTTTCGAAGGCGCAAAAGTAAACAACAAGAGGACTAGAATTTCAAAATCTGGATTTAGAACAAAAAATGAAGCATATTTAGCAGGAATGAAATCTTATGATGAATATATTAATGGAAAAAATAAAGAAGAAGCTCAAATGTCATATTCGGACTATTTAGATTATTGGATGAAAGAATATTTTGAAATAAACTATAAATATTCAACCGCAAAAAGATATAGAGAATCATTTGATGCAATAAAGAAAATACTTGGAAAGTATAGAATTTGCAATATTACACCATATTTACTAAATCAAGCGCTATTAAAATTATATCAAAAAACAGGAAATAAAGAAACTTTGAGAAACTATCAAAAAGTTATAAAAAGTTCATTAAGAGATGCTGCAAACTATTTTGGATTTATTGAAGGTAATCCAGCAGGAGATTTGCAAATTCCAAGAGTTTTATCATTCGAGTTAAAAAAAACAGAATAAAACATATTTATACGAAAGAAGAAATTGAAAGAATATTATTAAGATTTCAAAACAATACAACATTTACTTGTGCATTTTTAACAGCATGTTATACAGGAATGAGAACTGGAGAAGTATTTGCTCTAACCTGGAATGATATTGATTTAAAAAATAGGTTAATAATGATAAATAAAACTGTATATTCAAAATTAAAAGATGAAGAAGGAAGATGGTTTTTAGGAACAGCTAAAACTGAAGGAAGTTGTAGAGAAGTTTATATTTGTGATAGCTTACATAAAGCATTATGCAATTACAAAAAACAACAACAATTATACAAGAAAAAATATGGTAATAATTATAAAAAGTATTCATTAGAGCCAATAAAAAATAAATATGGAAAAATAATTGAATATAAGATAATTGAAAGTAAATATAAAAATAGAAATAACATTGAAATGGTATTTACACGCAAAAATGGAAGTTATGCAGGAACTGATATTATTAAATATCCATTTAAAATTATACATCATGAATTACAAATTGAAAATTGTAGATTTTATGATTTAAGGGGAAGTTATGCAACAAAATGTTTAAGAAATGGTGTTGAAATTAAGGATGTTGCTGATATATTAGGACATAAAAGAATTGAAACTACAGAAAATTATTATATATCAAGTACAATAGAAGATATACAAAAAGCAAGTGCAGTTTTAGAAAATATAATTCAATCGGATATTACAAATAAGATTATAAATTTTGAAGAATTTGTAAAAAAGGTTGAATAATAAATACTTATATGATACAATACAAATGTTCGCGATACTAAAAGGAGGTTTTTATGGTAGATAATGTAAATGGAGATATTATAATATATCAAACAGATGACGGATTGACAAAAATAGATGTTAGAGTCGAAAATGAAACAGTATGGTT
>CALXFJ010000065.1 GCA_944387565.1 uncultured Clostridia bacterium | reverse complement strand
TCTCTTATTTCATAATTAAATGTATTATATACTTTACTACAATGCCATTTTATCTCTTTTATTATTTTTTCTTGTGTTTCTTTTATTTTTAAATCACATGTAAATGTTAGTTTCAAGTCCTCACCTCCATTCACTTTCATATTTATATCATATAAAACAAACTTTCGCAAGTACTTTTTGATAAAATTTTATTTTTCATGCAGTTTTAAAACAAATTGTTTTACTTTCCTATTATATAAAAATAAACCATAGTTTTTGAATTTATATCAAAAACTATGGTCTTTTATTATCTACATCTTACATTAAAATCCCTTTTACAATTAGGGCATGTACATATATGTTTTCCTTTCTTTTTTGGTAATCTAATTTCTACTTTACAATTAGGACATTTTCTATAAATATATGTTTTTCTATCTTTCCATTTTCTTTTTTGAAGTTTTATTTTTCCTTTTAATTTATCTCTAATTTCTAGATATTTAATATTTTCTTTTTGTCTTTTATATACATCTTTTGAAATCAATCTATATATCATTACTACACAAACTAAAATCCACAATAAATATAAAAATGGATTTCTAAATATCATATTTAAAATCCAAATTATAATAAATACAATTAATAGAAATTTATATAATTCATCTACTCCATATCTTCCTTGGAAAAAATTAGCTAATTTATATTTAAAATTATTCATGCAAAAATCCTCCTTTAACATATGAATCTTGGTCCACAACAACAATTACAAATTGTGTCTGCAAGGCACCACCAAAAGCAAGCATTTTCCATATTTATTGGTCTTCCATAATTCATACTTTGTGTATTATATATGTTTCCACTATTTTGCATCTCTTGATAAAGTTTTTGATATAATGGATTATCAGGGACCATTTGCATAGCTGTTCTTGCATGATTTAGGGCTGTGATTTTATTATTTGTATAATAATTTGCAATACTGCTTAAATAATACCACTCTGCTGTTTTATCTTGTACTTCTGAAAGTACTCTTAATGCTTCTCTATACATTCCTGTTTGTATAAAATGACTTGCTACTTGGTAAAGGTTTGTTCCTTCATTACTACTTCCAGTATTTGAGTAATTGTTATTTTGATTTGCTGTGCCACTTTTTATTTGGTCATATGCTTCATTTATTTCACTCATCTTTTTTGCTGCTTCTGCATCCCCCGGATGTAAATCTGGATGATATTTTTTTACTAATTTTCTATATGCTTTAGTAACTTCTTCATCTGTTGCTCCATAAGATAAACCTAATACTTTGTATGGGTCTTGCATCATTTATTTTTTTCTCCCTTCTTTTTGTATAATTCATATTTTGTCCATATTCCTGAATATAATATATTTTCTATTATTTTATTTGAAATATTTAATTTTTTATACTTTTCTATACTATCTGATAATAATAAATTAAGCATATCATCAAATTCCAATTTTGAAATTGTAACTAATGGATTATATCTTTTATGTTTTATATCTTTTTTTAAGTCTATACAAGCATCTAATATATAAACAAACTCTCCTAAAGACTCTCCAAATTTTCTTAATTTATCTGCATATTCATCTTCAAAAGGTACAAATATTTCTCCAAATAGTTTTCCAGAGCATTTTGCTGGTAAGTCTGGATTTAATATATTTTTTTCCTCTATTTTACTTAGTTCTTCTAAACTTGTTTTTATATTTTCAGATTTTTTAGGATATTTTTCACATATTTTCTTAAAACTTTTTTCTATTATTTTAGCATATGATACAGCAACTACATTTTTATCATCTTTCCAGTCATCTATCATATTATAATAAGATAATAATATATTCATATCAGCTACATAATCTACAAATTTTCCTTTTATATATGTATGTTTTTTTATAGGATGTGTAATACATCTACATTCTAGTTCTATATTTTTCTCTTTATATACTTCATTTAATAATATTATTAAAAATGTCATATCATAATTTAATGTAATTCTACTTATATTTTTATATTTTTCTTTTAATGCTATACACAACCCACAATAACAATTTCTATAATATTTTTTACTTTCTTCATCTAATAATTTAGGATTTGTAACTATATTTCCAAACATATTATTCCTCCAATTAATAGTTAGTTTATAACCTTTCTTTAGCAAAGTCAACAGTCAAGTGCCAACTTTCACATGGATTTCACATTTTAGAAAAAAACATAGATTTTTTCTATGTTTTTATAAATTTTTATTAAATTATTCAATAACTTTAGGCATAGGTAATCCAAATGTAACATGATTATATCTTTCTACATTTTGACTTTTACATAAACTTGAATATTTATCATCCCATGATAATCTATATGCCTTGTTTATATCTAACCCTATAATTTCTACCCATTTTTTTACCACTTCTTCTTGATTACTACTTTTACTCTTATTTTCTATTTCTAATGCAATTCCAAAAGGATATTCGTCAACTGCTGTTTCAATTTCATCATTAACAAATATTGTTCTATATCTTTCATAACTTTCTACAGATTTCATTTTTAGAACATTATTAATTATAAACATTAAATTATCATATTCATTATAATTAATATTTATTTCTACCTCTTCTTCCTTATTTATTTCATTTTCTATAGTAGTAGGCAATCTTCTTTTCCAACTTATTTTACATTTAGATATAGTATTGTTTTTGGTAATTCTAATTCTAAATCTTCCATCTATTTCTTTATTGTAAAAACTCATTTCTTTACATGGATGGTCAAATTGCATTGTTTTCTCATAACTTCTTTCTTCCATTTTTAAACCATCTATTCTTCTTAGCATTCTTAGTAAATATTCCAATTTTTCTGTTGGAAAATAATATCTTACTTCATATTCCATATTTTACCTCATCTTTTCATTTCATATTTTCTATTCTAATTAAAATACACTCATTTTTACTTCTTTACCATTAAAAGCATATACCATTTTTGTTATATTAGTAAATCCTCTTTCTTTTAAGTTTTCTTCATATCTCTTTTCTTC
>CALXFJ010000064.1 GCA_944387565.1 uncultured Clostridia bacterium | reverse complement strand
ACAATAAGAAATATAAAACAAAATCTATTTTGGGCATTTTTCTATAATAGTTTAATGATACCAATTGCAATAGGAATACTAAAACCAATAGGAATATCAATAAATCCTATGATAGCAGGATTAGCAATGACACTTAGTAGTTTAACAGTAATATTAAATGCATTAAGACTAAGATGAGACATTTTGGGGACGGACCTTTTTTGTCTCACTTACCAATAAATTAAAAATATAAAGGAGGTTTAAAAATGTTTGGAAAAGAAAAAATAGTAAAAACATTAAATGTAGAGGGAATGAGCTGTATGCATTGTGTTAAAAAAGTAGAAACGGCTTTAAAAGGAGTAAAAGGAGTAAAATCTGTAAAAGTAAATCTAGAAAATAAAACAGCAGAAGTTACATTAAAAGAAAATGTAGATATGGAAGTTCTAAAAAAAGCAGTAGAAGATGCAGGTTATGAAGTAAAAGATTAAAAGTTAAAATGATATTACTAAATAAAGTAATGTCATTTTTTGTAGATTTAATTTACAAAAAAATTACATTAGAGTATTGACTAAAAATGTGAAAATTACATATAATTACTTGCAGGAGGAAAGAAAATGCTAAAACTAGAAAATATAACAAAAGATTATAAAGTAGGAGATAGCGTAGTACATGCGCTAAAAGGAATAAGTATAGAATTCAGAAAAAGCGAATTTGTATCTATACTTGGGCAAAGTGGTTGTGGAAAAACAACTTTGTTAAATATAATAGGTGGTTTAGATAGATATACAAGTGGAATTTTAATAATAAATGGAAAATCAACAAAAGATTTTAAAGATAAGGATTGGGATGCATATAGAAATTATTCTGTAGGATTTGTATTTCAAAATTATAATTTAATATCACATCAAACAATACTCTCAAATGTAGAACTTGCATTGACATTATCAGGAGTAGGAAAAAAGGAAAGACAAAAAAGAGCAATTGAAGCATTAAAAAAAGTTGGATTGGAAGAACAAATACATAAAAAACCAAACCAACTATCAGGAGGACAAATGCAAAGAGTTGCTATTGCAAGAGCAATAGTAAATAATCCAAATATTATTTTAGCAGATGAGCCAACAGGGGCATTAGATACTAAGACAAGTAAGCAAGTAATGGATATATTAAAAGAAATAGCAAAAGATAAATTAGTAATAATGGTAACACATAATCCAAGTCTAGCTGAAGAATATTCTACAAGAATTATAAAAATTCTAGATGGTGTAATAACAGATGATAGTAATCCATATAAAACAGAAAGCCAAGAGAAGAACATAGACAAAGAAAAAAGAAGAACATCAATAAAATTTTTAACAGCATTAAATTTAAGTTTGAATAATTTAATGACTAAAAAAGGAAGAACAATACTTACAGCCTTTGCAGGAAGTATTGGAATAATTGGAATTGCTTTGATATTATCGCTATCAACAGGAATACAAAATTATATAAATAAAGTAGAAGAAGATACATTATCATCATATCCGATAAGTATAGAAGAAGCATCAATAGATACATCAAGTATGTTAGAAACAATGATGCAAGAAAAAGATACTCAAGAAAATATAGATGATGGAAAAATACATTCACAAAATATTATGACAGAAATGTTATCAACTATTTCAAATAAAGTAGAAAATAATAATTTAACTGAATTTAAAAAATATTTAGAAGAAGAAAGTAATGGAATAGTAAGTAATTCAAATGCAATTCAATATGATTATAATTTAAATTTAAATCTGTATAAAGAAAATACTGATGATGGTATTGTAAAAGTAAATCCAAGTACTGTTATGGAAAAATTAGGTATGGGAGGAATGACAGAAAATCGGAAATAGCGGTATTAGTTTTATGAATACAGATGTGTGGACAGAAATGCTAGATAATGAAGAATTATTACATTCACAATATGACTTAGTAGCAGGGGCTTGGCCTGAAAATTATAATGAAGTTGTTTTAATAGTTGATGAAAATAATAGAATAAATGATTATGTACTATATTCATTAGGATTAAAAGACCAAGATGAATTAGAAGCAACAATGAAAAAATTACAAAACGGAGAAACAGTAGATGAGCCAGAAAATACTAGTTACACATATGATGAATTACTTAATTTATCATTTAAGTTATTATTAAATAGCGATTATTATGAAAAAGAAAATGGTTTATGGATAAATAAAGAAAATGATGATGAATATATGAAACAAAAAATTGCTGATGCAGAAAGTATAAAAGTTGTAGGAATTATAAAACAAAATGAAAATAGTGCAGCAACTGCAATGGCTGGAGGAATTGGATACTTAAAAGATTTAAAAGAATATGTAATAGAAAAAACAAATAAATCAGAAATAGTTAAAGAGCAAAAAGATAATCCAGATATTAATGTATTTACAGGATTAAAATTTCCTTCTGAAGGAGAAGAGCAAAATTTTAGTATAGAAAATTTAACACAAGAACAACGAATGGCACTTGCACAAATGTCACCAGAACAGATTGCAGATATGATGGAAACATATAGAGAAAATCAAGAAGCAACATATGAAGATAACTTGGCTACTTTAGGTGCTGTTGATTTAGATAAACCATATTCAATATCAATATATCCAAAGTCATTTGATGATAAAGAAAAAATTGCAAATGCAATAGAAGAATATAACCAAAAACAAAGAAATGAAGGAAAAGAAGAAAATGTAATAACTTATTCTGATTTAGTAGGAACGATGATGAAATCTGTAACAAATATAATAGATGCTGTAAGTTATGCTTTAATAGGTTTTGTTAGTATTTCACTTATTGTTTCATCAATAATGATAGGAATAATAACATATATTTCAGTATTAGAAAGAACAAAAGAAATAGGAATATTAAGAGCAATAGGAGCATCTAAGAAAGATATATCAAAAGTGTTTAATGCAGAAACATTTATTATAGGACTTATCGCAGGGCTTTTAGGAATAGGAATAACTATCCTTTTAACAATACCAATAAATCATTTAATATATAATTTATCAGGTGTAGCAATAAAAGC
>CALXFJ010000063.1 GCA_944387565.1 uncultured Clostridia bacterium | reverse complement strand
ACTTTTAGATGATAAATATGAAAAAGGAATGAAAGCAGGAGAAAGCCAAGGAAGAAAAATAGGAGAAGTAGAAGGAATAAAAAAGGAGAAGCAAAAGGAATAATACAAGTAGCAAAAGAAATGGTAAAAAACAAAATGAAAGACAGTGACATACTAAAAGTAACACATATAAGCAAGCAAGAATTAGAAGAACTAAAAAAGAAAGTTTTTGTATAAGCAAGGAGAATAATCTTCTTGCTTTTTCTTGATTTAGAAAAATATAAGTGATAAACTAATTCAAAAAGTTAAAAATAAAAGGAAGATAGAAATGTATTACGTTTATATGTTAAGATGTATTGATAATACTATTTATACGGGTATAACTGTAGATGTGGATAGGAGAATGAAAGAGCATTTTTCTAAAAACGAAAAATGTGCTAAATATACTTTTACACATTCTGCCAAAAAGTTAGAAGCAGTATGGGAAACTGACAATAAATCTTTAGCTTCTAAATTAGAATATGCAATAAAAAAATTAACAAAAACAAAAAAAGAAGAATTAATTAAGAATAAAGAATTAAAAGCAGTATTTAGTAATAATACAAAAATAGATGTAGAAAATTATAAAGTAGTTAAAAGTAAGTAATTTCTTTAGATTATTAAATATACCCCTCCCTTTACAAAATACCTTACGGGGTATATAATACGCCTAGAGGTGAGAGGCATGGAAAATAAATGTTGTAAAAAACAAACAAAAAGAAGCGAAGCAGAGAAGAAAATAATAAATAATAGATTAAACAGAATAGAAGGACAAGTAAGAGGCATAAAGAAAATGATAGAAGAAGATAGATATTGTGATGATGTGTTAATACAATTATCTGCACTAAATAAATCAATAAAAAGTTTAGCAAATCATATATTGGAAAACCATATGTATACTTGTGTTTTAAATGATTTAGAAAAAGGAAACTATGAAATAATAGATGAGGTAGTAAATTTATTTAGGAGGTTTCAGTAGTGAAAAAAATTATTTTAAAAATAGGTGGTATGACATGTAGTGCATGTTCTAGCGGTCTAGAAAAGTACTTAAATAAACAAAATGGAATAATTCAAGCTAGTGTAAATTTAGTTATGGCAAATGCATTAATAGAATATGACGAAGAAAAAGTTGATAGAAAAATGCTAGATACATTTGTAAAGAAAGCAGGGTTTAAGAGTTTAGGAGAATATAACGGAAAAGAAGAAGAAAATAATCATAAAAGAGATAAAGTTTTGTTTATAATATATGGAATACTAGCAATTATATTATTATATATATCAATGGGCCATATGATGGGACTACCAATATTTGAATTTTTAAACATGCATGAAAATCCTATAAATTATACTGTGACTCTATTTATACTTACAATTGCATTTTTAGTTTATGGTTTTGAAATAATAAAAAGTGGATTTAAAAATTTAATACATAGATCTCCCAATATGGATACATTAGTTACGATTGGAGTTTTAAGCAGCTTTTTATATAGTACATATAGCATGATTATGATAATAAGAGGAGACAATAGTTTTGTTCATGAATTATATTTTGAATCATCAGCAATTGTTTTATTCTTTATAAAACTTGGAAGATATTTAGATGGAATAAGTAAAGATAAAACAAAAGAAGCTATTCAAAAATTAGTACAAATTACACCAAGTAAAGGTATAGTAAAAATAGATGGTGTTGAAAAAGAAGTTACAATAGATGAGATAAAAAAAGGAGATACAGTAGTTAGTCATGCAGGAGATAGAATAGCAGTAGATGGAAAAATAATAAAAGGAAAAGCACATTTAGATGAATCATTTCTAACAGGGGAAAGTAAGCCAGCAAGCAAAAAGGAAGGAGATAAAGTAATAGCCGGTTCAATTAATTATGATGGGTATTTAGAATATGAGGCAGAAAAGATAGGAAGAGATTCTAGTATATCACAAATTGTAAAATTAGTAGTAGAAGCAACAAACACAAAAGCACCGATTGAAAAAGTAGCAGATAAAGTAAGTGGGTATTTTGTTCCAATAGTAATACTAATTTCAATAATATCTTTTATAACTTATTTATTATTAGGTTTTGATATTGGAGAAGCACTAACAACATTTGTAACAATACTAGTAGTAGCATGTCCATGTGCACTTGGACTTGCTACACCACTTGCAATAGTAGTAAGTGAAGGAAAATGTGCTAAGAAAGGAATATTAGTAAAGAAAAGTGAGATTTTAGAAAATGCAGAAAAAGTAAATACAGTAGTTTTTGATAAAACAGGAACTTTAACATATGGAAAATTAAAAATTTCAGAGGTATTAAATTATAGTAATTTAGAAGAAAAAGAATTGATAAAAATAGTAGGAAGTATAGAAACAAAATCAACACATCCAATAAGTAAAGCTTTTAAAGATTACTTAAAAGAAAATAAATTAGAAAAATATAATGTAGAAGATTTTAAAAATTTAAATGGATTAGGAATAACAGGTAAAGTAGAAGAAAAAGAATATATACTTGGAAATTATAAGATATTAGAATATTTTAATATTGAAAATAAATATAAAGCTGAAGAAGACAAATTAAGTAAAAAAGGAAATAGCATTATTTATGTAGTAGAAGAAAATAAAATAATTGCAATAATAGGAGTAAATGACTTAATAAGAGAAAATGTAAAAGATGTAATTAGAAAATTAAATGAAAATCATATAGAAACAATAATGTTAACAGGAGATAATTTAGCTACAGCTAAATTAATAGCAGATGAAATAGGAATAAGAAAAGTAATTGCAGATGTGGTACCGGAACAAAAAACAAACACACTTAAAGACTTAAAAAAACAAGGAAAAATTGTTATGATGTGTGGAGATGGAATAAATGATAGTCCAGCATTAGCAGTAGCAGATATAGGTGTTAGTGTTAATTCCGGAACAGATATTGCGATGGATTCATCAGATGTCATTTTAATGAAAAATGATTTAAGTAAAATATTAGATTTAATAACAATAAGTAGAAAAACAATAAGAAATATAAAACAAAATCTATTTTGGGCATTTTTCTATAATAGTTTAATGATACCAATTGCAATAGGAAT
>CALXFJ010000062.1 GCA_944387565.1 uncultured Clostridia bacterium | reverse complement strand
TCTTTTGAATTAGATAATTCTGAAACTAGATTTCCTGAACGAGATAAACATTCCTTAACCTTAAAATACTTTTCTTTTAAATCATTTTTAATAATTTCTTCAGATTCTAGAATATCAATTTTTTTATTAATTTGATTAGATAAAATAATATAAAAATTTTTAGAAGCAGATTTTCTTGTTAAATTAATTTCTTGAATATAATTAATATAATTTTTAGCAATATCTTGTAAATAATTATTTTCTTTTTTATTAATATTTTTTTGGATATTTTTAATATGAGAGCTTAAATCTTCTTTACTACTTTGAATTAAAATTTGGATATCAAAATTACAGGTTTTTAAAAATACTTTATAGGAATTTAAAATTGCTTCTTTTTCTAAATCAGATTTTAAATTATAATTTATTGGAGTAACTTTTAAAATTTTTATTAATTTATTATTTTTTAATTTAACAATTCCATCTTTATAAATTGTTTCTATTGGCAACCATTCTTGAACTGTCTTTTCTTTTATTTTTATCACCTCCGAATTAAATGCATTTTATATTTTTTTATCTGATTTGTCAAGAACTTTTCATCGACAAAATTTGACAAATAAAAAAATCAAAAAGATTTTTTTATTTTTGTATAATATTTTTTATTTTGCTCATAATATTATTGTAAGGTTGATAATAGTTGAGCGAAGAGTATTAATAGATAACATTTTGTTTATTAATATTCGAGCAAAGATATATTATAGTTTATTTTTATAGATTATAATATGTCGGCGATAAGAGTTTATTATTTGTTTGTAGGCTGTATAATTTTATTTTATATTTATATTTTTATATCTATAATTTATTTTATTGTATTATATACGGTCAAATAATAGGTAATAAATTCGAGCTAAGATTATTCTTATATCTAATATCTTTTAGTAGTTATTAGTAGTCCTAATTTTTAGGATGAATATAGTTACTCGTGGTGTATTAATAGTCGTGCGAAGGATTAATATATGTGGCATTAGAGCTTATTTATATAGTAATATATATTAGGTTTTAATATTAGATATATTGGTTTTAGTAGAGATTATTATTGGCTTTACAGATAAAAGGTAGATAAATTTAATTATTTATCTACCTTTTATATTTTATATATCTAAGTTTTTAACATACTTAGCATTTGCTTGTATAAACTCTCTTCTTGGTTCTACTTCATCCCCCATTAATAATGTAAAAATTTGGTCAGCTTTCATAGCATCATCCATAGTTACTTTTATTAATATTCTTGTTTCTGGATTCATAGTAGTATCCCATAATTGTTCAGGATTCATTTCACCTAAACCTTTATATCTTTGAAGACCTAATTGGTCTCTTGCTATTCCTTTTTCTTCTAGTTCTTTATATTTTTGGTCTAATTCTTCATCAGAATAACAATATATATCTTGCATACCCTTTTTAGAAATTTTATATAATGGTGGTTGTGCTAAATAAACATTTCCATTTTCTATTAATGGTCTCATATATCTAAAGAAAAATGTTAATAATAAAGTTCTAATATGTGCACCATCAACATCGGCATCAGCCATAATAATTACTTTTCCATATCTAATTTTTGTAATATCAAAATCATTTCCTATTCCAGCACCAACTGCTAAAATAACTGGATTTAATTTATCATTTCCATAAATTTTATCAGCTCTTGCCTTCTCTACATTTAACATTTTACCCCAAAGAGGTAAAATAGCTTGGAATTTTCTATCTCTTCCTTGTTTTGCACTACCTCCAGCAGAGTCTCCCTCAACTATATAAACTTCACACTCATCTGGGTTTTTACTACTACAATCAGCTAGTTTTCCTGGTAAAGTAGATGTTTCTAATGAATTTTTCTTTCTTACAAGTTCCCTAGCTTTTCTTGCTGCTTCCCTAGCTCTTGATGCACTAACACATTTTTCTAGAACTGCTTTTGCAACAGATGGATTTTCCTCTAAGAAAGTAGCTAAAGCTTCATTAACCATACTTTGAACAACACCTGTTACTTCGCTATTACCTAATTTAGTTTTAGTTTGTCCTTCAAATTGAGGTTCTTTTACTTTTACAGAAACTACAGCAGTAATACCTTCTCTTATATCTTCACCTTGTAAATTATTATCTTTTTCCTTTAATATATTATGACTTCTTGCATAATCATTAAATACTTTAGTTAAAGCTCTTTTAAATCCCTCTAGATGAGTTCCACCTTCTACTGTGTTTATGTTATTAACAAATGTATGTATATTTTCTGAATAACTTGTTGTATATTGAATTGCTATTTCAACAGGGACTTCTCCACCTTTTTCTATATATATTGGTGGTTTAAATAAAGGTTCTTTGTTTTTATTTAAAAATTCTACAAAAGATATTAAACCTCCATTATAGCAAAATTCACCTTTTCTAGGATTTTCTTCTCTTTGGTCTTCTATTGTAATTTTTAGTCCTTTTGTTAGAAATGCCATTTCTCTTAATCTATTTTCAAGAACTTCATAATCATAATTAAGACTTTCAAAAATAGTATCATCTGCTAAGAATCTTACTTTTGTTCCTGTTTCTTTAGTTTCTCCTATTTTTGTTAATTTCTTAATAGTCTTTCCTTTCTCAAAATAAAGTTGATATATTCCACCATCTCTTTTTATAGTAACTTCTGTCCATTTAGATAATGCATTTACAACAGAAGCACCAACTCCATGAAGTCCTCCTGATACTTTGTAACCACTATCTCCACCAAATTTTCCACCAGCATGTAAAATAGTATATACTGTTTCTGCAGTAGATATTTTAGTTTTTGGGTGAATTTCAACTGGAATTCCTCTACCATTATCTGTAACAGAAATAACATTTCCTTTCTCTATAACAACATTTATTTCCGTACAATATCCGGCAAGTGCTTCATCAACACCATTATCTACAATTTCATAAACCATATGATGAAGACCTCTTACAGAAGTACTTCCTATATACATACCTGGTCTTTTTCTTACGGCTTCAAGCCCTTCCAATACTTGAATTTGTTCTGCGCCATATTTGTGATTATACTTTTCCATTTATATCTCCTCCTAATACTTTTGGTAGTGTGAAAACTTTATAAGCTTCCAACTACTTTTTCCTTTATTTTTAAGTCTTTTTTGACTTTTTTATTT
>CALXFJ010000061.1 GCA_944387565.1 uncultured Clostridia bacterium | reverse complement strand
CTATATATATTTAAAAATAAAGTTCTTTCATCAATATTTACTAGACCTGATATTTTATTATTTGATTTCATAGTAACATTATTTTTTTCTCTTTCAAAAACAGAATAAAATTTATTAATTCTCTTTTCATATAGCCATTCTGAAACAATACTATCTTTTAATACATCAAAACCATATTTATATATTTTGTTATTTTTTGCTAGTATTTCTACTTCTAAACTAATTGGTTCATTATTTATCATATAACTATATACATTATCTTCATCTATTGGAGAGTTCTTTTTAGAATCATCACTTACTAATATTCTTTTTTTCATATAATCAAAAGCTTGTAATACATTAGTTTTTCCACTTGCATTAGCACCATATATTGCTGCTACTTTTAAGAGATTAACTTGATCTGTTTTTACAACATTATATTCATGTTCTTTTAATGATGTAGCTTCCATATCTAGCACATTTTCATTTTTAAAAGATTTGAAATTTTTAAAACTAAATCTTATTAACATTTTGATTTTCCTCCTCTCATACTATATTATATGATATTTTTTATAAAATATCAATAATTTTGAGATTTTTTCTCAAAATATTAGTATTTTATTGTTAAATATAATAAAAGATATAATTTCTTATATTTAAAATTATATCTTGCATATAACTTATAATTTGCTTTTTTAATTCATAATTTTTCTATTCTAATAACCTTCGATCCTGATTAATTCTGTCTTTCTAAAATAAAATTTTTCCCCGTCTGTCATATTGTTCCATTTTAATAATAATGATTCTTTATCATTTAATATTACATTTATAGCCATCCTTTGCATTTTTCCTTTGATTTTTCCTGCTAATACATTTCCATTTAAACTTATGACAACTTCTTGATTTTGATATTTCACATGTATATGTGGCAAATTATGCTTTCCTTGCTCTTTAGAATGCATATAAAATTGCATGCCTTTTAGTTCTAAAATTTTTCCTCCAATTTCCGAAAAAAAACTAAAAAATATTTCTATTTTATCTAATTTAAATAATTGGATTAGAGAAGAAATTTTCGACTTCAAATCATATACATATATATATTTATTCCCTTGACAAATTCTATATCTACTTCTTATGGTTCTTTTATAGTTAATTTTTCTTATGTCTGATTTTTCAAAATTGATAATAATATCTTCATACTCTGAATTTAAATATTTAAATAAATCAAATAAAGTCGTTTTTGAATCATATTGGAATATAACTTTTCTATTTAATTTCTTTTGTTCTTCCTCACTTAATCGTGATATAAATTTTTTCCAAATATTATGTACTCGAATCTCAATTTCTTTCAATTTTATAATTTTCCTTTCCTAGAACTATCTTATTAAATTTTCTGTTCGTTACAAATTGCTGTTTTACATTACAATTTTACCATCAAATATTAATACTAGCAATAGCAAATTTTTTTGTATAAAATTTGCTCCGAATACTATGGCATTCTCCCTGCCTAACATTCGCCAGCATGGTGTCTTGACACCCTTTTAGCTGTTTAGGAAAAATCTCCTAATACCTTTTTAGCCCTCTGGGAGAAATTTTTTATTACTTTTTTATAAGCTTTATCTCAAATTTTATAATAAATAATTTTACTTTTTCATATTAAAATTTGCATATAAACTATTTAAAAATTCTTCAGAGTATTCCCTTTGATTTGTATAATTAGAAATAATTTTTCTCTTTACTTTATTATTATTTTTAATATTATTTCTTATATTATTATCTTCCACTTTTTGATAGATAGCCTGTCCATTTTTTGATTGATACTGGTATCTATTATTTAATGGATAAGGTACATCATTTATATAAATTTTTCTTTGAATTATTTGTTTATTTTCATTTCTTATTAATTCAAGCTTTATAAATCCTTTATCTCTTAAATCTGAAATCCAACTTGAAATTGTTTTAGGATTTACATCTAATTTTTCTGCTAAATATTTATTAGATGCAAAACAGTAGCCTTCTTTACAAGCAAGAGATGTTATTATTGCGTATAACAATTTTTCATTTGCTTTCAATTCTTTATTATATAAAACTGTTGCAGGAATTACAGAATAATATCCTATTTTTTCTTTATTTTCTTTCATATACCACTCCAATTCTAGCAGTAAATCAAGCATAAAAATACAGAATACTTCAATTAATTTGAAATACTCTGTAATATAGATGATTACTGCATTTTATTTGTTTTCATATTCGGTTGGTATATTTTTAAACCCACAGGTGTAGATTTAAACCTTCAATTTCCTGCCGATTGGAATAAAGCCAAGGAAATTAAATATGCTCAAGGATTTACCTCTCCTGCTCCTCGTGATTTTGTTGGTTTTGGTCCTTTAACAGAGCCTGAAAGTTTAACAGCTTATAATTTTGCTCTTTCTTATAATTTTAACTTAGTTCTTGCATATCATACTCAAGGGAAAGAAATCTATTGGCAATTTAAAGATTTCAATCCACCAAATAGCTTACAAATTGGTGAAGAATTCTCTAGAGCAAGTGGTTACAAACTTTCAGAGACTCCATACAACTCTAGTTTTGCAGGATTTAAAGATTGGTTTATCCAAGATTTTAATAAACCTGGCTATACAATAGAAGCTGGGGTTGGTGAAAATCCACTTCCTATATCTCAATTTGATGAAATTTATAAAGATAATATTGGCATATTAATTTTAGGTGCTATTCTTTAATTATTATTAGAAATTTATCTACTATACAATAAACTTTTCATTATTTTTAATAATATTTACTGTATCTTCAATTGAAAGATGTGTTGTATCTAATATATTTTGCTTATTATAATTCATATTTCTAAAATTATTTAATAAAGTTATACAACGCTCTTTCATTTGACAATCTTCTGGTCTTTTTTATCTCTTAACAATAATGTTTCTTCATCTACCATTAATATTACAAATTTAATATTATAGTTTATAAATCTCTCTTTTAATAATTCTAAATTCTCTAATTTTATAATATAATTAAAAATAACATCAAAACCATCGGATAAATATGTATCAATAATATTTAAGCAAACTTTCCAAAATGTTTGTATATGATTTCCTTTTTTCCAGGCTTGAACATAACCACCAACAACTTGATGATATATCATCACCTTCAATCAATGCAGATTTATTGTAAGACTTAGCTATCTCCATTGAAACTGTACTTTTTCCAACTCCAGCTGGTCCTGTTATTAAATACAAATTATTCACTTATTTTCCACTCCCACGATACTATGTTTTTATTAATCTTTCCAAATATCACCATTAATAAATTCAGTTAATGCCATTATAAT
>CALXFJ010000060.1 GCA_944387565.1 uncultured Clostridia bacterium | reverse complement strand
TCTGCTTTTATTCCTTTTGCTAAATTTTTCTTTCCACTAAATACTTCTGATATTCCTCCTGCAAATCCTCCTGCCATTCCAGAGACTCCTGGTACTTCTGATACTGCAACACCTGCTATTACTGCAACTACATCATCAGATATTTTTATACCATCGTTTTCTGTTTTTATTTCATCATCTAGTTCTATGATTTCTTCTTTTTCTTGATTTTCTTTATTTTCCTCACTCATTTTTATTCCTCCTATTTTTTTATTATAATTTGTTATAAGTATATCAATTTTTTGCCAATTTTACAACTATTTTCATAAAATTTTAAGATGTTTTGATATATTTTTTCCAATAAGTCAAAAATAAAATTTTATTTTTAGCACTAAGTATCAAAAAAATAATAGCAGTATTATTTACTACTATTATTCCAAAACTTCTATTTTAGGGAATTTATCAAATGTTGTCCTTACTTCTATATTCGCTTTTTGGTATTCATTTATCTTTTTGATAATTTCTTTGTTAATTACTTCTCCTGGAGTAATTAATGGTATTCCTGGAGGATATACCCAAATATATTCTTTTGATATTTTTCCTTCTATTTCTTTATAATCTTCTAATTTATAAATTTTATTTCTTATAGCTTCTGATACTTTCATTTCTTTTTTAGGAATTATTATACTATAATCTTCAGAACTTGGTTCTTTTTTTTCTATTCTTTTATCTATTTCTTCTAATGCTTTTAATGCTCTTGTAAAATTTTCTTTTTTGTCACATATACTTGTCATTGCTAATGCATAATTTATTGATGCCATTTCCAATTCTATTTTATATTCATCTCTTAAAATGTTTGAAAGTTCTTTTCCTGTTATATTAGTATTTTTTGTTATTATAACTATTTTTCCAAAGTCATAATATTCTTTATTTTCTATTTCATTTCCTAAAATTTTAAGTTTTTGTAATTTTCTTGTTTCATTGTAAAAATATTTTAAATTATTTTCGTATTTTTTAAATAATTCTTTACCTTTACTACTTATAATGTCTAAGCATTCTTCTATTGATGACATTAATATATATGATGGACTACTTGTTTCAAATATAGATAATTCTCTTGCTACGTCTTCTTCTTTAACTAAATCTCCTTGTATGTGTAATAAAGCTGTTCCAGTTAAAGCAGGAAGTGTTTTGTGTAAACTCTGAATTACTATATCTGCTCCAGAATTTAATGCTTCTTTATTACAAAGATTTTCCATAAA
This sequence comes from uncultured Clostridia bacterium, assembly GCA_944387565.1. Taxonomy (GTDB): domain Bacteria; phylum Bacillota; class Clostridia; order TANB77; family CAG-508; genus CAG-269. The sequence continues at coordinate 2,192 of CALXFJ010000060.1, read as the reverse complement.
ACTTAAATGCGCTCCATGTGCTTCATCTACTAATACTGGTATGTTATATTTGTGAGCAATAGAAACTATTGAAGAAATATTACTAATTATTCCTTCATATGTTGGTGATGTTATTACTACTAATTTTATATCTTTGTTTTCTTTTAGTATTTCTTCTACTTCATTAACATCTATATTTTCATCTATTCCATATCTATTTACTTTTGGAGATAAATAGATTGAATCTAGATTATTCAGTTCTATTGCATTATATAATGATTTATGTGAATTTCTAGCAACTAATACTTTATCTCCAAAATTTACAACAGACCTTATTCCTGCTAAGATTCCACATGTACTTCCATTTACAAGTATAAAACTTCTTTTACTTCCATATATTTTTTTTGCTTTATCTTCTATATCTTTTATTAAACCATTTGCATGATGTAAATCATCGAATCCTTCTATTTCTGTTATATCTATTTTATATGGCAATTTTTCTCCAAGTAATTTTATATTTCTTTTATGTCCTGGCATATGCATTGGCAAGTAATCTTTATTATAATATTCTTCTAATTTTTTTAGTAAATTTCCCAAATTAATTCTCCTTACTTTCCATTTCATCCATTGCTTCTGATACTTTTACCATTATTGCACATTCAATTCTTTTCTTAAATAATTTACATCCATATTCATATACTCCATTTATACTTCCTGTTGTATGATAACTATTTGCACTACAACCTCCACTACAATATAATTTTGCCCAACAATTTTCACATTCTTTACGTGAGTATACATTACATAGTTTAAATTCATCTCTTAATTTAGTGTTCGTTATTCCTTCATCTACATTTCCCATTAAGAATTTCTTATCTCCAACAAATTGGTGACATGGGTAAAAATCTCCATTTGGTGTTACTGCTAAGTATTCTGTTCCTGAACCACATCCTGTTATTCTTTTATATATACATGGTCCTCCTGATAAATCTATCATATAGTGATAAAATGTAAATGGATTTCCTTCTCTTCTTCTTTTTATCATTTCTTTTGCAAGTATTTCATATTGTTCAAATATTGTATCTAAATCTTCTTCTCTTAAAGCATAATCTGTGTTTGGTTTTGATACTACAGGTTCCATTGATAATTCTTTAAATCCTAAGTCTAACATATGAAAAATATCGTTTGTAAAGTCTAGGTTATTACGTGTAAATGTTCCTCTCATGTAATATTCTTTGTCTCCTCTTTTTTTAACAAAGTTTTGAAATTTTGGAACTATTATGTCATAACTTCCTTCACCATTTAATTTTTTCCTTTTTGCGTCATTTATTTCTTTTCTTCCATCTAGGCTAAGCACTACATTATTCATTTCTTTGTTTAAAAAGTCTATTACATCATCATCTAGAAGCATTCCATTTGTTGTTAAAGTAAATCTAAAGTGCTTATTATTTTCCTTTTCTATACTTCTCGCATAAGCAACCAATTTTTTTACAACATCAAAGTTAACTAGTGGCTCTCCTCCAAAAAAATCTACTTCTAGATTCTTTCTTGTACCTGAGTTTTTTACTAAAAAATCTATTGCTTTTTTACCTACTTCAAAACTCATTATTGCGTCTTCACCATGATATTTTCCTTGTCCTGCAAAGCAATATTCACAATTTAAATTACAAGTATGTGCTACATGTAAACATAATGCTTTTATTACTGAATCTCTTTTCTTTAAATCTAGATTTTTTCCTTTAAATATATCTTTAGAAAATAATTGACCATTTTCTATTAAATTATCAATTTCTTCAAATGTTTCTTCTAAATCTGATTTACTAATATCATATTTTTCTAATATTTTTTTCTTTATTTCATCTCTCTCAATTCCTTTATCTAACATTCCTATTATGTCATAACTTACATCATCTACACAATGTACTCCTCCACTATATGTATCTAGCACTATATTATATCCATTTAATTTATACCTATGTATCATTTTTCTACTCCTTTTATTACTTCATTTAATCAAATTTAACTCTATAAAACAAAAAATTTAATAAGCAAAATAAATTACCGACATTTTTAGGTGTCGGCAATTTTTATTATTTATTTACGTTTTCACATTTTTGGTTTGCTACACCACATGATGTTTTACATGCTGATTGGCATGATGTTTGGCATTCTCCACATCCTCCATGTTTTTCGCTTTCTTCTAAATTTCTTGT
>CALXFJ010000059.1 GCA_944387565.1 uncultured Clostridia bacterium | reverse complement strand
ACAATAATAACAGAAGATGGAAGTTTGGCAGCACATTATGAAAATACAATTTTAATTACAGAAAAAGAGCCAGAAATCTTGACAATCCTATAATTATAATGTATAATATAGTAGTTATTATGCACAATAGCCAGATTATGCATAAAAATGAGAAAGACTCTTTAATAGGAGGGGAAAAAATGGCAAAAGAAGATGTAATCGAAGTAGAAGGAACGGTAGTAGAAGCACTACCAAATACAAATTTTAAAGTTGAACTAAAGAATGGACATCAGATACTTGCTCATATCTCAGGAAAATTAAGGATGAATTATATAAAAATCTTACCAGGAGATAAAGTAAAAGTAGAACTTTCACCATATGATTTAACTAGAGGAAGAATTACTTGGAGAGCAAAATAGAAGATAAAATTAACCCAAAAATATATATTAAGCAAGCCAAGGAGGTGCTATAAAATGAAAGTAAGACCATCAGTAAAACCAATGTGTGACAAATGCAAAGTTATAAAAAGAAAAGGGGTTATTAGAGTTATTTGCGAAAACCCTAAACATAAACAAAGACAAGGTTAATCCTTATGTTAATAACACAAATGAGGTAGCGGCTGTTTGACTTAAAATGAAAATTTTAAGTTACATATCGAGTTTGTGTTTATATATATGTTTTAAAGTACTTAAAATGTACTGGGGTAAACACCAGTAGCATTTCACCTTTTTAAGTTATTTTAGGACAAACAAACAAATAAATTTTGGAGGTGCAAAAAAATATGGCTCGTATAGCAGGAGTAGACTTACCTAAAGAAAAAAGAGTAGAAATAGGACTTACATATATCTATGGAATAGGTGTATCAAGCTCTAGAAAAATTCTAGAAAAAGCAGGAGTTAACTTAGATACAAGAGTTAAAGATTTAACAGATGACCAAGTTAATGACATAAGAAAGGTAATCGACGAATCTTATACAGTAGAAGGAGATTTAAGAAGAGAAGTAGCATTAAACATTAAAAGATTAACAGAAATTGGATGCTATAGAGGTATAAGACATAGAAGAGGTTTACCAGTAAGAGGACAAAGAACAAAAACAAATGCTAGAACTAGAAAAGGTCCTAGAAAATTAGTAAGTAAAAGTAAGAAGAAATAAATCTTAAAAGAAATTTTCGAATTTTTTAATTAAGGAGGAAAATGCAAAATGGCAAAAAATGTAACAACAAAAAAAGTTGCTAGAAGAAATAGAAAAAACATTGAAAAAGGTGCAGCACATATTCATTCTAGTTTCAATAATACAATAGTTACAATTACAGATACACAAGGTAATGCAATATCTTGGGGAAGCGCTGGTGAACTAGGATATAAAGGTTCTAGAAAAAGTACACCATTTGCTGCTGGTCAAGTTGCAGAAACAGCTGCTAAAATTGCAATGGAACATGGTTTAAAATCTGTAGAAGTATTTGTAAAAGGACCAGGTGCTGGTAGAGAAGCAGCTATAAGAGCTCTTCAAACAGCTGGATTAGAAATAAGTGCTATCAAAGATGTAACACCAATACCACACAATGGTTGCAGACCACCAAAAAGAAGAAGAGTTTAATAAAGAAGATATATAATAATGAATTATGGAGGTGTAAAAAATGGCTATAAATAGAGATCCTGTTTTAAAGAAATGCAGAAGTTTAGGGATTGAGCCAGCTTTTCTAGGATATAGTAAATCTAGTAAGAAAAAACCAAATACTAGTAGAAGAAAAGTAAGTGAATATAGTTTACAATTAAAAGAAAAACAAAAAGCCAAATTTATATATGGCGTTTTAGAAAAACAATTTAGAAAATATTTTGAAATAGCATCAAACAAAAAAGGTGTAACAGGTGAAAACTTATTACAAATATTAGAAAGTAGATTAGACAATATAATATTTAGATTAGGATATGCAACAACTAGACCACAAGCTAGACAATTAGTTAGTCATGGATTATTTACAGTAAATGGTCAAAAAGTTGATATTCCATCATATCTTGTTAAACCAGGAGATGTTATAACAGTAAAAGAAAATAAAAAAGACTATAAAATATTAAAAGAATTAGCTGAAGATAATAAATCAAGAGTAGTTCCAAAATGGTTAGACAAAGATATAGATAACTTGAGTGGAAAAGTTAATGCTTTACCAACAAGAGAAGAAATAGATGTCCCAGTAGAAGAACATTTAATAGTAGAGCTTTACTCAAAATAATAGTTAAAGTTAATTATGAGGTTTTTAGGAAAACTGAAATAATTTTACTAAGAGAAACCTATATAGTTTTAAAAAGTTTGAGATATATTCTCGAATATTAGGAGGTAAAAATGATAGAATTTGAAAAGCCAAATATTGAATGTCTAGAGGTTGATGATACAAACAATTATGCAAAATTTGTATGTGAACCATTAGAGAGAGGTTATGGAGTAACAATCGGAAATTCATTAAGAAGAATTTTACTTTCATCTCTACCAGGATGTGCTATAACAAGTGTAAAAATAGATGGAGTATTACATGAATTTTCAGGAATAGATAATGTTGTAGAAGATGTACCAGATATTATAATGAATTTAAAAAGCGTAAGATTAAAATTCGATGGAAATGAAGAAAAAATCTTAAGAATTGATGCAAAAGGGGAAGGAGAAGTATTAGCCTCTGATATCATCACAGATGGTACCGTAGAAATATTAAATCCTGATTTACATATAGCAACAGTTGCTGAGGGTGGAAGTTTAAGAATGGAAATGACAGCAGATAAAGGAAGAGGATATAACTCATCAGAAAAAAATAAAAAACCAAATCAAGATATTTCTGTACTTCCAATAGACTCAATTTATACACCAGTAAAGAAAGTTAATTATCAAGTAGAGAATACAAGAGTTGGACAGACAGTTGATTATGATAAATTAATAATTGAAGTTTGGACAGATGGAAGTTTAAAAGCTCATGAAGCTTTAAGTTTAGCAGCTAAAGTAATGACTGGACACTTAGAATTATTTATAGATTTATCAGAAACTACAAAAAATACTCAAGTTATGATAGAAAAAGAAGAATCTAAGAAAGAAAAAGTTCTAGAAATGACAATAGAAGAACTAGAATTATCTGTAAGGTCATTTAACTGCTTAAAAAGAGCTGGAATATCTACAGTAGAAGATTTAACAAATAAGACAGATAGTGAAATGATGAAGGTAAGGAATCTTGGAAAGAAATCATTAGAAGAAGTAACAGCAAAATTACATTCATTAGGTTTAGATTTTGCTAAGGATGATGAATAATAATAAAGGAAGGTGAAAAAAATTGGCAACTAATAGAAAATTAGGAAGAACAACAGATATTAGAATGGCTATGCTAAGAACATTAACAACAGACCTAATAATGCATGGTAAAATAGAAACAACTTTACCAAGAGCCAAAGAGGTAAAATCAATAGCTGATAGTATCATTGCGTTAGCTATAAAAGAAAAAGATAATTTTGAGACAGTTGATGTTAAAGTTGTTAAAGCTAAATTAGATTCTAAAGGTAATAAAGAAACTGAATTAGTAAAAAGCAAAAATGGTAAAGAATATCTAAAAGTTGTTAAAGAGACAATAACTGAAAAAAGACAAAAAGATATGCCATCTAGATTAAATGCTAGAAGAAAAATGATGAAAACATTAAATAAAGTTAAGGATAGCGAAGGTAAAAATGTTGATTTACCATCAAAATTATTTAATGAAATAGCTCCAAAATATGCTGGTAAAAACGTAGGTGGATATACACGTATTGTTAAAGCAGGACCTAGAAGAGGAGACGGAGCAGAAGTTGCAATATTACAATTAATATAATATTGAAAAATGTCGTAGTGGGGAACGTTTCTCATGCGACATTTTTTATTTAAATAAATCCAAAATAGAAACGTTTAGAGCTTTTGAAAAGCCCAATAATTCAAAATCAGTAATGAATTTTTTTCCATTTTCAAGTTTTGAGATATCAGAACGACTTATTTGATACCCCATTACTTGCATTCTTGCACATAATTCATCTTGC
>CALXFJ010000058.1 GCA_944387565.1 uncultured Clostridia bacterium | reverse complement strand
TTAATATATTTTGTTATTACATATTAAATATAACATAATTATAAAATAAAGTATATAGTTTATTGTTATTTTTTCATTCCTCTTTTTAATATTTCTAATTCTCTTTCTAAAATCTTTTTACCTTTTTCTGGTTCTATTCTTTTGGACATCGTTTCTATTGCAATAGGTCTTATAATATCAGTTATAATTCTAAAGAAATATATTAAGTCATCTTCTTTTTCTATTTTTAAAATATCTTTATTTACTGCTTTTACTATATTTTTCTTTTTATCAAATTTTATATCAGCTTCAAAAACATTAGTATTACTCTTTCTTAATTCTTCTAATATATGTTTAACTAATTCTAATTCAGATGCATTTGTCATATAATCATAAACTCCTATTGCTGTTTCAAAAATATCTCCATTTGTTTCTTGTAAAAGTTCCCATACTTTTTCATGTTCGCTTATTATAAATTTTTGTATTATATATTGGACTGCATCTTTTTTATCTTCAAAATATTGATAAAAACTTCCTCTTGGTATTTGGGCCCTTTGTATAATATTACTAATAGAAACTTGTTCAAAGGAATTTTTAGTAAATTCATCAGTAATTGCTTTTTCTATTTTTTCCTTCTTTTCACTTTTTAAATTTAAAAATGTATCTTTTGGCATTATAATCACCTCTTTATGACACTCTGTCACTCCTGCTATTTTACAGCAAAATTATGATTTTGTCAAATATAAATAGCACTCTGTGCTAATATACAAAGTGCTACTATTAATCTACTTTATGCATTTTCTGTTTCTTTTTTAGCTACTACTTCTTTTCCATCATAATATCCACAATTTTTACAAACTCTATGTGGCATTATTGGTTCATGGCAACGTGGGCAGCTTGAAAATGTTGGTTGTTCTTTTTTCCATGTTGATCTTTTTGCATGTGTTCTTGCTTTTGACCATCTTCTTTTTGGTTGTGCCATAATACTTCCCTCCTTGCTTCATCTGGTTATATCCATTTTAATTAATAATTGGCTTTTTTTCTCTTTCAATAGTCACTATAAGATTATACAAGTATTTTTAGTTTTTGTCAATATTTATCCACAATATTTTTTGTAAAGTACTACCATATTATGTTTATTAAGCGTTTTATTAATACCTTTTTTAGTAATTTGAGTTAATACTTCTGTAACAAAATCTTGTGTTTTAGGATTTACTCTTATTTTAGTTCTCTCTACATTCCAATAATCTAGTTCGTATTGTGGAGTAAACTCCTCTCCCTTATATGCCATTCCTGCTGCTAATTTATCACATATCATCTCAACTGCATATTTATATGGAATTACTGGTACAGGGTCTGGCGCTGTATCATCAATCCAATATTCTGCATGATGTTTATTTCTACCTTTATGGTGTAGCCAAGCTCTCGAGTAGCCTTTATCTTTTTTAGCTTCAGTTATAGGTGAACATGTTCCAGTATAATATTTAACACCTTCAAAAAATTCAGTTGGTGAATATTTAGATAAATCATGTACAAAACCTCGCCATGGCTCTCCTACTTTACAACATAATTTAAATACAAGCCATCTATGATGTGTAATTAATTTAAAATGTAAAAATATATTTTTAAAATACATTATACCCCTTACCTTTCTTAATAAGTTTACTACAAAATTTTCTTAAAATCAATAAATTTTATCTAGCTTTATGCATATAATAAAATTGGAGGTATTATATATGTGTGGATTTGTTGGTTTTGCTAATTTTGAAGAAGATATTTCTAAAAAAGAAGCAATTTTAAAAAATATGAACGAAACATTAAAAAGGCGTGGTCCTGATGAAGATGGATATTATATAGATAAACACGCAGAATTAGCACACAAAAGATTAATTGTTATTGACCCAGAAGGTGGCAAGCAACCAATGATTGAAAATTTCTTGTCTAATACATATATTATTGTTTACAACGGTCAAATTTATAACACTAAAGAATTAAAAGAAGAATTAGTAAGAAATGGTTTTAATATAAAATCTCATTCTGATACAGAAATATTATTAAAATCTTATATTCATTATGGTAAAGATGTAGTGAAACACTTAAATGGTATTTTTGCTTTTGCTATTTTAGATACTAAAAACAACGAAATATTTCTTGCTCGTGACCATTTTGGAGTTAAACCTTTATTTTATACTCTGGTAAATAATACACTTGTTTTTGCATCTGAGATTAAAGCTTTATTTAAATATCCTGGTGTTCAAAAAATAGTTGATAGCCAAGGCATTCTAGAACTTTTCGGAATAGGTCCTGCTCATACTCCTGGTCTTACTGTATTTAAAGGAATTTATGAAATTAAACCTGCTCATTTTGCTGTTTTTAATAATTCTGGACTTCATATTAAACGTTATTGGAAGTTGCAGTCTAAAGAACATGAAGATAGTTTTGGGCAAACATGTGAACATTTAAAATTTTTGTTAAATGATGCTATAACTAGACAATTAGTTTCTGATGTCCCATTGTGTACTTTTCTTTCTGGTGGTTTAGATTCAAGTATTATAACCAAATTTGCATCAGATTATCACAAGGCTAATGGTATGCCACCTTTAGATACTTATTCTATAGATTATGTAGATAATGATAAAAACTTCGTTAAAAGCGATTTTCAGCCTAATTCTGATAGTTTCTATGTTGACTTCATTAGTCAAAGACTTGGAACTAATCATCATAAAATTGTAATTGATACACCAGAACTTGCGGATAGCTTAGAAGATGCTATGATTGCTCGTGATACTCCTGGTATGGCAGATATTGATTCTTCTTTACTTCTTTTCTGTAAGTATGTAAAAAAGGATATGACAGTTTCATTAACGGGTGAATGCGCAGATGAAATATTCGGAGGTTATCCATGGTTTTTCCGTGAAGATGCTTTAAAGAGTAATACTTTTCCTTGGTCAATATCAACAAATGAAAGACAAAAATTATTAAATCCTTATATTGGTGATAAAATAAAATTAAAAGATTATATTGACTATAGATATGATGAAAGTTTAAAAGAAGTAGAAATTTTAGATACTGATTCAAAAGAAACTGCCGAAAAAAGAAAAATCTCTCACTTAACTCTTAACTGGTTTATGCAAACATTGCTTGACCGTTCAGATAGAATGGCTATGTATAATGGTTTTGAACTTAGAGTTCCATTTTGTGATTATAGATTAGCACAATATGTATGGAATATTCCTTGGGAATGGAAAGCTTTAAAAGGACGTGAAAAAGGTCTTCTTCGTTACATTTGTAAAGATTTCCTACCTTCTGAAATTGTAGATAGAAAAAAATCTCCATATCCTAAGACTCATAACCCAACTTATCTTGCCAAAGTTAAAGGAATGCTAAGTAAAATCATGGAAGATAAAGATGCTCCTATTAATAATTTATTAAATAGAGATTATATTTTAGAAATTTTAGAAACTGATGGTAAAGCCTTTACTAGACCCTGGTTTGGTCAATTAATGGTTGGCCCTCAGCTTATGGCTTATCTTTGCCAAGTCAATATGTGGCTTGAGAAATATCAGCCTAAAATTGAATTATAATTTTTATCTTGAGGTCGCGATTTGCGACCTCAAAATGCGATATTAGTAACTTTGCCTTTCAAATGCCTTTCTTCCTTTCTCAACATTTTAATTTTTAGAGCGATTTTTTCTCTTTAGAAAAAATGTTGTACAATTTCAGCATATGTTGAGTATTTGCTTTTGCACTTTCTACTGTTATCATTTTTCTTGCCAATCGGCTTCCTAAAATAAGTTAACAAGTTGCTATTTATTTAAACTGCTCTTAAATTAGAATAGGAATTTTCAAAAATATATTATTACTATATTTATGTAACTATTTCAATTTAATTTATTTTATTTCTAGGCAATTTATCACTACCAGCTATTTTCTTACTTTCTGACTTAACTCTTCTTTCTAATTTCTTTAAATCTTCTGCTGGTTTTAGATTTTCTGGTTTAATACCTCTTTTATTTAACATATTTCTTACACTCAAATTATTATCCACATGTTCATCAGTTATACTTTCTTCACCATACATATCTTTTTCGGTTACATTGTAATTTGTCATTTCTGTGGCTAGATTTTTTGCTGCAATAGTTAGAGTAGGCAAAAAATCTGCTAAAGGTCTATTTTCTTTTACACCATATTTTGCTTTCATTTGCATTGTATTTAATCCACCAAATAATGCCGAATCTCCTTTTGAACGAATTCTTGCAAATCCTAAATCATCCACTCCTCTTTCATAAATATTTTTAGATAACTGCTT
>CALXFJ010000057.1 GCA_944387565.1 uncultured Clostridia bacterium | reverse complement strand
TTTCATTTTTATACATTTAGGGTGAAATATTCGTTTATAAACTTTTAAGGTGATTTTATCATAAATTAAATACAATATGAAAAAAATTTGATTTGAACTTCTATGTGAAATGTAGTATAATATATGTATGTGCTAAATAGCACGCGTTTATAGAAAGGAAGAATAATGCAAAACATTGTTACAAAATCCAACATGTCAGAATGGGTAAAATATGCTTTTAATAAGTGTATTATTCAAGAAGGTGAAGATACATCAGTTCAGACTAAAGTTAATGGACTAAATAAAATGTATGGCTTTAATCCTAAAAGGCTAGAACAATGTCGGTTGCTTATAACTGAAATTGTTTCCAATTTGTCAGAAAGTTTTAGCACTGAACATGGAGATTCTTTTCTTGATGTTTGGAAATATAAAGATGATGATTATTGGACCAAAGACATTAAAGTTTGTGAGCAACTTGTTGTTTTGGCAATTGGCTTGGGACTGATGGAATATACCTTTGAACCTGGCATGTGGAAGTTTCTTCCCAATAATGGCACACCAATTATTAGAGTATGCCATAAATAAGAAATAATTTCTTTCCCCCTTTTGTATATAAAAAAAGGGGGTTTCTTTTTATTTGTAAAAAAATTATATAATAATTGTAAATAAATAAGATAGATGTTATAATAGAAAAGATGAACATTTTTTAACTTTCTGTTTCATCATAGTATTATACATCAAAGATAAGGCAATTGCCTAAGAAAGGAAAATATTCATGTTGGATACCAAAGAAATAGAGCGAATAAAGAACTTGGTAAGTGATAAGCTTAGGTCAAGTAATATTACCTTAGAAGATATTTCTAAGATGATAGAAGTACCAACTTCTGGGAAAAAGAATACATATAGCACTACCTATGTTCTTAATTATGAAGGTGTAACAATCTTAGTGAATAAGACATATCTCCATTTAGGAGCTTATGAATTCCATGTTAATATAATTCGCTGGTAAACCAACTAAAAAATACCTTGTTTTCTTGTAAGAAAGCAGGGTATTTTTTAAAAAAATTTTGATTTGGAAAATTTTAATTATTAAATTTATAAATATTTATATAAAAATTCGGAAAAAATAAATAAAAAATTAGGAGGTGAAAGAATGAAAAATACAATAAAATTAATAGTATTTTTTACAATTTTATTAGGTAGCTTTTTTATAATACCAAACTTAAGTAATGCAGCTACACCAGTTACTGATGAAGAAAGTCTAAATTCAGCAATACAAAGTGCTGATTCAGGTGCAACAATTACAATACAAAATGATATTACAATAACAAAACCAATTGTAATACAAAAAGAGCTTACAATAGATGGTAATGGACACAATTTAGTAGGTTCACCTGATTGGACATCAACATCAGGAAATCAAACAATGTTTACAGCACAATTAGCAGATGGAAAATTAACTTTAAGAAATATAAACTTAAAAAATGGTCCTAAATATGGTGTACAATCATATGATGGAGCAACTGTAATACTAGATAATGTTTTTATAACAGGATTTAAATATGGTGGAGTTCTTGCAAATGGTGGTAATGTAGAAGTTAGAAATTTACACTTAGGAAATAATGGAACAGGAGCAAATAATGGTATCGAAATTGATAAAGGTGCATCAGCTACTAATAATCCAAGTTTAACAATGAATGGAGTATTAATAACAGATTCAAATGAAAATGTAGTAAGACCAGCTGAAAATGGACATCTTACAGATTTTATTATAACAAATACAGAAAATACAACTAATAAAGTTGTAATAGCAGGAGGAAATGTAGTTCTTACAGATAAGAACGATAATGTTATTTCAGAAACAGAAATACCAGATAATGCTAAACCTAATATTGATACCAAAAAAGTTATAGTAACATTAGTTGTTAATGATAAAAGTTATAAAATAGCTGTAGATGAAGGAAAAACTATAACAACAAGCTTATTAGAATCACATATTGAATTAGAATCAGGTTATGAAATAAAAGGATATTATAGTGATTCAGCATATACAAAAGAATTTGATTTTACTACTCCAATAAGTAATGAAACAACTATTTTTGTTAAGATAGGACAATTAGAAGAAATGCCAGAAGAACCAGAAAATAATGAAAATGATACTGAAAATGTAGTAGAAAGTACAAAAAAAGATGAAACACCAAAAACTGGAGTAGTAAGCTATTTAGGAATTGCAATGTTAGTAATACTATTCTCAGCAGTTACTATTGCAGCACTAAAAAAGAAAAATATAAGAGGATAGGCTAAAAGTCTATCCTTTATTTAAGGTAAATCTAATGAAAAAGATAAAAGTGAAAAATACAAAAATATATATTTTAATATATTGGATTTTAATTTCTTTAATAATAATATCAATAATATATGTATTAAAATATATTTATACTAACATTTCTTTAAGAAAAGAACTAGAAGAAGAAAGTAATTTGTTGAATACGATAGAAATTGATGAGAGTAAATTAGAAACGGTAGAAGTAAATGAAAACCAAGAGGTAATAGAAGAACCAATAGAAACAGAAAGAATGTTAAAAGTAAAAGAATTAAAAGAAGAAAACCAAGATATTGTAGGTTGGCTTGAAATAGAAGATACAAATATAAATTATCCTGTATTGCAAGGTAAAGATAATGAGTATTATATGACTCATAATTATAAAAAACAAAAATCCAAAAATGGTTCAATATTTTTAGATAAAGATTATGATTGGAATATAAAAGGTAATAATTTGTTAATGTATGGACATAATTTAAATAATGGTACAATGTTCCAAGAGTTATTAAAATACGAAAAAGAAAGTTTTTATAAAGAACATCCAGTAATTCGTTTTACTACAGAAAAAGAAGATTCTAATTATGAAATAATTTCTGTAATAAAAACAAGAGTATATTATAAAAATGAAGAAAATGTATTTAGATATTATTTTTTTATAAACCCAAAAAGTGAAAAAGAATATAATGAATTTATTACTAATGCAAAAAATGAATCTTTATATGAGACTAATAAAACAGCAAGTTATGGTGATGAATTAATTACTTTATCTACATGTTCATATCATGTAAAAGATGGTAGATTTGCGGTTATTGGAAAAAAGATAGAAAATTAAAAAATATAAATTTAAGCTATAAAAACAGATTTTATTACTATTTTTATAGCTTTTGCTTTTGATATATGATATTATTTATAAAAAATGAAGAGGTAAGAAATGAAAGAAATATTAATAGCGACAAATAATAAAGGAAAATTAGAAGAAATAAAAGAAATTTTAAATGATTATAATTTACTAAGTTTAAAAGATATAGGATGTAAATTCAATGTAGATGAAGATGGCAAAACTTTTGAAGAAAATGCTATAAGAAAAGCAAAGGAAATATCTGGAATAACGAATATGCCATGTATTGCAGATGATAGTGGATTGTGTATAGATGTATTAAATGGATGGCCAGGAGTTCATACAGCAAGGTTTCTAGGAGAAAATGCAACAGATGAGGATAGAAATAACTTCATATTGGAAAAAATGAAAAATGAAAAAAATAGGAATGCAAAAGTTGTTTGTGCTATAGCATATTTCTATGATGATAAAGAAATTGTGGTAACAGGAGAGATACAAGGAAAAATTTCAAAAACGGCAAGAGGAGAAAATGGCTTTGGGTTTGATAGTATATTTGAATTAGAAAGAGGAAAAACATTAGCAGAATTAACAAGCAAAGAAAAAAATAAAGTAAGTAGCAGAAAAATAGCACTTGAAAAATTAAAAGAAAAATTAGAAAAGTAAACAGACCCCTTATTTAAGAGGTCTGTTTTACTTAGTTTATAGTTCTATCCAATTATTATAATCTCCAATGTCAGTAACTATGCAATCTAAAGTAAAAACTGCTCTAATAGGGCAGTGATGTATTTTTTCGTTTCCAATAGAATTTGATAAAAAGTAAGCTTTATCTTCTCCATTAGAAATTGCATACATATAGAAAAAATGGTTTTCTTTAACAGGAGTTGCTACCCAATATTCTAATTTTTCGTTTTTGTAATTAAAAAATTGTAAATCAGATTCGTTAATACTCCTAGCTGAAAGAAATCCGGTTTGTGAAAATGTTTCTTTACAAATTTTATTTAAAATATCAGAACCATTATAATATCCTTTTTTACCGCCAAGAAATAAATCTTGGGTAGTTACTTCTGACACATATGTAGGATGTGCATTTCCATCATCAGTTTTGGATAAACCAATGAATTGAGAAGTAATATTTTGGCAAAAAGTATTTTGTGTAAAAACTTGTAAATGGTTATAGCCACTTTCTTCTGGTGTTACTATATGTATTATTGGATTTTTTAGATTTGGAACTATAAATGTTTTTGGAATTACATCAAAAGGAATAGTCTTTTTGATGTCCATTTTTGTCCTTTCATATAGGCTATTATAATGCTACAGCTTTTGCTGCACCATATTATCTTATCACAATTTATACGGGATAACAACAAAAATAAAATAAAATTTTGGAAAATGATAGATTTTATAAAAAAAGTATT
>CALXFJ010000056.1 GCA_944387565.1 uncultured Clostridia bacterium | reverse complement strand
AAAGTGGTTAATGCTTATTCTGGAACAGAAGCTTTAATGATTTTAAACAAAGAAAATATAGACTTAATATTATTAGATTTAATGTTACCAGGATTAAATGGAGAAGAAATAATAAAAAAAGTTAAAGAAATTCCAATAATAGTAATAAGTGCAAAAATTTCAGAAGAAGATAAAATAAACGCATTATTAAGTGGAGCAAATGATTATATAGTAAAGCCTTTTAATGCACAAGAACTTATAGCGAGAGTAAAAGTACAACTAAGAATAAATAAAGGAAAAAACGTAAATACAAAAATGAAATATAAAGATATGTTTTTAAATGAAGATAATCATATTTTATATGTCAAAGAAAAAGAAATATATTTAACGAAAACAGAATATGCAATATTAAAACAACTATTATTAAACCCTAAAAAAGTAGTGGCAAAATCAAAACTATTAGAACTTATAAGTGATGATACATTAGATTGTGATGAAAATTCTTTAAAAGTTCATATTAGTAATATAAGAAAGAAAATAAGAAATATAACTGATGAAGAATATATAGAATCAGTATGGGGGATAGGATTTAAAATTCATGAATAATTCTTTACTAAATCTTAACTATTTTCTTAACCGATTTCTTAACTATTTAATTGTAAAATAGAAAATGAAAGGAGGAGGTTATGGAATATATTTTACAAACACAAAATCTTGAAAAAAGATATAAAAATTTTAAAGCATTAAATAATCTTAATATGCACATTCCAAAAGGTTCAATATACGGACTTATTGGAAAAAATGGAGCTGGTAAAACTACATTAATTAGAGTTATTTGTGGACTTCAAAAGCCAACAAGTGGAACATATTCTATTTATGGAATTTCAAATACAAGTAAAGATATTAATAAAGCAAGAAAAAGAATGGGAGCAATTGTAGAAATACCTGCAATTAGACTAGAAGCAACAGCAAAAGACAATTTAAAAGAACAATATAAAATAGTAGGTTTACCTAATTATGATAATTTAGAGGAATTATTAAAAATAGTAGGACTAGCAAAAACAGGAAAAAAGAAAGCTAAGAATTTTTCATTAGGAATGAAGCAAAGGTTAGGAATAGCAATAGCGTTAGTTGGAAATCCTGATTTTCTTATTTTAGATGAACCTATAAATGGATTAGACCCAGAAGGAATAATTGAGATAAGAGAATTGATTTTAAGACTTAATAAAGAAAGGCAAATTACATTTTTAATATCTAGCCATTATTTAGATGAACTATCAAAAATTGCAACTGAATATGGTTTTATTGATAAAGGTAAAATAATCAAAGAAATAAGTAAAAAGGAATTAGAAAAAAGTTCAAGAAAAAGAATAGAAATAAAAGTAAATAATATAAAAGAATGTGCTTTATATTTAGAACAAAATAATATTTCATATGAGGTTATTTCAGATGAACTTATAAATATATATGATTCAGTAAATATTTCAGAACTTGCTATCGAATTATCCAAGAGAAATTGTATAATAAATGGATTTAATGAAAAAGAAGAATCACTTGAAAATTATTATATAAATCTGATTGGAGGTAATAGTAATGTATAAATTGTTAAATGCAAGTTTTTATAGATTAAGAAAAAATAAAATATTTCTAGGACTAGTAATTTTAACAATAATAATAGCTGTTTTTATGCTTGTTAGTGAGTATTTAAATAATATAAAATATAGTAGTGTATTTGGAATATCATCAAATACAACAGATATATTACTTATGAAATTTATAAATATAATAGGATTTTTTATTGCAATATTTACAAGTTTATTTGTAGGTGCAGAATATTCAGATGGAACTATTAGAAATAAGATTGTTGCAGGTCATAGTAGAAAAAATATTTATTTATCAAATTTAATTGTTAGTATTTTAGTAGGGATATTTTTAGAATTAATATATTTAATAATAGTATCAATAGTATCAATACCAATTTTTGGCTTGGTACAAATGAGTTTTTTACAATTGGCTGTTATTTTATTAGATATAATAATGATTATTATAGTATATTCATCAATTTTTAACTTTATAGCATTAATATGTTCAAATATAACTATATCAACAGTTAGTTCATTACTTCTTATTTTAATTATGTTTGTAATAGATATGCTTTTATCACCAACTGCAAATAGTACAGAATATATACAAAAAAATATTGTTATGGATGAACAAGGAAATGTTACATATGAAGTTGTTAAAAATGAAGATTATCCGGGAAAAATAATACAAACTACTTGTAAAACAATTATTAACTTTAATCCAGTAAGTCAAGCGATAGAAATATCAGGAAATAAAATAAATATGAACGAAGAAGATTTTAATAATATGAAAGTATATCCTTTGTATTCCTTAGGATTAATAATTATTATAACTGCAATAGGAATATATTTATTTAATATAAAAGAATTAAAATAGGAGGAGAAATGTGATTTGGCTTTATTTAATAAGTTTTTTGTTAATGATTATAATAGTTTTTATGATAATAAAAATATATTTGATGAAAAAATCGATTAAAGAAATAAGAACAAAAATAAAAGAAATATTAAAATCAGATACAAACAGTCTATTAACAATATCTTCTAATGATAAAGAAATAAAAGAATTAGCAAATGATTTAAATAAAGAATTAAAAGTTTTAAGAAAAGAAAGAATTAGATACGAAAATGGAAATCAAGAGATAAAAAGAGCTATCACAGATATTTCTCATGACATAAGAACTCCACTTACTGCAATAATGGGATATATAGATTTAATAAAAGAAGAAAAAGAAGAATCTAAACAAAAAGAATATATAAAAATCATAGATAATAAAACAAATGAATTAAAAAATCTTACAGATGAATTGTTTGATTTTTCAAAAACAATGGATATTGGAAATAAAGTAAAAAAAGAGATTTGTTGTTTAAATGATATTTTAGAAGAATGTTTAGCAAGTTTTTATAATATTTTTAAAGAAAGGAAAATAAATCCTAAAGTAGAAATAACCAAGGAGAAAATTTATAAAAAATTAGATAAAATTACAATTACAAGAGTATTTGAAAATATTTTATCAAATGTAAGTAAATATAGTGAAGGAGACTTAAAAGTAACACTTGAAAAAGAAGGAAAGATTACATTTGTAAATAAAACAACATCTTTAGATAAAACAACTGTAAATAAAATATTTGATAGATATTTTACAGTAGAAAATGCAAGAAAATCAACTGGAATTGGATTATCTATTGCAAAAGAATTAATAAAGATAAATAATGGTAAAATTTCTGCTAAATACATAAATAATTATTTAATAATAGAAATAGAGTTTGATTAAAAAAGCAAGTAGTTATTGATAATTACTTGCTTTTATGCTAGAATTTTTTTAAGAAAAAAGGGGGGAATGTTTATGAAGAAAAGAGTGAAAAAAATAATATTACTAATTATTTTAATATTATTAATAATTTTTTTATTAATAGCAGGATTTTTTGTAATTAATTATATAGAAGTATATAGTTTTACAGTATCAGAAATAGATGGAGATTCAGTAACCGGAATAGACATAAGTTTAGAATGTGTGAAAAATATAAGTGATGAAAATACAAGAATAAAAGATGTAAATGGAAAAGATATAAATTCTTCACAAGTGAATATAGGAGATAATATATATGTTCAAGATGAAGAAATGTTTGCAGGAAATGTTGATAAAAGATTTGTTTTAGCTAATGTAACAAATATAGAGAATGGAAATATTAGTGTTAAAGTGCCAGATTATTCATATTATTCATTTAAAGCAGATAAAAATAAATTATCTAAATTAAATTTAGGAGATACTATAAGAGTAATAGATTGGCCAGATTGGATTCAATATGATGTAGCAGTTTCTAAAAGTGGTTATTCTGTAGAAAAATTAGATAATGTTATTTGGATGACGAAATTAAAACAAGATTCTGAAGAACTTGAATTAATAAATAATGTAAATAAAAAAGCGATTAAAGAAGCGGTAGTTGTAAGGGTAAACAAGGATAGTTTAGATGCTATGGGATTAGAAGATACAACAGATTTATTTACAGTTAGTTTTTCAAAAGAAGGTAATATTGGATTTAAAGAAGGACAAGAAATATTAATATATTTTAATGGAAATATTGCTCAAGGTGTAGAAGAAAAAGAAATTACTGAAGTAGATAAAATAGAGATTACTAAAAATCAAAGTGAAATTCAAATACCTAAAGAAGTATTAATGAATTTTTATAGCTCATATGATAATGTTAAGATTTCAGTTGATTATATAAATAAAAATGGATTATCATTTACGATAAAAGATATGAATAAATTAAAATATGATTATCCTAATTCATATACTTTACTTAATAAAAATGTAAAATCAGAACCATCAACAACACAAGAAAATGGATATTCACAAATACGGTGCATATGTTTTTGATTGGGAAGAAGTACCCAAGATTTCAGAAATAGGAAGTGACACAACAGAAAAAATTGAAAATATTGATGAAAATACAATTAGAAAAGCATATGATTGGACTAATTTATATGGAGAGTTAAATAGTGGAGAATATGAGTTTTTATTATCAGGAGATAATTCAACGCAAATAAGAATTTATTTTACAATAAATGAAAGTGGAGAAGTTTCTGATATTGATGCAAATGTTAATAAGCAACGTTAAATTATATTATAATAAAAAGGTAAAAATTTATTATATGTACTTGAAAAAGTGTATAAAATGTAGTAAAATACAATAGCAATACAATTTTTAGTATTACTATTGTATTTTTTTATCAAAAATTTTAATTCTTTAAAAATCCAATAAAATTGATTAAAAAGAAAAATAAAGAAAGAAGGTGAAAAGAGAGAAATATAAAGAAAAGTAGATTAAAAGTTATATATTTATGCATAAAGAAATATTGACTTTAAAAGTAAAAGAAATTATAATGGAAGGAGAATGAT
>CALXFJ010000055.1 GCA_944387565.1 uncultured Clostridia bacterium | reverse complement strand
AATGAAAGCAGGAGAAAGCCAAGGAAGAAAAAAAGGAGAAGCTGAAGGAAGGAAAATAGGAGAAGCAGAAGGAAGAAAAATCGGAATAAGTGAAGGAAAATTAATTGGAATAAGTCAAGGGATAATACAAGTAGCAAAAGAAATGGTAAAAAATAAAATGAAAGATAGTGATATAATAAAAATGACACATATCAGTGAAGAAGAATTAGAAAAACTAAAAATGCAAATAAGCTAATAAAGTTAAATTATTGCATTAATGCAATACAAAATGAAGCAAGTAATTGTTGATAATTACTTGCTTTTGTGATATTATGTGAGCATATAAAATAATTATAAGATAGGAGTGATTAGTTTGAAAAAAGATTTAGGAGTACATCCATATTTATTTCCAATGCCAGTATTAATGATAGCAACATATGGAGAAAATGACAAAGTAGATGTAATGAATATGGCATGGGGAGGAATTTGTGACAATAATAAAGTTGCATTAAATATTACAGAATCACATAAAACATCAAAGAATATAAAAGAAAGAGGAGCATTTACAATAAGTATTGCAGATATAGATCATCTAGAAGAATCAGATTTTTTTGGAACAGCTACAGGAAATACAATGGAAGATAAATTCGAAAGAACAAATATGCATGCAATAAAAAGTACAAGAGTTGATGCACCTATAATAGAGGAATATCCTATAACATTAGAATGTAAAGTAATAAAAGCAGAAAAAGATGTAAGTGGATTTAGAGTTGTTGGAGAAATAGTAAATGTAATAGCAGACGAAAAAGTTTTAGATGAAAATGGAAAAGTAGACCCAACTAAATTAAATGCATTTATATTTGACCAATTTCAAAATGGATATTATGCAATAGGAAAGAAAGTTGGAGAAGCTTGGAAAAGTGGAAAAAAATTTATGTAATAAAAAACTAAAGTAAAAAGGAGAAACAAATGAAAGATTATTTTGGATATGAAGGAAAAAAATGTGTAGTAACAGGAGCTTCAAGTGGAATGGGAAAAGCAACTGTAGAAATGTTAGTAGACTTAGGAGCAAAAGTATATGCTGTAGATTTAAATGAATGTAATGTAAATGGAATAGAAAAATTTATAAAATGTAATTTAGCAAAAAAAGAAGAAATAGATAATTTATTTAATGAGTTACCAGAAAAAATAGATTCGTTTTTTGGAGTTGCGGGTCTTTCAGGCTCAAAAACAGATTATATGACAACTTTTAATTGTAATTATACAGCAAATATGTATATAACATTAAAATATTTAAGCGAAAGAATGGGAAAAGGTGGAACAATTGCATTTGTTACATCAACAGCAGGGTTAAATTGGAAATCTTATAAAAAAGAACAAAATAAAGTAGTACATAGTAAAACTTGGGAAGAAGTAGAAAAACTAGTTATGCCACTTGCAAAGATTGCACCAGCAACAATGGCATATATGTATTCAAAAAGATGTTTATCACAATTTATATGTGAACAAGCAATTGAATATGGAAAAAAAGGTATTAGAATAAATAATGTAATGCCAGGTTCAACAGATACAGGAATGAAAGATGAATTCGAAAAAATGGCAGGAGGAAAAGAAGCTTTATTAGAAGAAACAGGAGTTGCTAAAAGACTTGCAACACCAGAAGAGATGGCAAAACCATTAGTATTCTTAAACTCAGACATGGCAACATTTATATCAGGAATAGATTTATGTGTAGACTCTGCAGATAATTGCATGAAAATATTAAAAATAAAGAAAGATAGAGAAGCGGTTCCTGCTACAAATAAATTAATCTTAAAAATTGCTAAGAAAATGATGGATAAAGGAAATAAAAAGTTAAATGAAAAAAATTAAGGAGGAAATCACATGCAAAAATATCTTAAAATGTTAGAAAATAAGAACTTAACCAGAGAAGAATTTTTACCAATATGGGAGGAATTTAAAAAAGATTTAAATACAGGAAAAGTAAGAGTAGCATCAAAAGAAAATGGAGAATGGAAAGTAAATACTTGGGTAAAACAATTTATACTTTTAGGATTTAAATACGGAGAAGTAATAAAATTTGAAGATGGAACAATAGATAAGGACACAATGGGGGAAAGAAAAGTAGCTTTAGAAGATAAAGTAAGAGTGGTATCAAAAACAGTATCAATAAGAGATGGAGTATTTATTGGAAAAGGTGTTACATTTATGCCACCATGTTATACAAATATAGGAGCATACATTGATGAAGGTTCTATGGTAGATTCATTAGCATTAGTAGGTTCATGTGCACAAATAGGAAAAAATGTACATTTAGGTGCAGGAGTAATAATAGGAGGAGTACTAGAGCCAGTAGGAGCATATCCAGTAATAATAGAGGATAATGTATTTGTAGGAGCAGGTTCACAAATAACAGAAGGAACAATAGTAAAAGAGGGGGCAGTAATAGGAGCAGGAGTTACAATCACTGCAAGTACACCAGTTTATGATAATGTAAATGGAAATATAATACTTCCTAATGAAAATGGTCAAATAGTAATACCAAAAGATGCAGTAGTAATACCAGGAACAAGAGATGTTAAATCAAATATAGAAGGAGTTACTTTATCAAAATCAGTTCCGATGATTATAAAATATGGAAGTAAAGTAGTATTAGAAGACTTATTAAGACCATAATGTCGCGTTGGGACGTTTCTCATGCGACATTTTGAAAGAAGGAAATAAAATGGCATTAGTAAATGAAAATTTTTTAAGATTAGAAAACGATTATTTATTTTCTAATATAACAAATAAGAAAAATGAGTATGAAAAAAATAATCCAGATAAAAAAGTTATAAACTTAGGAATTGGAGATGTATCACTTCCACTTGCTTCTAAAGTAATAGAAGCAATGAATAAAGCAACTTTAGAAATGTCAGAAAAAGAAACATTTAAAGGATATGGAATAGTTCAAGGTTATAGTTTTTTAATAAATAGGATTTTAGATGTTGAATATAAAAAAAGAGGTGTAGATTTAGAAGAAGATGAGGTTTTTATAGCTTCAGGAACTAAAGGAGACCTTGCAGGAATTGCTGACTTATTATCAATAGATAATAAAGTAGCACTAATGGATCCAGTATATCCAGCATATAGAGATGTAAATATAATGATGGGAAGAACAAATATTGTATATTTAAATGCAACTGAAGAAAATGGATTTACACCTGAATTACCAAAAGAGCATGTAGATATAATATATTTATGTTCTCCAAATAATCCAACAGGAACAGTTCTAACAAGAAAGCAGTTAGAGGCTTGGGTAAAATATGCTAAAGAAAATAATGCAATAATTCTTTATGATTCAGTATATGAAGTGTTTATTGAAGATGAATCTATTCCACATAGTATATATGAAATAGAAGGTGCAAAAGATGTAGCAATAGAATTTAGAAGTTATTCAAAATTAGCAGGGTTTACTGGTGTAAGATGTTCTTTTACTGTTGTGCCAAAAAGTTTAAAAATATTTGATTCTAAAGGAGAACAAGTAGAATTAAATAGTTTATATAGAAGAAGACAAAGCACAAAATTTGGAGCAGCGCCATATATTACACAAAGAGCAGCAGAAGCAGTATATACTGAAGAAGGACAAAAAGAAATTAAAGAAAATATAAAATATTATAAAGAAAATGCAAAGTATATAAAAAATGAATTTGAAAAAGTTGGTTTTACTGTATATGGAGGAATTAATTCACCATATATATGGCTAAAAATACCTAAAGGTATGAATTCATGGGAGTTTTTTGAAAAATTACTTAATGAAGCGGCAGTTGTTGGAACACCAGGAGTTGGATTTGGTAAATGTGGAGAAGGATTTTTTAGATTAACAGCTTTTTCAAGCAAAGAAGATACCAAAGAAGCAGTAGATAGAATAATTAAATTATTTAAATAAGAGGGTAGAACTTTATGAATATCGAAAAAATAGTAGAAGATTTAAAGCCACAAATGAAAATAGATAAAGAATATTTGTGGAATCATCCAGAGAAGGGTTTAAATGAATTTAAAACTTCAGAATATATATTAAAAAGACTAAAAGAAATGGGATATGCAGACATAAATAATAATATATATGCAACAGGAATAATTGCGACATTAAAAGGAAAAGAAGAAGGTCCATGTATTCTTTTTAGAACTGATATGGATGCAGTTGTAATGGATGAAACAGGAAGAACTAAGCATGCATGTGGGCATGATGCTCATATGACTATTATGCTTTCTTTAGCAAAGATATTGATTGATAATAAAGATAAAATAAAAGGAACAGTAAAGTTACTTTTTCAACCAGATGAAGAAGGAAATGCAGGAGCAAAATTTATGGTTCAAAATGGAGCATTAGAAAATCCAAAGGTTGATAAAGCATTTGCAATTCATGTATGGGGACAATTAAAAGAAGATACAATAGCAATAAAAGAAGGAACTATTATGGCATCATCAGACCCGTTTGATGTAATTATACATGGAAAAGGTGGGCATGCAGCAATGCCTGAAAATTGTATAGACCCAATATATATTGCAAATAAAATAGGAATAGCTTTAAAACAAATGGCAAAGATAGATGTAGAGCCAGAAAAAAGAGCTGTTCTTGGAATAACTGCTATAAGTGGAGGAAAGACAAATAATGTAATACCAGATAAAGTATATATGAAAGGTATATGTAGAACTAATAATAATGAAGTAAGGAAAAGAAGTAAAAAAGAGTTACTAGAAAAAATAGAAACTATTGCGAAAGACATGGGAGGAAAAGCAGAAGTAAAGTTTTTAGTGGAATATCCAGTAACAGTAAATTCTAAAAAAGAAGCTAAAGAGTTACAAGAATTAGCAACAAAAGTGGTAGAAAATGTTGATACAACTTATCAAACAACAGCATCAGAAGATTTTTCATATTATTTAGAAAAAGTTCCAGGTGCTATGATGCTTGTAGGTTGTGGAAGAGATAAATTTCATGCTCAACATAGTGAAGATTTTAATGTTGGTGAAAATGCGATTTTAATAGGAACTCAAATGTTTTATGAAATAGTAAAAAAATATTTGATGTAAAAAGATATCCCTTAAAATTCAAGGGATATTT
>CALXFJ010000054.1 GCA_944387565.1 uncultured Clostridia bacterium | reverse complement strand
AAAACAAAAATATATGAATCAGATATAGATAAAATAGTATCTCAGCCAGGTGGAACATCATTAAGACTTGCAGGAAAAGGAATACAAGACTTATCGGGAATAGAAGCATTTAGCAATAAAGGAATAACATGGATATTTTTAGATTGGAATGAAATTACGGATTTAAGTCCTTTAAGAGGATTTAATGATTTAGAAAAAATATCATTTAGTGGAAACAATTTATCAGATATAAGTGTATTAGGTAATTTAAAAAACTTAGAAAATATAACAGCAATAAACAATAAAATAGAAAATATAGATGTACTTAGTAATTTAGATATGAAGTATATTTGTTTAGATGGGAATAATATATCTAATATAAATGTAGTAAGTAATTGGACTAATTTAGTAGATATGTCATTTGCTAATAATATTATAGAAAATGTGCCAGATTTTAGTAAATTAGTTAATTTGGAAACAGTAAATTTAAGTAACAATAAAATAAAAAGTATAGAAAATATTTCTGGAAATATGGAAGAATTGAGCATAGATAATAACGAATTGACATCTTTATCAGGAGTACAAAATCTTTCAAAATTAAAAATACTTAGTGTAAGCAATAACCAAATAAATTCTTTATCTGAATTAGAAAGTTTAGAGGAGTTAGAAAACTTAAATATAAATAAAAACCAAATAAGAGATGTATCAGGGTTAGTAAATTGTCCTAAATTAAAGTATTTATATATGGATAATAATTATATAGCAAATTTTGAAAATTTAAGTAATTTAAGTAGTTTAGAAAAATATAGTGCATATAATCAAAATATGGCAGTAGAAATAAAAGAAAAAATAGTAGGAGAAAACATAGAAGTACCATTACCAGATTTGTATAGCAAATTATATGATGAAAACTCATTTATACATCAAGAAAATGTAAAAACACAAGTAAATGGTGCAGAAGAATATGAAATATCAAGTGATAATAAAACAATAACATTAAAAGCAGAGGATTTACAAAATGGAGATATTACTATTTTAGTATCAGATGACTATAATACATTATTAAAATATAATATAACACTAGATAAAAAAGCACCAGAAGTAACAGGAGTAGAAAATGGAAAAGTTTATGAAGCAGCAGTTACTCCAGATTCTCAAGATGATGATATAGATAGTGTAGAATTACTAAAAAATGGTAAAAGTATAACATATCAATTAGGAAATGAAATAAAAGATGAAGGAAAATATACATTAATTATAAAAGATGCAGCTGATAATGAAACAAGAATAGAATTTGAAATCAGATATGAACTAGAACCAGAAAGTGAAGAATATAAATTAGAAGGTAAGTATATATTAGGAGTAAAAGCAAATACAAAACTTGAAAACTTTAGAAAAATATTAAATGGAAATATAGATTATAATGTATATAGAGAAAATAAATTATTGGAAGATGGAGAAATAGTAGCAACAGGAGATAAACTAATTACAGAAAATGAAGATACATTCTATATAATAGTAGAAGGGGATATTACAAAAGATGGAATTACTAATATAAAAGATTTAGTAAAAATAAGAAGAAATATTTTAAAAATAGAACAATTTGATGAATACCAAACAATGGCAGCAGAACTAACAGAAGACAAAGAAATAAATGTAAAAGATTTAGTAAGGATAAGAAAAATAATATTAGGACAAGAAATATAGGAGAAACTTATGGAAAAAATAACATTAAGCATAATATGTCTTTTAATTACAATATTAATACCGATAACAGTCAATGCAGCAACAATAGATGTTAATTTAAAGACGGAAAAAGAAAATTATATAGTAAATAATAGTGGAGATAATATATTAGTTTTAACATTAGGTTTAGGTAATTTTATTAATATATCTGAAGAAATGCCACTTCGGATACACAGCAAATATTGAATATGATAATTCAATATTTGAAGGAGTAACAGTAGAAGGTATGAACGACTGGAGTGCATCTTTTAATAATAATATGATATTAGGAGATACATCAAAAGGAAAAGCAAATACAGAAATAGCAAAAATCGCATTAAAAATAAAAAAAGAAAATATAGCAAATAAACAAAACACAACTATAAGATTAAATAATATATTATTAACAGATGGGGAATTTGAAATAACAGCAGATAAACAAGTAACAATAAACTTTACAAACGAAAATGCTAGCAAAACACAAAAAGTAAATAATATAAAGGATATAACAGTAATACAAGGAGAAAATACGATAGATACAACAGCTACTGTATCTAATCAAGTAGATAAACTTCCAAATGCAGGAATGAAAAAAAGTATAATTATTGCAATATGTGTACTTGTTATTTTAGTAATTATATTTAAAATAAAATCAAGAAAGATAAAATATTAGTAAAAAAGAGTGAAATATACATTATACTATGTAATCTTTCTGAAATAAAAGTGTAACAAAAACTTAAAATAAAAGATATTGTCGGATTTAACAAATAATGGTAAAATTATAAGGAATAATTAAGCAAAGGAAGGAATTTATGATGAAAAATAAAATAATAATGACTATTTTAATAATAGCAATGATTTTAACAATAGGAACAATATCAAGTTTTGCAGAAGGAGAAGCAAATATAGAACTAAATTTAAATGGACAAACAACAATAAATGAAGATGCAAAAACAGTAGAATTAACATTATCATTAGGAGACTTTACAGGAGTAGAAGCTGGTGCAACATTAGGATATCAAGCAACATTAGAATTTGATGAAAATATGTTTCAAAGTGTAGAAGTAGAAGGTTTAAACGGTTGGACAGCAAATTATGAAAGTAGTACAAAAGTTTTACTAGGTGATGTAGATAGGGCAAATCCTAACACAGATATAACAAAAATAACATTAACATTAAAAGATGATGTACAACCTGGTACAGAAGGAAAAGTACAAATAAATAATATATTATTAACAGATGGAAATAATGATTTTACATTTAATAAAGAAGTTACTGTAAAAATGGAAGAGGAGGTAACTACACCAGTAGAAGATGATAATACAAATAATTCTGGAAATAATGGAAACGCAACAAACAATAATTCATCAATAAATGCTAATATATCAAATAATGCCGGTATGCAATCAGGAAATACTGATAACACAACAGTACAAGCAACAAGACTTCCTAATACAGGTATAGAGAATATAATATTAGTTGCAATTGCAGTTACAATAGTAGCAATAATAGTATTCAAAATAAAATCAAGAGATATAAAATATTAAAATTAATATACAAAGCTATATGGATTAATTTTCATATAGCTTTTTTGCTGTTTCGTAAAAAATAGCTAGAATAATGTCGAAAAATGTTGTATAATATTTAGCAATATTTTTTGAGGAGGAAGTAGAAATGAGTTCATTTGGCTTAGAAATCTTTAAAGCAAAAGAAGAATATGGAATTAAAGAAATATTAGAAAGAATAGAAAAAAGTATAGAGGAAAAAGGTATAGAATGTAAAAAAGGAGAAAAATCAATACAACAGGGAAATGATGTGTTCAACTTAAAATTTTATTTTGCAAATAGTAATAAAGAAGGAAGAAAATTGTATTGGTATGAACAAATGAAAGGAATATTTGATAATTTAGCTGACTTTGAAAGACCAGTTTCATCTTCATATGGAGTATTGGTAATAGAAGGACAAATATATAAACTAGAAAGTAATGAAGTAGATAGAACTATTATTTATATTATTACATTTGGACTAGGAATACATTTAGTAAGTAATTGTGTAGATTTAAATTTTGGTCTAGAATTTGCATCAAGAGCAGCAAATGAAGAATCCATTAATACGCAATCATCAAAATTCTTTTCACTAAGCAAAAGTAAATCATTGACAATATATAATAGTACTAATTTTAGTACTCAAGTAGGAGAGGCAGTAGATTATTTGATAGCAGATTTAGAAGAAAGAAACGGAAGGAAGGCAGTTACGCAGCTATTAGAATTAATAGATTCAAAAGCAGATTTTTCAAGTTATTTAAGGGTCTCACTAAAAAAAGAAGTGAATGGAGAAAATATAATTTCTATAATAAAAAATATAGATACAATAATGAAAACATATAAACCTAATTTTCCAATTCCGAAGTTATATTATTTACAAAAAACAAAAGATGCTAAAACAATAGAAAAATTAAATGAAAAATTAAGCCAAGAAGTATTAGGCGTAGACAATACCTCTGTATCAATAGGAATATACATAAATAAAGATGGAAAAATTGAAACAATAAATGACCAAGATGGCTGTGAAATATATTCAGGAAGATTAAAAAAAGTATATGGAGAATTAAATTTAGAAAATGTTAAGGATTTTATAGAAGAATTTAATATTCAAGATATTGGAAAGATAAAAGTAAGACTTGGACTTATACAATATGGATTGTATGACTTAATTGACTATACTACATGTCTAGATAATGAAAATGAATATTATTGCTTAAGTAATGGCAGATGGACAAGATTTAATAAAGAATATGTAAAAAAAGTAGAAAAAGATATTAAAGATAGAATTAGCCCAATAATAGTGTTTGATGAAAAATATAATTTGGGTGATTTACAAGAATTAAGAAAGAAATATTCAGTAGAAATTATAGGAAAGGTTTATAAAAATTGTGATGAAATGAATAGTATATTATATCAAGAAAGAGTATATAATTATTCTTTAAGAGATGATATGGGATTTATGTTATTAGATAGAAAAGAAGAATTAACTATTGAAGTAGCAGATTTATATGACCCAAAAGAAAAAGCACTTATGCATGTAAAAATTGGAGAACCAGGAAAATTTATAGAATGTATAAATCAATCAATAAATGGAGCAAGACATTATGTACATAATAAAGGTGCAGTGATTAAGAAATTTGGAAAAGAGTTAAAGGAAGTAGAAAAGATAACATTGGTTTTAATAATTACAAATAAAACAGTATGGAAAAAACAAGACATAAGTAAGTATAATTCTTTAAGATTAAAATTAAATTTGCTGGATTGGATAAATGCAGTTCAAGAACTAGGATTTAAGCCTGAAATAATAATAGGAAAAAAAGAAAAGTAACAAAATAGAAAATGTGTAAGGCCAAAAAGTATTCTAAATTTTTATATAAGTTGAACGTAACACATTAAATTTATAAATAAGAATAAAATAATAATAAAT
>CALXFJ010000053.1 GCA_944387565.1 uncultured Clostridia bacterium | reverse complement strand
ATAAAACAAAGGGGAAAATTAAAATGGGAAAATTATTTGTAATAGATGGAACAGATGGAAGCGGAAAACAAACACAATTTACAAAATTACAAGAAAGACTAGAAAAAGATGGAGTAGATTTTAAAGTAGTAAGTTTTCCAAACTATGATAGTCCAAGTTCAGGATTAGTTAAAATGTATTTATCTGGAGAATTTGGTAAAAATGCAAAAGAAGTAAGTCCATATATAGCATCAACATTTTATGCAGCAGATAGATATGCAACATTCCAAACAGGATATAAAGAATATTATGATAATGGAGGAATAATACTTGCAGATAGATATACAACAGCAAATATGGTACACCAAGCAGGAAAAATAGATGATAAAGAAGAAAGAGAAAAATTCTTAAATTGGTTATGGGATTTTGAATTTAATTTATATGGATTACCAGTACCAACAGAAGTATTTTTCTTAAATATGCCAGTAGAAAAATCATTAGAATTAATAAAGGACAGAGAAAATAAATTCACACATGAAACCAAAAAAGATATACATGAAAGTGATGAAAATCACTTAAGAGATGCATATAATGCAGCTTGTTATGTAGCAAAAAAATATAATTGGTATGAAGTAACATGTGTAGAAGACAATGAAATAAGAACAGT
Source organism: uncultured Clostridia bacterium (assembly GCA_944387565.1). Taxonomy (GTDB): domain Bacteria; phylum Bacillota; class Clostridia; order TANB77; family CAG-508; genus CAG-269. The sequence goes on along the minus strand of CALXFJ010000053.1, from coordinate 4,643 downwards.
AGAAGATATACACGAAGAAATATACAATGAAATAAAAAAACACATTTGAGACAAATGGGGACGGAGCTTTTTTGTCTCAAACAATTAAATAATGAAAATGAATAAAGCATAGATTAAATGTCTATGTTTTATTTTTTACAAAAAAAATTAAAAAAATAAATTTGTGATGAAGAATCTAATTTATATATAAAATCTTTAATTTAATAGACAATATAGTAATAATGAAATTGATAAAGTGATGAATTTTTAAATTTGAATAATAAATTTTTTTGAAAAAACTATTGCTAAAGTTTTTAAATAATGCTATATTATAAATCATAATAAAGCTTTATTTGAAAAGAAAAAACATTTTAAAGATATAATTTTTAAAATGAACGATATAAATTGTGAGCGAAGCTACGATTTATATCGTGTCTCAAAAATAAAAAAAGAGGTCTCAAAAATAAAAAAAGAGGTCTCAAAAATAAAAAAAGAGGTCTCAAAAATAAAAAAAGAGGTCTCTTTTTTTGATGGAAGGAGGAATTATGAAATTTTACGAATTTATAGAAAAGTTACAAGAAATTAACAAAGATAAAATAGTGTTAATAAAATCTGGAGTATTTTTCAATAGCTGTGGTAGAGATGCAATTATTTTAGAAAAAATATTTAATTTAAAAAGGACATGTTGTGCTAAAAGAATATGTAAAGTAGGAATGCCAGTTACATATGTAAGAGAAAATATAAATAAAATTGCAGAAAAATTAAAAGAAAAAGATTTGGGAATAATTATATATGATGAGTTTGAAAATGGAAATTTTAAATTTAATGATAAAAGTTATGGAATATTATTTCAAATGGAGGGGAAGAATATAGAAGAAACAAGAAAAAATACAAATTGTTTAGAATGTAAAAACAATATTAATTTAAATATAATAAATAATAAAGAATATACTTTAAAAAAGGAAGATTATATAGAGATAGTAAAAATATTAGAAGTTTTATTAGGAAAGTTTAAAGAAAAAATTGAAAGTAAAGAACAAAAAAATAAAAAAGAAGACTAGTCATCTTCTAAGTTATCTATATTAAATATTGAGGAATTAAAAAAATCTTTTAAGGAAATATTAAGACCTCTACATATTCTCATAATTGTTAAAACTGTTAAATTTGTATTTGGTCTTGCGTTTATATTTGCTAATGTTGATTGTGTTATACCAGACATTATACATAATTTATTTATACTTATATTTCTTTCATTACATAGTTCGTAAATTCTTTGTCTTATTGCATTACTTAAATACATATTATCACCAAAAAAAGTATAACAAATATATTTTTAAAAGATTAACTCTATAGAGTTGACAAGATTAAAATTAATTGATAATATTATTTTGAAAAAATAAATCATAAGGTATTTACAAATAACTTAAAAATAAATATAATATACACATAAGTTATTTATAAATACTATAAAATTAGGAGGAGGAAACAAATGAAAAAAGAAAGAGGAATTACACTTATAGCATTAGTAATTACTATCATAGTCTTGCTAATCCTAGCAGGAGTAAGTATTGCAATGTTAACAGGAAATAACGGAATACTAACTCAAGCACAAAATGCAAAAAGTCAAACAGAAGTAGGAGCAGAAAAAGAAGGTATATCATTAGCATATACAGGAGCAGTTGCAAAGAAAAATGGAAATGGAGCAGTAACAGATGGAGATATGGATGAGCAATTTGGATTAAATGGAACGAAAGCAGATGCAGAAGGAACAAATCCAATAATAGTAACATTTGAGGAGTCTAATAGACAATATATGATAGATGAAAATGGAAATGTAACAGGACCATTGAAAGCGCCAGAAGAAACACCAGAGCCAGAAACAGGAGGAAGTATAGCAACAATGGACTATGGTGTAATAGAAATAAAATGGTTATTAGGAGATACAAATTATGTATCAGAAACACCAAATGCTCCAAAAATAAAAGAAGATTTACCAGAAGGAACAACAATGGAACTAGTAAAATACGAAAATAGTAATTGGGTATCAGGAACAGACTATAATTATGATGAAAATAAATGGGCAAATGCAAAGGTAACAATAAATGGAGTAGAGAGTTATTTTGTATGGATACCAAGATATGCATATAAAATAATATATTTTAGTTCACAAGAAACAAAAGCTGCCTATTTAACAAATGGAGATACAAGTGGAATAATAGGATATTCAGACAGTAGAGGAATAGTAGATAAAGAAGGAAGAAAAGTAAATGGAGTAGCAAGTACAACAAGCTTAAATGTAGGAGATTATTTTAGAGTACATCCAGCATTTATGAATGACAGTAGCAACAATTATGAAAATGGAGGATGGAGCGAAGATTTACCAGGAATATGGATAGGAAAATACGAAAGTAGTCTAGTAAATAAAGCGGATAGTAGTAATATAAATACAAATAGTAGTACAGTAGGAAATATAATAGTAGATTCAAGTAATAATACAGATAAAGCAATAGCAGTACAACCAAGAATGAGTTCATGGAGATATTGTACAATAGGAAATATGTACACAAATGCAAAAGCATATGCTACAAATTTAAATTCACATATGCTAAAAAATAGTGAATGGGGAGCAGTAGCATATTTAACAGAGAGTAAATATGGAAGAGATGGAGAAGAAGTAACAATAAATGATAATAATAATTTTATAACGGCTGATGCAGGAATTAGTGCAAATCCAGAACAAAGTAGTACAGGAAATGAAACAGGAATATATGATTTATCAGGAGGAGCATATGAATATGTTCCGGCGTATTACAATGGAAGTGGTTCGCTTTCAAATGGAAGTTCATTTGCCAACGGAACAAGTGATGAATTTTCAACAGCATATACAGAAACTTCAGCAAGTTCAGCATATAAACCAGGAGATGCAACTTATGAAACAAGTGGATGGCATGGTGATGATGCTTACTTTGTGAATTCGAACAATCCGTTCTTTATGCGTGCAGGGGTCTATCACAGTGGTTCCAATGCAGGAGTATTCTATTTCAGCGTCAACGTTGGGAATGCCTACTACTACAGCAGTTTTCGCATGTGTCTTGCAGTAAAGTAATGTGAAATCTGTTATCTGGACTATCTTTAAGTTAGTTTTAGAATAAGAAAAAATAGTTAAGCAGAAAATAAGTCCTTTTCGTTAGGACTTTAGTTCTAGCGAAAAGAGGAGCTTGTCAAGATTAGTGTGTAAATTTTTAAAATGTACATGGGGATAAACCTGTAAGTGATAATGCTAACTTTGTGAATTCGAACAATCCGTTCTTTATACGTGGAGGGAACTATAACAATGGTTCCAATGCAGGAGTATTCAATTTCAACAACAACAATGGGAATGCCAACAACAACAACAGTTTTCGCATGTGTCTTGCAATATGGTATAAAATAGTCAGGTTATATTTGTTTAAGGATAGATATAGAGAACATATACCATACAAGGTTTATTCCTTCCTTTATGGTAAAAATATAAATTATAAAAAGTATATTCTAGTATTAGTTAAATTTTGTTTAGCTTTAAGAACGAATGTACTTTTTTCTTTTGCTTAAATATAAAAGATTAAGGATTTGAATGTAAAAAAATTTATAAAATAAAGAAATAAAAAAGAAGGTAAAAATTGGAGGAGGTAACAATGTATAAACCAAGAAAAACAGAAAGTAAATTATTAATATATCAAAAATATGTAGACTTAATAGAATACAGTTATAATTTATTAATTAAATATCCAAAGCATGAAAAATATGCTCTAGTTTTAGAAATACGTAGAACAATGTATAATTCATTAAGATATATATTATATGCAAATAAATTGAGTGATAAATTTAGTAGAATTAAGATTTTAGGCAGGTTAGATGCAGAAATAGCTATGATGAGTTTTTTTGTAAGGTTTTCATATAAAAATAGATATATAAATAGTAATAATTATTATACATGGTCTAAAAAAATAGAAGAAATAGGAAGAATACTTGGAGGTTGGATAAAATCATGCCTAAAAGAATAAATAATGTATTTAAAGAAAATATAACATTCAGTAAATTATTAGAAGCACATAATAAATGTAAGAAAAATAAAAGATATAAAAAACAAGTGATAGAATTTGAGATGAATCTAGAAAGAAATATAATTTCTCTTGGTAGAGATTTGATTAGTGATAGGTATAAGTTTTCAGAATATTTTGAGTTTACAATATATGAGCCAAAAGAACGAAAAATAAAGACATTAAACTACAAAGATAGGGTAATTCTATGTTGGTATGTAGAAAACTTCTTAAAACCATATTTTAAGCCTAATTTTATAGAAGATAGTTATGCATGTCTTGAAGAAAAAGGAACGCATAAAGCAATAGAAAAAACAGTTAAATATTTAAGGAGTGCAAGTAAATATTTTGATTCAGTATGGATGTTAAAATGTGATATAAAAAAATTCTTTTTTAATATAGATAGAAACATATTGTTTTCTATGTTATCTAGAAAAATAAAAGATAAATACTTTTTAGAATTTAGTAAAAAAATAATATTTTATGATAAGGAAAAAGTTGGAATACCAATTGGTTATAGCAACTAAAATATTATAGAAAGTATTATGTAAAAATGCTTATATTTCAAAGCATTTATTTTTTGCT
>CALXFJ010000052.1 GCA_944387565.1 uncultured Clostridia bacterium | reverse complement strand
TGAAAGTGAATTAAAAAGTAACTATGATAAAACAATAGCAGCACATACAATAGAACAATAATATAAAAAATAAAAATGAAATTAAAAAATTAAAAATATTTATAAAAAATAACTTAAATAAAAGCCAAAAGAATACTTGCAAAGTATTCTTTTTTGGTATAAAATTAAATCGACTTATAAAAATAGAAAAAATGTGTAAAATAATAAATAATAAGGAGGAATTTTAGATGGATAAAAAAACAATAAAAGATATCGATTTAAAAGGAAAAAAGGTGTTAGTTAGATGTGACTTTAATGTGCCTTTAGATGAAAACCAAAATATAAGAGATAATACAAGAATAGTAGCAGCATTACCAACAATAAAATATTTATTAGAAAATAATTGTAAAATAATATTATGTTCTCATTTAGGAAGACCAAAGGGAGAATTTAAACCAGAATTTTCATTAAAACCAGTAGCAAAAGAATTATCAAGATTATTAGGAAAAGAAGTAATCATGGCAAAAGACGTAATAGGAGAAGATGCAACTGAGAAAGCTGCTAATTTAAAAGAAGGAGAAATACTATTATTAGAAAATGTAAGATTCCACAGAGAAGAAACAGATAATGACCCAGAATTTAGTAAAAAATTAGCAAGTATGGCAGAAATATATGTAAATGATGCATTTGGTGCAGCACATAGAGCACATAGTTCAACAGTAGGAGTAGCATCATATTTACCAGCAGTATCAGGATTCTTGATTGAAAAAGAATTAAAATTCTTAGGAAAAGCACTAAATAATCCAGAAAGACCATTTATGGCAATACTTGGAGGAGCAAAAGTTTCTGATAAAATAGGAGTAATAGATAATTTATTAGAAAAAGTAGATGCATTATTAATAGGTGGAGGAATGGCATATACATTCTTTAAAGCACAAGGATATAATGTAGGAGATTCACTATGTGAAGAAGATAAATTAGATTTAGCAAAAGAATTAATGCAAAAAGCAAAAGATAAAGGAGTAAAATTAATGCTTCCTGTAGATACTAAAATAGGAAAAGAACCAAAAGCAGGAACAGAAACTAAAACTGTTGCATGCACAGAAATTCCTGATGGTTGGGAAGGATTAGACATTGGAGAAAAAACAATAAACATGTTTAAAGAAGAACTACAAAAAGCAAAAACAGTAGTATGGAATGGACCTTTAGGTTTATTTGAAGTGGAAGAATTTGCTGTAGGAACAAATGAAATAGCAAAAGTTTTAGCAGATTTAGATGCAACAACAATAATAGGAGGAGGAGACTCAGCAGCAGCTGTAAGAAAAGCAGGATTACAAGATAAAATGACACATATATCAACAGGAGGAGGAGCATCACTAGAATTTTTAGAGGGTAAAAAATTACCAGGAATAGAATGTTTACAAGATAAATAAAGCTTTAAGGGGAAAATTCCCCTTAAAATCATGCAAAAGAAAGGAATAAACAAATGAGACAAAAAGTAATAGCGGGAAACTGGAAAATGAATATGCATCCAGGAGAAGCGATTGAATTTATAACAAACTTAACGCCACTTGTAAAAGACACAAAAAATGAAATTATTTTATGTGTTCCATATATAGATTTATTTTATAGCATACTTACAGCACAAGGAACAAACATAAAAATAGGAGCTCAAAATATGCACTATGAAGAAAGTGGAGCATATACTGGGGAAATCTCTGGAAAAATGCTAAAAGCAATAAATGTAGAATATGTAATAATAGGACATTCAGAAAGAAGAAAATATTTTAATGAAACAGATGAAATAGTAAATAAAAAAGTGAAATCAGCATTTAAATACGGATTAAAACCAATAGTATGTGTTGGTGAAACATTAAATCAAAGAGAAGAAGGAAGAGCTGAAGAAGTAATAAAAAAACAAGTAGATGATGTTTTAGAAGGCTTAACAAACGAACAAGTAGGTAGCTTGGTAATAGCGTATGAACCAATATGGGCAATAGGAACAGGAAAAGCGGCAACAAGTGAAGATGCAAATAATGGAGCAAAACAAATTAGAGATGAAATTTCAAAAACTTATGGACAAGAAACAGCATCAAGAGTTATAATACTATATGGTGGAAGTGTAAATGAAACAAATGCTAAAGAATTATTTGAAATGTCAGACATAGATGGAGGCTTAGTTGGAAAAGCAAGCTTAAATCCAGAAGAATTTAGTAAAATTACAAATTATGATAAATAGAAGGATGGTAGATATGAAAGATAAACTAACAATGCTAATGATATTAGATGGCTTTGGAATAAACCCAAACAAGGATGGAAATGCAATAGAATTAGCAAAAACACCTAATATAGACAAACTAATGAAAAAATATCCAACAACACAAATAAAAACAAGTGGATTAGCAGTAGGATTACCAGAAGGACAAATGGGAAATTCTGAAGTAGGACATACAAATATTGGAGCAGGAAGAATAGTATATCAAGAATTAACTAAAATAACAAAATCAATCGAAGATGGAGATTTCTTTACAAACCCAGAGTTTATTGCTGCTATAGAGAATTGTAAGAAGAATCATACAAAATTACACATTTTAGGATTACTTTCAGATGGAGGAGTTCATAGTCATATACGTCATCTATATGGTTTATTAGAAATGGCTAAAAGAAGAGATTTTGAAGATGTATATGTACATTGTTTCTTAGATGGAAGAGATACTCCACCAGCATCAGCAGAAAGTTATATAATAAAATTACAAGATAAAATGCAAGAAAAAGGAATAGGAAAGATAGCAAGCATATCTGGAAGATTTTATAGCATGGACAGAGATAAGAGATGGGAAAGAGTAAAAAAATGTTATGATGCTTTAGTAAATGGAGAAGGAAATAAAGCAGGAAGCACAATAAATGCAATAGAAAACTCATATCAAAAAGAAGTATTTGATGAATTTGTAGAACCAACAGTAATTTGTAATGGAAAAGAACCAGTTGCAAAAATAGAAAAAAATGATTCAGTAATATTCTTTAATTTTAGACCAGATAGAGCAAGAGAAATAACTAGAAGTCTAGTAGACCCTGAATTTGATGGATTTGAAACGAAAAAAGATTTAAATTTATATTTTGTATGCTTTACAAATTATGATGAAACAATGCCAAATGTACATATAGCATTTAAAAAAGAACCACTAAAAAATACATTTGGAGAATATATTAGTAAAAAAGGATATACACAATTAAGAATTGCAGAAACAGAAAAATATGCACATGTAACATTCTTCTTTAATGGAGGAGAAGAGAAACAATATGAAGGGGAAGATAGAATATTAGTACCATCTCCAAAAGTAGAGACATATGACTTAAAACCAGAAATGAGTGCATATGAAGTAACAGATAAAGTATTAGATGCAATTCAAAAAGACAAATATGATGTAATAATCTTAAATTATGCAAACCCAGACATGGTTGGACATACAGGAAGTTTATCAGCAGCAATAAAAGCAGTAGAAACAATAGATGAATGTGTAGGAAAAGTTGTAAAATTAGTAGAGTCAAAACAAGGAGACCTAATAATTACAGCAGACCATGGAAATGCAGAGCAAATGATAGATTATAAAACAGGAGAACCACATACAGCCCATACAACAAATCCGGTACCACTAATATTAGTAACAAACAAAAAAGATTTAAAATTAAAACAAGAAGGTAAATTAGCAGACTTAGCACCAACAATGCTTGATTTAATGAATCTTGAAAAACCAGAAGAAATGACTGGAATAAGTTTATTAGATAAGGAATAGGATTAAATATGTTAAATCATACGAAGAAAATAAAAGGAATATATGAAGAAATACAAAAGAATTTATTTTATATGATACCAGAAAAATGGGATAAGTTATATTTATATAGTTCAGTTATAGACTTAGATAATGGAGAAAAAAAAGGAGAATTATATTTTTATTATATCCCAAAGGGAATATTAAAAAAGAAACCAGTAAATGTTTATGAAATTCCTAATAAATTTAACTTAGATGAAAATGAATATTTAAAATTAGTAAAATTACTATATGATAAAATAAAAATGTTAAGAGAAGAATTTAGAAAATCTGAAACAGGAAAATTATGGTCAAATATAACAATAACAATTCAAAATATGAAATTTAGAGTAGAATATGACTATGAAGATTTAGAAAATTGTGAATTTAATAGTTATGAAAGACATATAATTTGGAGATATGAATATTTAGGAATAGGATTAGAGCAAGTAAATAAAAAAGATAAAGAAATACTAAATAGATATTTATTGGGAGCAAAAACATTATCTAAAAAAGAAACTTATGAATCAGGAATATATATAAGGGATGTGGAAAATAAAATTGCATATAACACTGATGAATATGAAAACGGAAGCTCTAAAAAAGAAGATGACGAAGAAGAGAATAATAAAGTAAATGTAAGAAAAAATCAATTGTTATTATCTGAAGAGCAAATAAAACAATATGAAGAGAGAAAAAATCAAAAATAGGTCATTTTTAATTATTATAAAAATAACTATAAAAGAAGATAAGTTCTTGGTGAAATAGCAAGAACTTTTTTCTAAGGAGGCGTTTATATTGGATAAAATAACAAGGCCAACGGTCTTAGAAGTAAACTTAGATAATTTTAAATATAATATAGAGCAAATAAAAAGGTTCTTAAATAAGGATACTAAAATAATGCCAGTAATAAAGGCAAATGGATATGGAACTTATATAAATACAAGATTAGATATTATAAATGATTTTGATATAGTAGCAGTAGCGATTGTAGATGAAGGTGCAGATTTAAGAAAAATAGGATATAAAAAAGATATATTTGTATTAAACCCTCCAATTACAACAGAAATAGAAAAAATAGAAGAAAATAATTTAATAGTAGGAATCTGCTCTAATGAATTTTTAGAAGAAGTAAAAAGAAAAAATGCTAAAATACGTGTACATATAGAAATAGAAACAGGAATGGGAAGAACTGGAGTAGAATTAAATGATTTAGATAACTTTATAAAGAAAATAAAGGAAAATTCTAATATAAAAGTAGAAGGTGTATATACACATCTATCATCAGCAGATGAAGATTTTGAATATACAAAAGAACAACTAGAAAAATTTGATAAAGCAGTAGAAAAAGTAAAAAAAGAATTTAATATAAAATATATACATTGTTTAGCATCAAATGGAATTATTAATTTTAGTAAATCACAATATAATTTAGTAAGACCAGGAATTATAATGTATGGTTACGAATCAGGAAAAGGAATAAAAGAAAAAATAGATTTAAAGCCTACTTGTAAATTGAAATCAAAGATATCATATATAAAAGAAGTAGAAACTGGGGAAAGTATCAGTTATGGTAGAAGATTTATAACAAAAAGAAAATCAAAAATTGCAACTGTTCCTATAGGTTATGCAGATGGACTAAGAAGAGTATTATCAAATGTTGGAAAAGTTGTGATAAATGGTCAAAAAGTGCCGATTGTAGGAAGTATTTGTATGGATAGTTTTATGGTAGATGTAACAGATT
>CALXFJ010000051.1 GCA_944387565.1 uncultured Clostridia bacterium | reverse complement strand
TATTTTAATTTCTTAAAATATACCGCTTAGGTTTTTTCTTCAAAGGATTTATTTGTTTATTTTTCAATGTACTTTTTGTGTTCCTTCATACGGAACGATTTTTATTATACATTACCTTTTTTTATTTGTCAACAGTTTTTTTGTATTTTTTTAAAAAAATTTTTTTCATATTTTTCCCATATAATTTTTTCCGCCATTTCTCGGCACTTTTAACCTTTTAATTCTTTTCTACCATTGTTAAAATTAGTGCACTCACTAATCCATCATCACCATATTCAACTTTCAAATTATATTCTTGATTTGAATTGTCTTCTAAAAAGTCATTTAATACTTTAGCCATTTCTTCATTTCCTTCATGCCTGTCTATTTTCAATTTCAGTTCTTGAGACGAAACTACTTCAAGATTTACTAAATTTGATTTTATTGTGTCTACTATCCTAGATATATCTTCACTTTTCAAATTTTCACCTTGTAATAATTCATATTTTGAATTATATCTATTCTTTTCTGTCTCTGTTACAACTGTAGACTCCAATACAGATTCATCTCTTATTAATCCAATATTTATTAACATATTATTTATATCGCTAATATTAATATCTTGTCTTACTGTTTCTAATTTATTATTTAATGCTGTTTTTATATTATTTGTTATTTGTTGTAATTGACCTTGTTCTAAATTATTTAAAGTAACTGCATTTTCTTCATTTGTAGAAACTTTATTTTCTAAATTTTGTACTATAGATATATTTTGTACTATACTTGCATTAACTCTTTGCTCGTCATCTTCATATATTAAGCTATAATTTTTAGTCTCATTTTTATTATCTATTTTATTTGTTTGGCTATATGTTATTTTTATTGGCTTTCCTTCTTCATTAATTGTTTGAATTGTTAAATCTGTTTCATTTGTATTTCTTTCTAATATAATTTCACTTGTATTTTCTCCTTTTATTAAACTCAATTGTAAAAAGCCATTATTTCCTAAACTGTCAAAATCTATCTCATATTCTGCAGTTTTTATTGCAATTTTTGCAGTCTGTCCATCCATTTCATAAGCTGTTATCTGAGTTTGGTCACTTCCTATATTACTTTGGTTAATTTCTTGTATTTTTTGATTTATACTATTTACAAATTCATCTTTTATATTTATTGTAGAGTTTTGTTGGTACAAATTAATTGTATTTATTTTATTTTGTAGATTATCTATCTTTCCTAAAATAATTTCATCTTGTTTTAAAGTTTCTAGCAGATTTACATACATATTATTCAACTGTTCTTTTGTAAGTGTTAATGCATATCCATCAGCTATATATGATTGATTATTTATAGTTATATTTTGATTTGATAATTTGCTAAAATTATCTTTACTTATATTCTGAGTAATCACATTTAAATATTTCTCTTTTAAAGTTTCTATTTCTTCACTTGAGAAATTAATGTCGTTAAATAAATTTTCATTAATTGAAATTGAATCAGGAATATTAGCTACCTCTTCATCTGTATATCCCATATTTTTATATAAATTCTTTAAATTTGAATTTTCAATCATTGCAAACTGATTAAATAAATCAGAAAATCTTAATCCATAATTATTATTTTCTTGGATATATTCTACTCGCATTTCTTGATTATTATCTTTTAATAGCTTTATATTTTTATAATCATATTGTTCTTGTTTATTAGTTTGTCCATCTATTGTTAATTGTAAACTATTTATACTATTTTCTGTACTTTCAGCAGTTGTTCCCAAATTTTCTATATAATTTACTTTTATTTGAGTATTAGAGGTATATGGATTTGTTTCTAATTGTTCATCATATTCATTAGATATCACTTGTGTTATTGTTCCTAAATTTTCAATCCCTTTTCCTGCATATTTTAAGAATAATGTTTGTGATGATTTAAACATATCTGTATTAATATACAATAATATACATACAACTGCTATTATTAATAGAATCACTGCAATTATTACTACTATTAAAGTTCTTCTTTTTTTTCTGGTCATCATTTATTATCCCTCCTTGTTATCCTTTGTTTTAACACTTCATAAATTACAATTCCTGTTGAAACAGATGCATTTAATGAACCTATTTTTCCTTTCATAGGAATTTTTACTAGAAAATCACAAGCTTTTTTTACTTTTAAGCTCATTCCATTTCCTTCATTTCCTATTACTATTCCAATTGGTCCTGTTAGGTCTTGTTCATAATAATATTTTTCTGTAGCAATATCTGTTCCGCATATCCAAAGTCCTTCTTTTTTTAATCTCTCAATTGCATCTGTTATATTAGTAACTCTTGCAATTTTCACATATTCTACTGCTCCCGCTGATGTTTTTGCCACTGTACTATTTACTGAAGCTGCTCTTCTTTTAGGTATTATTACTCCATGAACACCTGCTGTTTCCGCAGTCCTTATTATTGAACCTAGGTTATGTGGGTCTTCTATTCCATCTAGAATTAAAATAAATGGTTCTTCATTTTTTTCTTTAGCATATTCTAAAATATCTTCTATTTGACAATACTCAAAAGGTGGTACTATAGCAATTACTCCTTGATAATTTGTATTTTGTGCAATTTGTTCCATTTGCTTTTTATCTTTTTCTACAATTACTATTCTTCTTTCTTTTGCCATTGCTATTATCTTATATATTGAACCATGTTTTTCTCCTTTTTCTATAAATATCTTATTAATATCTTTTCCACTCTCTAGTAATTCTAATACAGAATTTCTTCCTTCTACTTGGTCTGTATAAGTATTATTATCCATATAAATAATTCCTCCATTTATTCTTCATCATCTAATTTCAATACTGCTAAAAATGCTTCTTGTGGTATTTCTACATTACCAATTTCGCGCATTTTTTTCTTTCCTCTTTTTTGTTTTTCTAATAATTTTTTCTTTCTTGTAATATCTCCACCATAGCATTTAGCAAGTACATCTTTTCTCATTGCAGATATTGTTTCTCTAGCTATTATTTTTCCTCCTACTGCTGCCTGAATTGGTATTTTAAATAATTTTCTTGGTATTACAGTTTTTAATTTTTCTACCATTTTCTTTCCTCTGTCATATGCACTATCTTTATGTACTATAAAACTTAAAGCATCTACCGCTTCTCCATTTATATAAATATCTAATTTTACTAAATCTGATTTTCTATATTCTTTAAATTCATAATCAAGTGATGCATATCCTTTTGTTTTTGATTTTAAATTATCAAAAAAGTCATATATTATTTCATTTAAAGGCATTTCATATATTAATGTTACTCTATTTTCATCTAAATATTTCATATCAATATAAATACCTCTTCTTCTTTGGCACAATTCCATAACATTTCCTATATAATCTTTTGGAGTTAATATATTTGCAGTTACATATGGTTCTTCCATATATGATATTTCTTGCATAGGTGGTAAATCTTCTGGATTATATAATTCAATTACTTGTCCATCTGTTTTATATACCTTATAAATAACTGATGGTGCTGTTGTAATTAACCCTAAATCATATTCTCTGTCTAGTCTTTCTTCTATTATTTCTAAATGTAATAATCCTAAAAATCCACATCTAAATCCAAATCCTAACGCTGCTGATGTTTCTGGTTCAAACTCCAAAGCTGCATCATTTAACTTTAGTTTTTCTAATGCTTCTTTTAAGGCTTCATATTCACTTCCATCTATTGGATAAATTCCACAATATACCATAGGTGTTACTTTTTTATATCCTTTTAATGGTTTATCTGCTGGATTATCTTTTAAAGTTATTGTATCTCCTACATGTATATCTGATAAATTCTTTATACTTGCTGAAACATATCCAACTTCTCCTGCCACAATTTCATTTGTTGGCATATAAGAGCCTGGGATAAAGTATCCTACTTCAGTTACAACAAATTCTTTATTTGTTGCCATTAATTTTATTTCATCTCCTACTTTTATTTTCCCATCCATCACTCTTACATATGCTATCGCACCTTTATAATTATCATAATAAGAATCAAATATTAAGCATTTTGTTTTTGCATTTCTATCTCCTTTTGGTGCTGGAAGGTCTGTTACAATTCTTTCTAAAACCTGGTCAACATTTAATCCTGATTTTGCTGAAATACAAGGTGCATCTTCTGCTGGAATTCCTATAATATCTTCTATTTCTTTTTTTACTTCTTCAACTCTCGCATTTGGTAAATCTACTTTGTTTAATACGGGTAATATTTCTAAGTTATTATCTATTGCTAAATACACATTCGCTAAAGTTTGAGCTTCAACACCTTGGCTACTATCTACTACTAAAATTGCCCCATCACATGCCGCTAAGCTTCTTGATACTTCATAATTAAAATCAACATGTCCTGGTGTATCTATTAGATTTAATATATATTCCTCTCCATTTTTAGCCTTATAAACCATTCTTACTGCTTGAGATTTAATTGTAATTCCTCTTTCTCTTTCTATCTCCATATTATCCAAGACTTGTTCTTCCATTTCTCTTTTAGAAAGAGAACCTGTCATTTCTATTAATCTATCTGCTAATGTTGATTTTCCATGGTCTATATGTGCAATTATACAAAAATTTCTAATATGTTCTTGGTCCATAATTCCTCCATTAATATTGTCTAATTTTTCTAAAAGTATTTTACCATATAAATATTAAAATCACAATACTTTAATAACTTATCCATATCAAGAAAAATGAGATAGAAAAACTATCTCAATTTTTTTTCGTTTTAAAGCTCAACACCATTTAAAACATTATATACATTTTTATATCCTATTTTTTCTAATTCTTCTTGTGCTTTTTTACTTCTTGTTCCACTTGAACAATAAAGTATTATTCTTGTATTCTTATTTGGTATAATATCTTTTATTTTCTTTAATATTTCATATTCTGGAAGTAATATTGAATTATCTAGATGTCCTTCATTATATTCTTGTGGACTTCTTACATCTATTAATATTGCACCTTTAGACATGAGAGATTTTATTTCACTTTGCATTATGTCTTTTCTTTCAATTGAACGATTTAATCTTATATTAAATATCTTTCTTAATTTATCTATCATTTTTCATCCTCCAAAGTTTGCTTTATACATTATATGTTATCCACATGATATATATGAATTATCCACAATCGTTTTTACCAATATTCTTCTTTTTCTTATTTTTTTCTACATTTTATTTTTTACAAAAATATGACAAATATATTTCAAAACTTCCTTTTTTGCCAAGCATTTTTAGGCATTTTTTCTTATTTTCTTTCAATATACTCTATTTTTCTTTGTTTTTCGCCATCTTTCTTGGTATTTATATTTCAATAATATTACATTTATGTATATTTTATTCAATTATGTAACCAATATTTTTCGACATTTATTATTTGTACTGTGGGTAATTCACTTGTGGAAACTGTGGATAACTTTGTGAATAACTCAAAATAGTCATTTCCAGTTTACGAGTTGTTCACATTCATTTTTAGTTTATATAATATTTTTTATTTTGTAATTTTTTATGTGTACTTGTTTTGTATTTTTCTAATCATTTTTTTAAATTAAAATTAACTAAAAAGAGCAACCTAAAATTTAGATTGCTCTTTTTAGTTTTTATTCATCTTACTTTACTTACCATCGATTTCATTTAATATGTTTTTATACTTCCCCTTGGTATATGGATTTCATACTTTTCACTTTGCTCGACTACTTTATCAGTCTTAATTGCAGGATATGAGTTAACATTGTATTCATACCGTGTTGTTGTTATCTTTTTAATATATCCTTGTGTCTCTCCTTCTTGTAAATAATAAATCTTTGATTCATTTGCTGGAATAACTGCTTGTTTTATTTCATTGTTTTCGCCTCGATAGTAATAAGTATATACATTGCAACTTGGAGCGTTTCCATTTACAGAATACACTGCACTTTGTTTTTCACTATCACTTACATTTTCTATATTTATTCTTGTAATAGTTTGCTCTGGATTACCTGGAACAGTAACTCCAAAAATTGTTACAAAAATACAAATAATTAATATAAAAAATGAAGCCAAACCTGACATATTCTGAATTAATTCAATAGTTTTATCAGTTAGTCCTGAAAACAATGTGGCAATGAAAATACTTAGTGGTACTAATAATACAAACCACATATAATTTGCATACCATTCAGGTTTTCTGTTTACTTCCAACCAATAAAAAATTGCTAAATTAAGACATACTCCTAACCCTACTAAACAAAATTCTTTTACAAACAATATCTTAATCTTGTTAACATCTATTACTTCTTCTCCATCATAATACAATGGATTACTATTTTTTCTGATAATATCGTTTGTTCTTCCCACTTTCCAGTATACCAAGGCAATAAGCATAAGATGAATTATAATACAAACGGTTTGTAACATTTTTGCTCCTTTCCTAAATTTTTAGGTGTTGTTATTCATTTTTTGTCACAAGACTTATCCCGTTTAAATAAGTCTTTATCCTAAAGGATTTATAATAAGCTTTTTAAAGCTAATTACTTTTTTATTATAGCACATTTTTATGTTAATTTCAATTCCAAATACCTTATTTTTGTATTTAATTTATGATAAAATCACCTTAAAAGTTTATAAACGAATATTTCACCCTAAATGTATAAAAATGAAAA
>CALXFJ010000050.1 GCA_944387565.1 uncultured Clostridia bacterium | reverse complement strand
ATTAAAACAGACCTCTTTAATAAGGGGTCTGTTTATTTAATTTTTATATATATTTTCTTTACATTTTCATATGTTATATTTGCTACATCTTCTAATTTTAACCCTTTTACATCTGCAATTTTTTGTGCAATATATATAACGTTTCTTGGGTCATTTCTTCTTCCACGTAATGGCTCTGGAGATAAATAAGGACTATCTGTTTCTATTAACATTTTATCACTTGGAACCATTGTAATTATTTCACTTGCATTCTTAGAATTTTTAAATGTTACTGGTCCTGCAAATGATATATAAAATCCTAATTTTACCCCTTCTTTTACAAGTTCTCTATTTAAAGGGCAACAATGAAAAACTCCTTTATTTTCTACTTTGTTTTCCTTTAAAATTTTTAGAGTATCTATTACAGCCTCTCTTGTATGAATTACAATTGGAAGTTCTAACTTATTTGCTAATTCTATTTGTTTTATAAAAGCTTTTCTTTGAAGTTCCCTTCTATTTTCATCTTTTTCCCAATAATAATCTAAACCAATTTCTCCAATTGCTACAACTTTATTATTATTTTTAGCTAAATTCTCAATTTCACTTACCATTATCCACAATTCTTCTTCAGTTTGTGGAATGTCATTTGGAGAAATGCCGCAAGTTGCATATATAAAATCATATTTATTACTTAGACTTACAGCTTTTTTAGAACCTTCTAAACTATATCCTGCTGAAATAATACCTACTAATTCTCCATGTATTTTGTTTATTATTTCTTCTCTATCTTCGTTAAACTTTTCATCATCTAAATGAGCATGATTATCAAATAAATTCATCTTATTACCTCTTTCTATTTAGTTAAAATAACTACATTTGCTACTGCATAATTTTTACAATGAGAAAGACTAATATCAATACTTTCTATGCTTTTTAAGTCCATGTTATATATATTTAAAATAGGTCTACCATTTTTATCATTTTCTACTTCAAAATCTTTCCAAGTAACTGAATATTTATCATTTAAAATCCACGAAATTGCCTTAAAAGCTGCTTCTTTTGCTGCAAATCTAGCTGCATAATGTTCATATTTTTGTGCTTTTTTACTTTCACAAAATTCTATTTCTTTATCAGTAAAAACACGTTTTAAAAAGTGTTCTCCTAAATCTTCAATACTTTCTTTAATTCTTGATATTTCTATAATATCTGTCCCACATTTTACTTTCATGACTATTTCTCCTATAAAAAGGGACAGCATCTAAAGTCTTTTCGCTTTTGCGAATGAGACAAAATAGACCTGTCCCCAAAATTCTCATCTTAATTTGTTAAAATTACAAAGTTTAATATATTAAATATTAATGATAATACAAGAACTATAGCTAATGCTATTGTCACATTCTTATTTTTCTCTATATTTAAATCCTTATATAATATATCATATTTATTTTTAACTTCACCGTATAATTTTTCTAATTCTAATACTTCTTGCATTTTATGATTTAACATTGTTCCTGTTTCGTCATCTGTAATTTCTCTAATCCATAAATTTTTAGTAAAATCTATAAATTTTTTTCTTGCTTTTTTTACTTTTTTAGGGTCTTTTAATTCTTGCTCTATTTTCTTTAAGTATATCTTTTTATATAAATTTATTATATATGTATATAAAAATTGATTTTCATATTCATCTGGAAGTATTGTATAATTATTCATATCTTCACTTGATGAAAATAGCATTATTCCTAATTTACTTAAAGCAAGTTTTGTATATTTCCATCTTGATATTGTTGTTATTTTTTCTTCTTCAATATTTCTTGTATTATCAGCTGGTAATATATTTGCATATTTATTAAAATAATGACTTACACTATTAAAATCATTTGAACTATTCCATGCATCTTGTTCTACACATACATATGAATATGTTAAAAATCTTTCTGTTTCTATATCAAGTTTTATAGCTTCTACATTAGAACCTGTTATTTTTCTTATAAACTCTCTAAAAGTTTCTGCGTTTTCAAAACTATTTGTTTGTATTCGTATATTATCATAAGAATCCAATTTACTTTCTTGATTTATATCTCTGAATTTATAATTAAAATTTAGTACATTTGAAAAACTATATTCATCTTCTATATTAGTTTTTATAACTAAGAAACATATTCCTGTGTTAAAACAAATTATTTCTATTTTTGGTATTGTAAAAAATATACCTTTTTTACCATCCACTTTTCCTTGTATATCTTTACTTATTCTATATTCAAATATATTACATGGATATTTACTAAGTAAGGCTGCTCTTGTTTCTTGTGGTAATTCTTCTAATTTTTTTAATTTATTACTTCCAAAGCTAAAACTTGAAAACAAGAAATCTCTTGTTTTAGGTAAAAAATATTGATACATTTTTAAATCTTTTTCTTTTTGAAATGTTTTTAACTTACAGTTTTTATCTTTTAGTAATTTTAATAAATATTTTTGATATTTTCCTTCTTTTATTACAAATGGCTGAAGGAAATATGTGTATTGATAGTTTGTCTTTAGTTCCATTTAATCCACCTCTATTTATCTCTATAATAGTTCATATTAAGGTCTTTTCCTAAGTACCATTTTCCTATAAAATCAACTTTTAAATAATCTTCTAAATTATATGTTGGCTCTTGCACCACTTTTCCGTTTTTATCTATTGCTCCCCATTTTCCGTCTTTTTTTACACCTGCATATCCAAAATCATTTTGTTTTGTAGCATCGTCATAAATATAATCTACTACTATATTTCCATTTTTATCTACAAATCCATATTTGCCATCTTTTTTGCTAACAAATAATGTATTATTTGTAAATATATCTGCTTGATTTTGTTCTTCAAATCTAAAATTATAATATTTATATTCATCATCTTGTCTTAACTCTATATAGCCTTTTTCATCATCTAAATCTATTAATATTCCTGTTAGTTTTACATTATAATTACTATCTAGTATTTCATTATTAAATTGTTCGTTTTCTCCTACATATATATCTGCTTTTTCATTATATGAAAGTGATTGATATTTAAAATCTAACTTTGTTTCACCTGATAAATCTATTATTCCATATTTGCCATTACTACTTGCTATAAGTGTCCCTGTTTTTGCTTCTTTTAGGTCATCGTAATTTGGATTTACTGTTACTGTTCCATCTAATTTCATAACTCCATATTTATTTTGTTTTTTATAGATTACTCCATTTTCTGGGTTTCTTAATATATCTATTATTTCATCATAATCACCATTTAAGACTTCTGTTCCATCTTTGCTTATTACTTTTTGTTTTCCTGAATCTGTTGCTACATAATAATCTCCTTCATGGATTTTACTTACTGAATCATATTTTGTTTCTAATATTTGATTATTTGAAATATTTACTATTCCATATTTTCCTTCTTCATTTTGTACAATAAATCCTTGAGAACTTTGTGTTCCTAGTCCTTCTGCATTGTTATATTCTGTAGGTATTAGTATTTGTCCTTTATCATCTGCTACTCCTACTTTTCCATCTTTAGTTATTTTTATAGCTCCTTCTACTCCTTCTACAGATGTTATGTTATCATATTCGCATGGAAGTAAACTTTTTCCTGATAAATCTATTAATCCATATTTTCCATCTTTTTGTACTCTTAAAACATTTCCAGCATATGATAAATTATTATTTTCATCTGTACTTGAAATTGCTTCTATTTGGTCATAATCTGTAAATATCTCTTCATTTTTACTATTTAATGCTTTTGTTTTATATTCTCCATTATCATAATCTACATCATAAGTACATAAGAAGACATCACTTTTACTATTAGGAACTATTATCATTTCTTGATATGAAGGGTCTATTACTATATTCCCACTTGAATCTATTACTCCCCATTTATTGTTTTCATATGCTGCAAAGTAGTCTTTGCTTGAAATATTTTCCTTAGTTTCATCTTTGTCTAATATTCCTTTTATCATAAATATACACATTATGAGTACAATAAAAGCTATTATAACTGCAAAGACTTTCTTCAAATTCAATTTTGGCTCTTCGTATCTTTTTCCTCTACTCAAAGTATTTCTTGCCTCCCTTACTTCTTCTATAATATACCATATTTTATATTTTCTGACAATAACATTATTCTTCTTTCTTCCTAAATTTACATACTATAACACTCATATCATCTTTAGATATACCATAATTATTATCTATTGCTTCTTCTAATATTAAATTTGCAATTTTTTGTGTATTGTTTGTATCAATGTCTTCTAATAAATATTTAATCCATAATTCTTTATTTTTATATTCTACATTAGAATCTAATATTCCGTCTGAACATAATACCATTATTTCGCCATTTTCAATATCTTTATCAAATGATTGTACTTTGCTATTTTCTAATATTCCTGTTGGTAAAGAATTTGATTTTATCATTTGAACTCTTTTATTATTTTTAATATATGTTGGACATGCTGCACTTTTTATGAATTCAATATTTCCTTGGTATAAATCTACTATTGCTATATCAAGTGTTGCAAATATTTCTTGATTTTGATTTATTAATGCATTATTTATTAAATCTAATGATATTTTTTTGTCAAATCCTGATAATAGTAGATTTTGTAATAATTGTAATGCTTGTGTACTACTGTTTTTAGCTTCTTTTCCGCTTCCCATTCCATCACTTATGGCTACTAGATATTTTCCATCCTTTAGCCTTATATTTATCATACTATCTCCAGATATTTTACTTTTTGTTTTAGTAGATTTAGCTGTTCCCATTGCCATAACATATCTATCATCTGATAAAAATACTAATCTATCATTTTGACTTACTTCTCCACTTAAAACAATTTTTTCTTGTAATATCTTAGATAAAATCTTTTCTAGCATTTCTACTTTTGAATGTTCTAATACTTCTTTTAAATAAATTTCTATTATAAATCTATTTTCTTTCTTTATTGTTATATCATCTATTTGGATATCTCTTTGTGCTAATAATTCTATAATTTCTTGTTTTTCTCTTTCATATTTCTTTTCATTTTCTATATCATCTTCTATTCCTTTTGCCATGCTCTTTATTGCTTTTGATACTCCTGATAATTGTTTTCCTATATTTTTCTTATTTTCTGCAACTTTCTTTCTCCAAATAAAATCTGATTTACTTACTTTATAAGAAACATTTATTGTTCTTACCATTTGCATTATATTTTCTTCTAATTTTTTGCTTATATCTTTATCATCAAATCCTATTATATAGCTATTACAATCTGCAAATATTTCTAATAAATCTTTTCTTGATATCTCTTGTTTATCTAATAAGTAATCAAATATTTCATCTATTATTTTGCCATCAGTGTTTGCTACGTCATCATATAACATATTGTCTTTATATGGTTCTAAATTGTTTAATAATTCAGAAATAAATATTTGTTTATTTGTTTTTTCATTTTCCTCATCTTTATTTTCTATATCTAATCCTCTATATCCTGTTGCCATTTCATTAATTGCATCAGATACATTGTTTAAACTTTCTGCTACTTCTTTACTTTTATTTAGTACTCTTCCTGAATTAGATGGTAGAAATTTTGAATTACCCATAAATTCTTCTATATCTATATGTAAGTTTTTTGGAACTAATAATAATCCTATTGAAGCTATTAATATTTCTTTAAAGTGTATTAATTCTACTGTATATCCATTTGATACATAAGCAAGCACTATATTTCCCAAGGCAAAACCAACTACTACTCCAATTTTTCCAAATCTATTTAATATTCCTGCTATCATTCCTGATATTGCATATGCCGCTATCATTATTGGTTCGCTTTCACTTATTACTCCTAATGTTACTCCAATTGTAACACCTGATGTTGTTCCTACTAAGATTCCATTTTTCCACCCTAATATCATTACTATTAATATACTTAAAATATTTCTTATACTAAACCCTAATATACTAAGGTCTCCTAGTCCTCCTACTGCTATTGCTAAAAGTAGACTTGCTCCTATTACTTCTTCTATTGAAAAGGCTCTTTTTTCATAAAATTCTTCTACTACCACTAATGAATTTACAAATATTTTATAAAATACTAATGCTATAATTGATAATGTGATTGTCCAAAGTATGTCATATAAAGTAAATCCTGTTATTGCAATTTTTATTATTTGCATTAACATCATTGCTATAAATACATTTTTTCCTATTTTTATTTTTTCATTTCTTTCTTCTTCATTATAACGTGGTTTTGTAATAAATAATGTTGCTATCATTATTAAAGCTGTTAGAAAATATCCTAAAGCTCCACCTTGTCCAAATTTTATAAAATTTCCTATTAATGATACTACTACTATTCCTAAAGCTGGTATAGAACATGATAAACATGCTCCTAATAAGCTTATACTAAAAATTGAAAAGTCTCCACCTAGCCCAACTAATGACATCATAAAAGCAACAACACAAATTATTATATTATCTTTTGATATAATATTAGAAAATATATTTAGTTTGTCTTTACTTGTTGTCTTATTTTTTTCATTTAAATCTATTGTATCTTCATTGATATTTTGAAACATCCTTACCACCTCTTATAAACTTTAAGCTTATTTTACTACTTGTCCTTTGTGGTTTTTGTCTTTTCTAGTCTTCTACTTGAAAAAACTTTTTTACAATTTATGATATATAAATCAATTTCTTTTTTTTATTTTTTAATATTCGATTTTTATTTTATTACATAATGACGAAAAAAGCAATATAGAAAAAGTTTTAGTTTCATTTTTTTGTATAAAATTAGAAAAACAAATTTTTTAAAAAAACTCTATAAAAAAATATTTTTTACTATTCTACAAATTTCGACAAACTTTTTAAAAAATATATGATATAATCTCAAAAGTAACCTAGGTTATAATTTAATTCAAATTTGATATTTTAAAATATCATTTTATCAAAAGATTTAATTCT
>CALXFJ010000049.1 GCA_944387565.1 uncultured Clostridia bacterium | reverse complement strand
TTAGATTTGTTTTGATTTTTTGTTTAATTTATGATATAATTGCAATTGTTAAATTTAGATAGGAGAGAGAATAATGAATTATAAAGATTTAGCAAATTTAATATTTCCAGATGTAAAGGATATATCATATTATGAAGAAAAATATCCAAAAAGAAACTTAAAAGAAGGGGCAATAGTTACAAGATTTGCACCAAGTCCAACAGGATTTGTACATATAGGAGGATTATATCAAGCATTAATTGCAAGAAAAGTAGCAACACAAACAGAAGGCGTATTTTTCTTGAGAATAGAAGATACAGACCAAAAAAGAGAAGTTGAAAATGGAATTACAGATATAGTAAATTCCTTAAAAGATTTTGGAATAGAGCCAGATGAGGGAATGATAAATGAAACAGAGGAAAAAGGAAATTATGGACCATATAAACAATCCTTGAGAGGAGACATATATAAAGCATATGCTAAATATATGATAGAAATTGGAAAGGCATATCCATGTTTTTGCACTCCAGAAGAAGTAGAAGAAATAAGAAAAAAACAAGAGGCAGCAAAAGTAAGACCAGGTTATTATGGAGTATGGGCAAAATGTAGAAATCTTACAGTTGAAGAAATGGCAGAAAAAATAAAAGCAGGAGAAAAATATAT
This sequence comes from uncultured Clostridia bacterium, assembly GCA_944387565.1. Lineage (GTDB taxonomy): Bacteria > Bacillota > Clostridia > TANB77 > CAG-508 > CAG-269. The sequence goes on along the minus strand of CALXFJ010000049.1, from coordinate 10,754 downwards.
AATTAGATTTAAATCACCAGGAAGAGAAGATAGAAAAATAAAACACCATGATGTAATAAAAGGAAATGTAACATTTCCAGAGAATGACCAAGATATAGTAATAATAAAAGGAGATGGACTACCTACATATCATTTTGCACATGTTGTAGATGACCATTTAATGGGAACAACACATGTAATTAGAAGTGATGAATGGCTATCATCTGTACCATTACATTTACAATTATTCCATGAAATAGGATTTAAAGCACCAAAATATGTACATATTTCACCAATTATGAAAAATGATAATGGAAATAAGAGAAAATTAAGTAAAAGAAAAGACCCAGAAGCAGCAGTAAGTTATTATGCGAAAGAAGGAATACCAGGAGAAGCGGTAAAAGAATATTTATTAAATATAGCAAATTCTAATTTTGAAAACTGGAGAAGACAAAACCCTACAGAAGATATAGAAAAATTTGATTTACAATTAAATAAAATGAGTGTAAGTGGTGCGCTTTTTGATATGGTAAAATTGTTAGATGTATCAAAAACAGTTATATCAAGATTTGATGCAGAAAAAGTATATAATGAATCACTAAAATGGGCGAAAAAATATGATGAAGAATTAACAAATATTTTAAAAGAAGATAAAGAATACGCTTTAAAAGTATTTGGAATAGAAAGAGGAAATAAAAAGCCAAGAAAAGACATAGCAAAATGGTCAGATGTAAAAGAAAATATTGAATATATGTATGATGAATTATATTATGCAAAAACAAAAGAATATCCATATCAAGTAATAAATAAAAAAGATGATATTGTAAAAATATTAGACCTATATCTTAAAAAATATTATGATGAAAATGCAGATAAACAAGAATGGTTTGATAAAATAAAAGAATTATCAGGAGAACTTGGATACGCAAAAGAGGTTAAAGAATTTAAAGCAAACCCAGATAAATATAAAGCTCATGTAGGAGATGTAAGTACAGTACTAAGAGTAGCATTAACAGGAAGAACAAATACACCAGATATGTATGAAATAATGAAAATATTAGGTAAAGAAAGAATGGCTAAAAGATTTGAAGAAGCTACCGAATCTTTATAAAGGAGAAGTTATGGAATATAATGTAGGTGATATTGTAAGAACAAAAAAGAAACATCCTTGTCGGAAGCAAACTTTGGGAGATAACAAGAGTTGGAGTTGACTTTAAATTAAAATGTCAAGGATGTGGACATATTGTTATTTTGGATAGAGAAAAAGCAAAAAAAATGATAACTAAAATTGAAAAGAAAAAAGATGAAGAAGAGTAACTAAAACTTAAAATTCGACATATAATACAGTATAGTATTAATCAAAATACTATATTGGAGGTGACTTTTTATGGAGCCACAAGAAACTATTTTGTGTTATGATAACAAGCAGGACAAATGCACAAAGAAGAAAAATTGTTTAGGAATAGTAGGAATTATATTGTTAGCAATATTTACTCTTACAATAGGACTATTAATAGGAGCAGCTTTATCAACAGTAATTTTAGGAGCATTAGCAGCAATTATAATATTAGCGATTATATTAGCTTTATTATTAATATTAACTATAATTTTAATGCTATGTGATAAGAAAAAAGATAAAAAACATTGTTGTAAATGTTGTTAAATAAGATATATAAAAAGGAGAATGTTTTAAATATTCTCCTTTTTGCTGGTATTACACAATAGTACCGCCGTTTACATGAATAATTTGACCTGTAACATATCTAGAATCATCACTTGCAAGATATAAATAAGCAGGAGCAAGTTCAAATGGTTGCCCAGCTCTTTTTAGAGGAGTTTCGGTTCCAAAAATTTCTACTTCTTGTTCATTAAAAGAAGAAGGAATAAGAGGAGTCCAAATAGGTCCAGGAGCAACAGCATTTACACGTATTAATTGGTCAGCAAGGGAAAGAGCAAGAGATTTAGTAAAAACTGTAATTGCACCTTTAGTTGCAGAATAATCTATTAAATTTTTCTTACCATCAAAAGCAGTAATTGATGTTGTATTAATTATACTGCTATTTGCTTGCAAATAAGGAAGTACAGCTTTTGTTAAATAGAAAAAAGTAAAAATATTAGTTTCAAAAGTGTCTTTTAATTGCTTACTTGTAATATCTAAAATACTGTTTTGAGGAAATTGTACGCCACAATTATTAATTAGAACATCTATTTTACCAAAAGCATTCATAGTTGTTTGAACTATATAAGTAGATAAATTTTCATCTCTAAGGTCTCCAGGGATTAAAATACATCTTCTTCCATAACTTTCAACAATTTGTTTTGTATAACTTGCGTCTTCATGTTCATTTAAATAACTAATAACAATATCAGCACCTTCTTTAGCAAATAAAACACTTATAGCTCTTCCTATTCCGCTATCACCACCAGAAATAATAACAACTTTATTTTGTAATTTCCCACTTGGTATGTAATTTGGATTTTCAAATATAGGATTAGGTTTCATTTCATATTCCATTCCAGGTTGCACATCTTGGTGTTGAGCAACAAAAGTAATAGGTGTTCTAACATTTTCATCTTTAAAACCTTGATATGGAATTAATGGGTAATTATCAAACATAAAAAATCTCTCCTTAATAAATTTTATATATTGTATGTAAAAAGAATTAAAAATATTACTAAAAAATAAAAAAATAAGAAGCCTTTTTTAGCTTCTTATAAAATCTAAAATTCATTAAAAAAATTATCTAAAAAGTTCCAAACATCATCTTTATAAATTTTTCTTTCAGAAGAAAAAGGAAAAGTAGGAATATCACCAATAGGATTCAACTCCTTTTGTAAAGCTTTAACAGTATCATTAACCTTGGTAACTGCAATTTTGTCAGCTTTATTTGCTAAAATCATACAAGGCAAGCCAGATGATATAATATAATTATACATAAGTCTATCATTTGCAGTAGGAGAATGTCTAATATCTATTAAAAATATTATTAAAGCAATTTCATGTCTGTTAAATAAATATTCTTCTATAAAGTGCCCAACTTGGTCTTGCTCTTTTTTAGACATTTTACTATAACCATAACCAGGTAAATCTACAAAGTAAAAAGAATCATCTATATTATAAAAATTAATTTGTCTAGTTTTTCCTGGTTCACTACTTGTACGTGCTAGCTTTTTTCTATTAATCATAGTATTTATAAAACTAGATTTTCCAACATTAGATTTACCAACTAATACAATTTCAGAAAGTCCGTTTTTGGGATATTGTTTTGGACTTACTGCTGAAATTTCAAATTTGGGATTTTTAACTATCATAATTTACTCCTATAATTTTTGTTTTGTTTTACTTGATTTTATATATTATCTCTTATAATTAAATCATCATTTTCAGGACCTGTACCTAAATATTTAACAGGAATTCCAGAAGCTTGCTCAATTATTTCAATAAATCTTTTGGCAAGTTCAGGTAATTCTTCATAAGTTTTGCAAAAAGAATCAATAGTCCATCCACCATTTAAAGTTTCATAAATAGGTTCAGGAATTTCATTAGTTAGGTTAATATCATCTGGATAATAATTTATAATTTGTCCTTTATATTTATAAGATGTACAAACTTTTACATATCCTAATTTAAGCCCAATTTGACCAAGAGTATCTAAATGATTTAAACATAAATAATCAATTCCAGAAGTGAATTTTGCAGAGCGAAGAATAGGGCAATCAAGCCATCCACATCTTCTTGGTCTTTTTGTAGTTGTACCATATTCATGTCCAAGCTCTCTTATAATATCTCCTTCTTTAGGCTTTGCGTTTTCTATAACATTTCCGTTCTTATCAATAGAAGCTGGAAGCTCAGTAGGAAAAGGTCCATTTCCTACACGACTATTATAAGCTTTATCAACACCAATAACTACATTTAAAGCTTGTGGTGGCAAAGCTGAACCACATAAAGTACCTGAAACAACAGGATTTGAGCTTGTAACCATTGGATAATCACCATGGTCTAAATCTAATCTAAAAGCTTGAGCACCTTCTACAACAATTTTATCATTATTCTCAATAGCTTTTGAAATAATAGGGTTAACATCTGTTATATAATCTTTTAGAAGTTTTCCGTATTCAGTGTATTGTTTTGCTAAAGTTTTTGAATCTACAATTGCATATTCCATATTATTATTTTTAAATTCTTGGTTGTGTATTTTTACTGCTTCACTAATTTTTTCTTCTAATTTATTAGGAGAAAGGAGTGTATCATATATTCTTATGCCGATTCTATTAATTTTATCAGCATAACAAGGTCCAATTCCTCTTTTAGTAGTACCAACAGGATGTTCTTTTAAATTTTCATATAATTCATCTAATTCTTTATGATATGGAAGTATTACATGAGCACGTCCACTAATTTTAAGTCTTGAGTTAATATCTTCAATACCACATGTCTTTAGAAGTTCTATTTCAGATAATAAAACTTCTAAATCAATTACAACACCAGGACCAATTATACAGGTAGTATTAGGGTTTGTAATTCCACCAGGTACTAAGTGGAGAGGTAATTTTTGACCTTTATAAATTATAGTATGACCTGCATTATTACCACCTGTAGCTCTAATAACAACTTTTGCATCTTTAGCTTCATGAGCTGCGATTTTTCCTTTTCCTTCATCGCCCCATTTTGTTCCTACAATAACTACTACATTTTTATTCATATATAAAACTCCTTTAAACAATAAAATTTTTATAATAATTTATAAATCATAAACCAAGAAAGTTAGGAAATATATAATACATTATAATTAATTATTTTTCTTTTTTACTTCTATTTTTTCTAGTCCACCCATATAAGGTCTTAATACCTCTGGAATAATAACACTTCCATCAGGTCTATAATTATTTTCCATAATAGAAATAAGCATTCTAGGTGGAGCAACAACTGTATTGTTTAAAGTATGTGCAAAATAAGTTCCATTTTCACCTTTTATTCTAATGCCAAGTCTACGAGCTTGGGCATCTGTTAAATTAGAACAACTTCCAACTTCAAAATATTTTTTTTGTCTAGGAGACCAAGCTTCAACATCACATGATTTAGCTTTTAAGTCTGCTAAATCTCCACTACAACACTCTAAAGTTCTTACAGGGATGTTCATACTTCTAAAAAATTCAACTGTATATGACCACATCTTATTATACCAATCCCAACTATCTTCTGGTTCACATACAACTATCATTTCTTGTTTTTCAAATTGGTGTATTCTATAAACACCTCTTTCTTCTATTCCATGAGCACCTTTTTCTTTCCTAAAACAAGGAGAGTAAGATGTCATAGTATATGGCATATCTTCTTTCTTTAAAATTTGGTCTTTAAATTTGCCAATCATAGAATGCTCAGAAGTTCCAATTAAATATAAATCTTCTCCTTCAATTTTATACATCATAGCATCCATTTCTTCAAAACTCATAACACCAGTTACAACATCAGAACGAATCATAAAAGGTGGAATACAGTAAGTAAATCCCTTATTAATCATAAAATCTCTTGCATATGTTAAAACAGCTGAGTGTAATCTTGCAACATCACCCATTAAGTAATAAAAACCTTGTCCGGCAACTCTTCTGCTACTTTCTAAATCAAGTCCACCTAAGCATTCCATTATTTCGCTGTGATGAGGAATTTCATAACCAGGAACTACAGGTTCTCCAAATTTTTCTATTTCTACATTTTCACTATCATCTTTACCTATAGGAACTGATTCATGCATCATATTAGGAATTTTCATCATTCTTGTTTTTATTTCTTCAGAATATTTATGTTCCAACTCTTCGTTTTCTTCTAATTTTTTATTTATATCATTAACTTGAGCTTTTACATTTTCAGCTTCTTCTTTTTTCCCTTCTCTCATTAAAGAACCAATTTTGTTACTTAAAGTCTTTCTTTCAGACCTTAAATTATCGCCATTTAATTTAGCCTCTCTATTTTTTATATCTAAATCAATAACCTCATCAACTAAAACTAATTTTTGATCTTGAAATTTCTTTTTTATATTTTCCTTGACCAAATCAGGATTTTCTCTTAAAAATTTAATATCTATCATAATAACCTCCATGTCCAATTGGGGACGTTTCTTTTTGGACATAACGTCCAAAAGGGGACACATCTTCCAATTTATTTTAAATAATCTTTCTCAATATTTTTTACTAATGCAAATCTTACTTTTTGACCTGTTATGTTGTCTGGTCTTTCTGGAATTTCTTCTAAAAACATTTCCTCAGGCCTAACCCAAATTTTTCTTCCGTCTTCTCTTTCATATAGTGGTTTATATATAACCATTCTTTCTTTAGTTTCCGAATCGTAAGCGATATCTTCTACAAAATAATAGTTACCTTTAAAATGTCTATAAACTCTTCCTATTTTAACTTCATTCATAAAATTTCTTCCTTTCTTAAATCCGATAACATTATAACGTATTTTCTAATAAATGGCAATAAAATGGGTAAAATAACTAAAGAAATAAAGAAAAAACAGATAAAGAAAGGGAATCTTATGATAGTAGAATTTATAAAATTAGGGGGTTGTTCAATACTTATTGTTCTAATTTCTAAATATATTTTAGCAAATAGTTTAAGAAATTTAGCTAAAGCTATTGAAATAAAACCAAAAACTATAGGTAATATTTCAGGAATGGCAACATCGATTCCTGAATTACTTACGACAACAATATCAGGCTTTAAAGGATTATTAGAAACAAGCATTTATAATATTCTTAGTTCTAATATAATAAATTTTATCCTTTATATTTCAAGTGTATTTGTAAATAAAAATCAAAAGATATTGAAAAATAAAGTGATTTTAATAGAATTGATTTTAGTTTCTATTACTATATTTATACCAATAATTTTAAATATTACCAAACAAGAATTGAATATATATTACGTTTTTATTTTTATAGGTTTATACTTATTTTTAAAATTAATAGATAATTTAGTGCATAAAAAATACTTGAATCAAAGTAATGTAATAGAAAATAATGAAGAAAAAATGAATGAGAAAAAGCAAAATGAAAAACTAAAGTTAAAAGATTTAAAAAAAGAATATAAAATAAAGATAATAACTAAATATAGTTTATTAATTATATTTGCTGGAATTTTATTATTCTTTATTGGGGATATTCTTTCAAATTCATTAGAAACGCTTTGCAATAATTTTAATGTTTCACAATTTATAATAGGAATTTTACTTGGGGTTGTTACTAGCGTTCCTGAATTTATTACCTTTTTTGAGGCACAGAAAAATTATAAAGATAAAGAAGAGGGAATTATTGAAGCTACTAATAATTTACTTAGTTCTAATATGAGTAACTTATTTATAATTCAGTCTTTAGGAATTTTGATATACAATACTTTTTTATAAAAACATTGAAAAATGCTTGACAAAGTAAGAAAAAATAGTATATAATATTATACGTTACAAGAAGAAGCAAAACTTCTCACCTAAGTCTTAGTGGGCTATGGTTACAAATAAAATGGTTTAGCTTATGCTAATATTGTGTTATTTGACTTGTAACAAAAGTCAAATTTTTTTATTTTATAGGAGGTGTTTTTTATAAAACAGGAATTACCTATTAACAGACAAATTAGAGCAAAAGAAGTTCAATTAATTGGAGAAAATGGAGAAAAACTAGGAATTATGTCTTTAAATGAAGCTTTAGAAAAAGCAGAAGATAAAAATCTAGATTTAGTATTAGTTGCACCAAATGCAAATCCAGTAGTTTGTAGAATAATGAACTATGGAAAATATAAATTTGAGCAAGCTAAAAAAGAAAAAGAAGCAAAGAAAAAACAAAGAGTACTAGAAGTAAAAGAACTAAGAGTTACTCCAAATATTGAAGAACATGACTTTAGCTTTAAATTAAAAAACGCTAAAAAATTCTTAACAGATGGCAACAAAGTTAGAATAACAGTAAGATTTAGAGGAAGAGAAATTAATAACTCTAAAGCAGGTGAAGAAGTATTAAATAAATTCATCGAGGGGTTAGAAGATGTTGCAACTGTAGAGAAGAAACCTAAATTAGAAGGTAGAAATATGTTTACAATTTTAGCTAAAAAAACAGATAAATAATCTGTAAAAATATATAAATAAATCGAAAGGAGTTTATAGTTATGCCAAAATTAAAAACAAATAAAGCTGCTAAAAAAAGATATTCATTAACAGCTACAGGAAAAGTAAAAAGAACAAAATCAAACAGAAGACATTTGCTTGCAAATAAAACAAGAAGACAAAGAAAATCAGGAAAAATACAAAATGCATATGCAGATAAAACATGTGAAAAAACAATTAAGAAATTATTACCATATGGAAATTAATAAGAAATCAAAGGAAGGTGAATTATAATGGCAAGAGTAAAAACAGCAAGAACAACAAGAGCAAGACATAAAAAAATATTAAAACAAGCAAAAGGATATTTTGGAGCAAAAAGTTATAGATTCAGAAATGCTAATCAAGCAGTAATGAAATCATTAGTATATGCTTATGTAGGAAGAAAAAAGAAAAAGAGTGATTTTAGAAAATTATGGATTGCTAGGATTAATGCAGCAGCAAGAATGAATGGAACAACATATAGCAAAATGATAGCAGGATTAAAGAAAGCTAATGTTACAATAAATAGAAAAATGTTAGCAGAAGTTGCTGTATCAGATCCAAAAGCATTTACAGAATTAGCTGAAATATCAAAAAAAGCTTAAATAGAAAAATAAAGTGCAAATAATAAATGCACTTTATTTTTTTATTGTTTTTTCATTTTAGGCTTAGAAATAAGAGCAGCTAAATATCCAAAGAATATAGCAGCTGCAATTCCACCAGCAGCAGCCTTAACACCACCTGTAAAAGCACCAATAAGACCACTTTCTTTAACTGCTTCAATTGTGCCTTTAGCTAAATTATAGCCAAAACCAGTAAGAGGAACAGTAGCTCCAGCACCTGCAAAATCAACTAAATGTTGATAAATCCCTAGACCACCTAAAATAGTACCAGTTGTAACAAAGATAACGAGAATTCTTGCAGGAGTAAGTTTGGTTTTATCGATTAAAATCTGGCCAATAATACAAATAATTCCTCCGGTAACAAAGCATTTAAGTAATTGCATCCAGTCAAAAACATTAGCCCAATTTATATTATCCATTACTTTTTACCTCCTTAAACTTCAATACTAATAGCGTGTGCAATACCAGGAATGCTTTCACCTTGTTGAGAACTAGTAGAATTCATTAAAGCACCAGTAGCAATAAGTAAAATCTTTTTGATTTTTCTTTCTTTTAATTGCCTATAAAAATAACCGGAAAAAACAGTACCACAACAAGCACAACCACTACCACCAGAATGAGTATCTTGAGCATTTTTATCAAAAATAAGAACTCCGGCAATCATTATAATTTGATTTGATATTATATCCATGAGATTTAGCAATATCAATTGCAATGTCTTTGCCAATATAACCTAAATCTCCACTAATAATTGCATCATAGTAACTAGGATTTCTACCAGTATCTTTAAAATGTGTAATTAATGTATCACAAAATGCAGGGGCCATAGCAGCACCCATATTATTAGCATCTTTAATCCCCATATCTACGATTTTACCAGGTGTTATATGGGTTATATATGGTCCATTACCATCTTTAGATAAAATGGCAGCACCACTACCAGTAACGGTCCATTGGCTAGTAGGAGGCCTTTGATTCCCTAGTTCTAAAGGAAATCTGAATTGCTTTTCAGCACTACAAAAATGACTAGAAGTAGCACATAAAACATTTTTTGCAAAACCTTCAACAGCGATTGCACCTAAGCTCATAGCTTCAACAAAAGTAGAACAGGCACCAAAAATACCAAAAAAAGGAATGTTAATTTCTCTTAAACCAAAACTAGAAGAAATACACTGATTAAGTAAATCACCTGCAAAAACACAATCAATATCTGAACTAGAAATACCAGACTTTGAAATTAACATAGAAACATTTTCTTTAATAATTTTACTTTCAGCTTTTTCCCAAGTTTTTTCTCCCCAAAATTCATCTTCTAAGGTTTTATCAAAATATTTAGCAAGAGGTCCTTGAGCTTCTTTGGGACCAACAATACTAGAACATTCTAGAATAGTTGGTGGAGTATTAAATTTAATAGTTTGTTTACCAAGCTTTTCCAAAAAATCATCTCCTAACTTTTGAGAAAAATGGGGACGGAGCTTTTTTGTTTCATTTTACAGTATTTAACAATTGAGACAAAAAAGCTCCGTCCCCTAAAGTCTCAAACTAATGTTATATTTTGTGTGTTAAATATTAAAAGTATAATTCCAACAATAATAGAAGCAGATATACCAAAAACTAAAACAGGACCTGCAACTGTAAACATTTTTCCGCCAACCCCCATAACATAACCTTCTGATTTATATTCCATAGCGGGTGAAACAATAGAGTTTGCAAAACCTGTAATTGGGATAAGAGAACCTGCCCCAGCAAATTTTCCTATTTTATTAAATAAATTAAGTCCTGTAAGAAAAGCAGATATTGCAATTAATAAAATGGAAACAATTGTACCTGAAGTTTGAGTATCAAAACCACGTTCAGTACATATATTAAGAATAACTTGTCCTATTGTACAAATTAATCCACCAACCCAAAATGCATTAAAACAATTTTTAAAAATTGGTGAATTTGGGGATTTTTTATCAACGTAATCTTGATAAGTTTTTTTTGTTTCTAAAGGATTCATAAAATTACCTCCTTAACTATTT
>CALXFJ010000048.1 GCA_944387565.1 uncultured Clostridia bacterium | reverse complement strand
ATAATCATTATATTATTTTAAGGAGGTAACCATGAATCTTCCAAGAATAAAAGGCAAAAGAAAGCCTATTTCTTTGAATGATTACAATGGTATTTCGAAAAAAATCCTTTCACTAAGGGCTACATTGGTTCAAATGGAAGCTGTTAATAAGGCTCTTGTAAAAGCATTTAACAGAGGTAAGCAAAGTCTTACTATTTTCTTTAGAGAACCTATTAAATATGATGTTATATATTTTTTCACATCGAAAGGTTTTGATGTTAATACCAGTAAGCTTAATAAGCTAAAACCTTATAAGCTTACAATTAGCTGGAAGGATAATAAGAAATCCAATTAATTGGACTTCCTTTTAAAGATATTTTTTAATAAAAAATCTTTAGCACCTTCATTTTGGAGGTGCTTTTCTTTTTGACTTTTCATGCAAAACGGTGTATAATTATTAGTATATCACAAATGTGATTTATTATTAAGGAAGGTTACAATGACTACCAAGGATAACACTACTAAGAAAATTCCATCTGAAGACTCTACTTCTACTACTAAGTTACGGAAAGTTTCCATTTCATCTCTCGAAATGAGCATCATTACTATGAGTATGCATATAAAAGAAGAGGAAATGGAACTAGAAGGAAAGGATAGTAAAAATTCTAAGAAAACAATTTCTATTCTCCTTCCTTCTCCTATTAACCAAGAAGTAGTAGACTTCTTTGAAGAAAAAGGTGTAACAATCAGTTCATCTGGTATGTATCTCTCTTTAACAGAGGGAAGCGGATACCAAGTGACAGTTAGCTGGTAACCTGTATCCATTTTAATATGGATAACTTCCCCTAACTCCAATTAGAGCTAGGGGATTTTTATTTTATTCTTTTTATTTTGACCATTTATCTAAAATATTGTATAATTACAGTATATCACAAATTGTGATGTTATTATTTTAGGAGGTTACAATGTCTGACATTAACAGCATGGATATTAATGTTGATATCATCTCTGCAGAAGAGGCAGCTAAGATAGTTATTAATAATCAGCTCAATGATATCAATAAAAAAATTCAAAATGCTGCAAATAATAATATGTCTAGTGTTTCTCTCGTCTACGACTGTGAAAATCCCATTAGAATTGAAGTACTACCAATTCTCCAAGACAAGGGATACGAAGTAGACGGCCCGGAATATGATGATGATGACAATCAATATCACATGTTAATTATGTGGTAACCTTATCCCCCTTCTTAATTTAGAAGGGGGACTTTTTTATTTACATTTTATTTCTATTATGATAATATTAGAAAAAAGTTATGGAGGTAGCTATGAAAAATGAATTAATTTTAATCTTAGACTTTGGTGGACAATATAATCAATTAATTGCAAGAAGAGTAAGAGAATGCAATGTCTATTCAGAAGTTGTTCCTTTTGATATTTCAATTGAAAAAATTAAGGGAAAAAATCCAAAAGGAATTATATTTACAGGAGGTCCAGCAAGTGTATTTGCTGACGAATCACCTAAATGTAATCAAGAAATATTTAATTTAGGAATTCCAATATTAGGAATTTGCTATGGTATGCAGCTTATGACCGTAACTTTAGGTGGAAAAGTAAGAAAAGCTTCCAAAAGAGAATATGGAGTAACAAATGTAAAAATAAATAATAATTCTTTATTATTCAAAGGATTTAGTTCTAATAATAATTTCTTAATGAGTCACACAGATTCTGTAGAAAAATTACCAGAAGGATTTACAAATATTGCATCTACCTCATCTTGTCCAAATGCTGGTATGGAAAATATAGAAAAAAATTTTTATGGAATTCAATTCCATCCAGAAGTTTCTAATTCTGAAAATGGTATAAATGTAATTAAGAACTTTTTATTTGGAATATGTAAATGTTCTGGAGATTGGCAAATATCTTCTTTAGTAGATGAAAAAATACAATTCTTAAAAGAAAAAATTGGAAACAAAAAAGCTTTATGTGCTTTATCTGGAGGAGTTGATTCATCAGTTGCTGCTGTTTTATTAAGTAAAGCAATTCGGAAAAAATTTAACTTGTATCTTTGTTGACCATGGATTACTTCGTAAAAATGAAGGCAATGAAGTTGAAGATGTTTTTAGAAAACAATTTGATATTAATTTAATTCGTATAAATTGTAAAGATAGATTTTTGAAGAAATTAGAAGATGTTACAGACCCTGAAAAGAAAAGGAAAATTATTGGAGAAGAATTTATACGTGTATTTGAAGAAGAATCTAAAAAAATTGGAACTGTTGACTTTTTAGTTCAAGGTACAATTTATCCTGATGTAATAGAAAGCGGTTTAGGAAAATCCTCAGTAATTAAAAGTCACCACAATGTTGGAGGACTTCCTGACTATGTTGATTTTAAAGAGATTGTAGAACCACTTAGAGATTTATTTAAGGATGAAGTAAGAAAAGTAGGGGTAGAACTTGGTATTCCTGAGAACTTAGTATATAGACAACCATTTCCTGGACCAGGATTAGCAATACGTATAATCGGAAATATTACTGAAGATAAATTAAATATATTAAAAGAAGCGGATAGCATTTTTAGAGAAGAAATTGCAAATGCTAGACTAGATAAAAGTATTAATCAATATTTTGCAGTTTTAACTAATTTAAAATCAGTTGGTGTTATGGGTGATGAAAGAACATATGATTACACAGTTGCACTTCGTGCAGTTGAAACAACAGATTTTATGACTGGTGTTTGGAGTAAAATACCATATGATGTATTAGAAAAAGTTTCTAGTAGAATCGTAAATGAAGTTGAACATGTAAATAGAGTTGTATATGATATAACATCAAAACCACCAGCAACAATAGAATGGGAATGAGACAAATGGGGACGGGCCTCATTTGTCTCATTTTTTACATTGTTATACAAGTTGAGACAAAAAAGCTCCGTCCCCTTATGTCTCAAAGTTGTATTTTGGTCTTGCTTGATAATGTGTATGTAATAATTTATGTGCTCTATAACTTCCTGGTTCTTCTAAGTAATCTTTGTATATTTTCTTTAATACTGGATTTTCATGGGATTTTCTGATAGTAGATTTTTCATCTATTGTATATAAGCTTTCTGCACGTAGTTTTCTTACGTCTACTTCTGAACGTATTTTTGAACTTTTTATAGGTTGTCCTCCTCCCATGATACATCCTCCTGGACATGCCATTATTTCTATAAATTGATAATCTGCTTTTCCTTGTTTTATTTCTTCTAATATCTTTCTTGCATTTTTTAATCCACTTGCTGCTACTACTTTTATTTCTTTTCCTGCAATATTTACAGTGGCTTTTTTTATTCCTTTTCCTCCTCTTACTGCTTCAAAGTTTATCCTATCTAAATCCTTACCTGTCAATAAATCTTGTGCTGTTCTCAGTGCTGCTTCCATTACTCCTCCTGTTGTTCCAAATATTGCTCCTGCTCCTGTCGCTTCTCCCATAGGGTCATCAAACTTACTATCTTCTAGTTTTTCAAAATTTATATTTGCTTGTTTAATCATTTTTGCAAGTTCACGTGTAGTAATTACATTATCTACATCATAAAGTCCGTTATTCTTCATTTCTGGGCGTTCACGCTCAAATTTTTTAGCAATACAAGGCATAACTGATACCACATAAATTTTACTTGGGTCAATATTTTCTTTTTTTGCATAGTATGATTTTATTAATGCCCCAAACATTTGATGTGGTGATTTACAACTTGATAAATGTGGTAATAATTCTGGATAATTTTCCTCAACATATCTTACCCAACCTGGGCAACATGATGTCATCATTGGTAAACTATCTTCTGCTTTAAATCTTTCAACAAATTCATTTGCTTCTTCCATGATTGTGAAATCTGCTCCTGTATTTGTATCAAATACTTTGTCAAATCCTAATCTTTTCAAAGCTGTTATCATTTTTCCTTCTACATTTGTTCCAATATCCATTCCGAATTCTTCACCTAAAGCTACTCTAATTGATGGAGCTGTTTGAACAACTACATATGCATCTGGGTCTTTCAATTTTACCCAAACTTCATTTAAACTTTCTTTTTCATGTAGTGCTCCTGTTGGACAGCTTTGAATACATTGACCACAAAATGTACAGTTTACATCATTTAAACTATGGTCCCCTACTGTAGATATGCATGATTCAAACCCTCTATTTATACAGTCAATAGCACCTATCCCCTGTACATTTTTACATGTTGCAACACATCTTCTACACAAAATACATTTATTAAAATCTCTCACAATAGCAGGTGATTTGTCATCTATTCTATGTTTTGACATTTCTCCCGGATATTCTACATTTAATACATTAAATTTTGTTGCTAAAACTTGTAGCTCACAATTACCTGAACGTGTACATGTTAAGCAATCTTTATGGTGGTTGGAAATAATTAAATCAAGTATTACGCGTCTTGCTTCTAAAACATTTGGTGTATGTGTATGAACTACCATTCCTTCTTTTACTTTTTCGATACATGAAGTTGCAAATCCTCTTCTTCCTTCTACTTCAACGATGCACATTCTACAGTCTCCAACTTCATTTATATCTTTTAAGAAACATAATGTTGGAATATCTATACCCACTTTCTTTGCTGCTTGTAATATTGTGGTCCCTTCTTTTACTTTTATACTTTCTCCATCTATAGTTAATGTAACTAATTTTTCTTCCAATTGTTTTTCCTCCTAATTTTAATTTCCTATTGCATGGAATGGACAAGTTGCAATACATGTCCCACATTTAATACATTTGTCTTGGTTTATTTTTCTCTTTTCTCTTCCTTCTCCTTCTATTGCTGATACTGGACAACGTTTTTGGCATAATCCGCAAGCTTTACATTTTTCTTCGTCTATTTCTATTTTTGACACTGCTTTACATTCTAATGCTCTACATTCTTTTTGAATTGCATGTTCTCTAAATTCATCTCTAAAATATTTTAAAGTGCTTATAACAGGATTTGGTGCACTTTGTCCTAATCCACATATACTTGATTTTTTTATACTTACTGCTAATTTTTCTAGTTTATATACATCATATTCATCAGCTTCTCCATCACATAGCCTTTCTAATATTTCTAGCATCCTTTTTGTTCCAATTCTACAAGGAGTACACTTTCCACAGCTTTCACTAACAGTAAATTGTAAATAAAATTTTGCCAGTGACACCATACATTTTGTATCATCCATAATAATTAATCCGCCAGACCCCATCATTGAGCCTATTTCTTTTAATGATTCATAATCAATTGGTGTATCTAAATGTTCTTTTGGTATGCATCCTCCAGATGGACCTCCTGTTTGTGCTGCTTTAAAATCTCTTCCATTTGGAATTCCTCCACCTATGTCATACACAATTTCTCTTAATGTTGTCCCCATAGGCACTTCTACTAATCCTATGTTATTTACATTACCACCTAATGCAAAGACTTTTGTTCCTTTTGAATTTTCTGTTCCTATAGTTGAAAACCAATCTGCACCTTTTAATATTATTTGAGTTATATTTGCAAATGTTTCTACATTATTTATTAAAGTTGGTTTTCCCCATAATCCTGATTCTGCTGGATATGGTGGTTTTATACGAGGTTGTCCTCTTTTTCCTTCAATAGATTCCAAAAGTGCTGTTTCTTCACCACATACAAAAGCTCCTGCCCCTAATCTTATTTCTACATCAAAATCAAAGCCAGTATTAAATATATTTTTCCCTAAAAATCCATATTCTCTTGCTTGTTTGATTGCTACTTTCAATCTTTTTACTGCAATTGGATATTCTGCTCTTACATAAATATATCCTTTATTTGCTCCTATAGCAAATCCAGCAATTTCCATTGCTTCTAATACACTATGCGGGTCTCCTTCTAGAATACTTCTATCCATGAAAGCTCCTGGGTCACCTTCATCTGCATTACAAACAACATATTTTTGGTCTGCTTCATAAGATTTTGTTAGTTCCCACTTTTTACCTGTTGGAAATCCTGCTCCTCCTCTACCACGAAGTCCAGATTTTTTAATTTCGTCTATTACTTCATCTTGAGTCATTTCTCTTAAGACTCTTTCTAATGCTCTATATCCATCAAAAGCAATATATTCTTCTATATCTTGAGGATTTATAACACCACAATTCTTAAGAGCTATACGTTTTTGTTTTTTATAAAAATTTAATTCATCTAGGCTATTTACGATTTTTCCATCTATATCTTTACAAAGTAGTCTTTCTACTCTTTTTCCTTCTACTATGTGCGTTTGTATAATTTCTTCACAATCTTCCGGTCTTACATTAGAATAAAATGTATCTTCAGGTCTAATTATTACTATTGGTCCTTTTGCACATAAACCAAAACATCCTGTCATTATTACTCTTACATTTTCTATATTTTTTTCTTCTAATATTTTTCTAAAATTCTCTAATATTTGTGGAGATTTTGAAGAAGTACATCCTGTTCCATGACATACTAAAATGTGTTTTTCTCTTGTATCTGCTTTTGTATTTATTCTTAAATCTAATTCTCTTCTTTTATTTTCTCTAATATTATGTATTTCTTCTAATGTTTTCATCTTTTCACCTACTTTTTCATTAATTCATCTAATACTTGGTCTAATTTTTGTACACTTGCTTTTCCGTATACCTCACCATTTACAGTAAATACTGGTGCTAATCCACATGCACCTACGCATCTTGTTTCTTCAATTGTAAACATTCCATCTTTTGTTGTTTCTCCTGGTTTTATTTTTAATCTTTCTGTTAGTCTATCCATTATTTTTTGTGAACCTTTTACAAAACATGCAGTCCCTAAGCATACTGATATTTTATATTTTCCTTGTGGCTCTAATGAGAATCTTGAATAAAATGTAACTACTCCATATATTTCTGCCATTGGAATATCTAAATATTCTGATAAGCATTTTTGTGCATGCATCGGAATATAGCCATAATGTTCTTGTACCTCGTTTAACATTTGTATTAGATTATCTTTATGTGGCAAATAAGTTTTTATTAATTCTTGTAAAAATTCATCATTATTTTTTATTTCTTTTTCTTCCATTAAACTTCCTCCTTAGAAGTATTTTATTAACATTTTGATTATATCAAAAGCAGTTTTTCAATACAACTATTTTATTAAATTTTATTGACAATCTTGCAAAATAATGTAAAAATAATTTTAATAAAATAAATGGGTGATGTTTTATGGATGAAAATAAATATGAAAATAATATCTTTAGTATTGCTTCTTTATTATTAGGAATTATATCTATTTTAACATTTAGTCATTACTACAGCATTTTTATTCCTTGTTCTATAGTAACTATAATACTAAGTATAATTAGCATAAAAATAAATAAAGATTTAAATTACAAAAAAGGGTTTGGCATAGTTGCTTTTATTTTATGTTTTGCTTTTGTTATATCTTTTTTATGTTTTTCTACTTCTATTGCTATTTCTTGTCTTATTTTAGCAATTGCATTTGGTATTATTAGTATGAAAACAAGTGGATATTTAATTGATAGTAAAAGATTTTTTATTGCTTCTTTAATATTTTTACTTATATCTATTATAGCATTGAAATATCCTCATATTTCCACTCCTTGTTTTATTTTAGCAATAACATTGGGTACAATTGCAATAAAAAAGGATGAAAAAGGAATGGCTATATCTGGATTAGTATTAGGTTTAATTCCTTTTTCAATATATGTTTTTTCTATTACTTCTTTAATGTTACTATTTATGCTATCTGGAGATTAATAGATGAGACAAAAGGGACGGAGCTTTTTTGTCTCATTTTTATTTGTCTATAATAAAATAGAAAAATAAAAAGCTTACTAATTAATTAGTAAACTTTCTATAATTTCCATTATTTTACCGCTAGACACATATGAAAATTCTTTGTCTAATGATTCTTCTTATTAACTTTTTGCCCATATACCTTTCTTCCATTTTATTTTTCTTTACATTGTTACTTTTCCTACTATTTCAGTTATATTTTCAATATTATGTTTTTCCATATATTTTTCAATTCCACTAATTGTTTCTATACTAGTATATGGATTAGCAAAATTACTAGAACCTATTGCAATAGCATTTGCTCCTGCTAACATAAACTCAATTGCATCTTCTGCATTTGTAATTCCACCCATTCCTAATATTGGAATATCTACTTCTTTTGCTACTTGATATACCATTCTTACAGCAATTGGCCTAATTGCTGGTCCTGACAAGCCTCCCATATTTGCACCAAGAATAGGTTTTCTTTTTTCTATATCTATTTTCATACCTAGTATTGTATTTATTAGTGAAATTCCGTCCGCTCCTCCATCTTTTGCACCTTTAGCTGATAAAGTAATATCTGCAACATTTGGAGTTAATTTTATTATTAATGGTTTACTTATTACTTTTCTTACCTTACTTGTTATATCTCTTACGCTTTCATAAGACCTTCCAAATAATTTGCCATCATTTTCATTATCTGTACATGCTAGATTTAATTCAATACCATCAATATCAATTTTATCTAAAATTTTACATACTTCTATAAAATCATTTATACTGCTTCCACATACATTTACAATTATTGCTGTATCAAATTTTCTAAGAAATGGATATTCATTTTCTATAAAATATTCTATCCCTGGATTTTGTAACCCAACATTACTTAAAACTCCACTTGGTATTTCACATATTCTAGGTGGTTTGTTCCCACTTTTAGGTTTTAGAGATGTTCCTTCTGTTATTATTCCTCCTAATTTATTTAAATCAAAAAGATTACTATATTCTCTTCCATATCCAAATGTTCCAGCTGATACTGTTACTGGATTTTTCATTTTTATTCCTGCAAAATTTACATTTGTATTCATAACAAACCTCCTAAAACTCAACATCTTTTGCAAAGAATACTGGTCCACCTTTACATACTTGAAAATATTGTGGATTTTCTTTGCTACTATTTGCTTTTTTTACGCTACATCCTAAGCATGCACCAATTCCACATCCCATTCTTTGTTCTAAGGATACTTGACATGGTATATTTTCTTTTATTGATAATTTTTTTATTGCTCGAAGCATTGGAAGCGGTCCACATGCATATATACAATCTACCTTTTTGCTTTTTAAATCTTCTTCTAAAAACTTTATTGCAAAACCATTTTCCCCATAGCTTCCATCATCTGTTGTAACAACTAATTTATTAGATACATTTTTAAATTCTTTTTCTAAAACAACATAATCTTTATTTCTGAAACCTAAATATATATTTATGTTTTTACCAGCTTCTTTAGCTTCTTTTGCAAGCTCATAAAGTGGAAATACGCCTATTCCCCCTCCTATTATTGCAATATTTTGGTATTTTTCATATTTAAAAGTTCCAAATCCTAGTGGTCCTATAATATCTATAATATCTCCATTTTTCTTTTCACAAAGCAATTTAGTTCCTTCTCCTTTTATTTGAACTATAAATTCCAATATTCCTTCATCTTTTTTTATATTATAAATACTAATTGGTCTTCTTAAAAAGGGATATGTTGTTTCAGATACTTTTATTTCTATAAAATTACCTGGTTTAGCAGTTTTTACAATTCCAATAGCTTCTACACTAAATTTAACAATATCATCTTTCAAATACTCTTTCTTTAGCAACTTTGCTTTTACTACCTCTGGCATTCTATACCTCCTTTGAGACACTGGGGACGGAGCTTTTTTGTCTCATTTTTTACTCCAATCTTATATTATCATTTTAAGTTTTCTTTTTCAAGAAAATAAAAAATAAAATAGGATATCAAAGTTTATAAGAACCTTTCATAATATTATGCACTTTTCATTTTCAGTTATTCCCATATGACTACATAGATACTCTTATTTTTTAGTTTCTAATACTGATATACTTTCTCTTTCATTAGTCATCACTTAATGCCATATCTTTTGAATATAGCACATTAGTAAGACTTACAAATACCTGTGGTAGGTCTAATACAATCATTTATATACTTTGACTCACAATGCTTGACACATTATAAAAGTAAAACAAAAGACTTCAAACTGAAGCTTTTTAAACTATTGCCACGTAAATATTGGGTAACCATTATTTACATTTGTTGTATCTTTTTTCCAAACAATTCCATTTTGATTTAATATATTTAATACATTATCTCCTTTTAAATCATCTCTTGATACTTGAGTTGTAACACAAAGTGAACTAGAATAATTAATTCCTATAGGTTGATTATTTAAATAAAACGAATTAGATACACTTGCTTCTCCTTGAATTACTCCCTCAATTTCACCCATACGATATATAGAAGACTGATTAACATTAGTTATAGTTCCTAAATTATAAGAATTTATTAATTCTCCGTTATTAGCTATACCCACGATGCCACCTACCATTATTCTTTGACTCTTAGAATAAACACTTATATTTCCTGAATTGTAAACATTTAAAATATTACCACTATTAACTAGTCCTACTATTCCACCGTAACTGTGCATCATCACCATTAAGTGTTTCATCGACTTTTAAATTAATCTTACCATTATTATAGCAATTTTCTATTGTTCCTAAATCTAAAATGCCTGAAATTCCACCTATTTCTGCACTTCCTGTATTTAGTTCTACTGTTATATCCCCAGTATTATAACAATTTCTAATTACAGATGTTTCCATTGGGTTTTGTCCTGTTATTCCAGCACAATAATTTTCCATTACTTCAGATGAACCTGATGTATTTAACAGTTTTATATTTGCTGCATTGAAATTATTTTCCAGTACTCCTGCATTACCTGTAGCAATTCCTGAACAATAAATATTTCCACTTCCATTTTGTATTCCTGTTATATTTCCTGTTACATAACAGTTAGTTATTTTACCCATAGAATCATTCGTTATACCTGCTATACCAATTCTACCTTTGTTACCTGTTAAAGTAAAATCAACTTTTGTTAATCCTAAATTCTTTATATCTCCAAATGTAGATGCTCCAAAAAGAGCAAATCTATTTATTGTTTCTAAATTAGATATATTTTTATTCATATAACAATTTATAATTTGTTTTTCATTACCATCAAAAACTCCACAAAAGCTATTAGTTATATCTGTTATATCTTTTTTCTTTATAGTTGTCCCTATCGGCTTAAATCCTTCGCCTGTTGTTAAAGCTTCTTTTAACTTGCCAGTGTATCCATAATAATCTTCTCTATTTGGGTCCACATATGATTTATCTGATTTAAAATCTAGACTTTGATTTAATTTTACATATTGTCCTTCGTAAGTATTTCCATTTGTAACACTATCTGCAAAAGCTACTAAATCCTCTATACTATTAATTACAAATGGTTTATTTTCTGTTCCTTCTCCTTCCAATACTCCTGGATTATCATCATGAACTGGTGTTATTACAACATCTTTTCCTGTTATTATAGCTTCTAATTCTGCTAAATCTTGTTCTTCTTTTCT
>CALXFJ010000047.1 GCA_944387565.1 uncultured Clostridia bacterium | reverse complement strand
GCTTGTCCATTTGTATTTGTCATAGAATTTACTTGATAATTAAATGTTTGTACTCCATCTTCAACTTCTTTTCTTGTATCTTGTTTTGCAAATTTTTCACATTGTTCTTTACTTAAATGTCTATCTTGATATTTTTTATAATATTTTTCATAACTACTTCTTACAAAAGGTGCTAAATGTGTAAGTGAAACTGTCGCTCCACCATAACTTGATGATGTAACTGCTAATATTATTTGAGTTGCTATTGTTGCTGCTGTTATAAATCTATGTGGTTTTTCTATCATAACACCATTTATTACTGTTCCGTTTTGTAGCATATCATCTAAGTTAATTAATTCACAATTGTGTAAAGCATTTTGTGCAAAATAGTCTGCATCATGGAAATGGATAATTCCTTTATCATGTGCTTCTACTATATCTTCTGGAAGTAAAAATCTTCTAGTTATATCTGTACTTGTTATTCCTGCTAAATAATCTCTTTGTGTTGTTACTACTTCTGCATTTTTATTTGAGTTTTCACTATTCCAATACTCATTTTCACCTTCGATTAATTCTTTTATTGTTTTATCTGTTGTATTTGCTTTTCTTACTAATTCTCTTGTATATCTATATGTAATATATTTTTTGGCTAATTCATATTTATCAAATTCCATTAATTTTTGTTCTATTATATCTTGAATATCTTCTACTAAAATTCTCTTTTTATTTAATTCTTCTATATATTTTATAATTTCTTCTATTTCTTCTTTAGTCGCTTTTTTCTTTCCTTTTACTTCATTATTTGCTTTTCCTATTGCTATTCTAATCTTTTCTGGGTCATAATCTACAATGTGTCCATCTCTTTTTACAATTTTCATTTCTTTTGTTCCTCCCTTTTCATTTTTTATGAGTAAATAATATATATAAATTTTAAAATTAACAAGTTGCACTTGCACCTTTTTTATTTTTTTGTTAAAATATTTTTTAGGTGATTATTATGACTACTCCTTTTCAAGATTTAACAAAATCTCAAATAAATAAATTGTATGATTTACTAGGCGTTCACATCTATACTTTTAATGATAATCAAGAGATTTTGCCTACTATAAAAAACGAAAATATAATTGGAATTATTTTAGATGGTTATGCTCAAATTTTAAATATTGAATATAATGGAAATGAAATTATTACTGAAAATCTTTATAAAAATAGTATTTTTGGTAGTAATATTTCTTTAACAAATAGTGAAAATTATCAAATAATTGCAAGACAAGAAACTACTGTTTTAGTAATTGATTATGACAAATTAATTAATCCTAAAAATTTAGTTCATAATTATTTTAATATTTTTCTTAGAAATTTATTTGATATAATTAATATAAAATTTAAAGAGAAAAATGAAAGAATTAAAATTTTAGAAAAAAAACAAATAAGAGATAAATTACTAGAATATTTTGAGATGGAACATAAAAAAAGCCGTCTAAAAAGTATCTATATTCCTTTTTCTTTTAAAGATTTAGCTGATTATCTTGCTGTTAATAGGTCTGCTATGTTTAGAGAATTAAAACATTTAAAAGATGAAAAATTTATTGAAATAAAAAATAGAAGAATTACTTTATTATATAAAAATTTATAATAATTTAAAATTAGTACACCTAATTTAAGGTATACTAATTTTATTTCTTTATTTCTTTAGCTAATTTTCCTATTGCTTTTGTTTCTATTCTAGATACATATGAACGTGATATTCCCATCATTTTAGCTATTTCATTTTGTGTTTTTGGTTTGTTTCCACCTAAGCCATATCTTAATTCCAATATTTCTTTTTCTCTTTTCTTTAATAATGTTTTCATTTTTTCATAAAGTAATTTTATCTTCATTTTTATATCTACTTCATCTTCTATATTTCTTTCATTGTTCTCTAGTATTTCTTGAAGTGTTAATACGTTATCATCTTTATCTTTTCCTATTGGCTCATTTAAATACACTTCTGCATCTAGTTTTTTAGTTGCTCTTAGATGCATTAATATTTCATTGTCAATACATCTTGATACATATGTAGAAAGTCTTGCTCCTTTTTCTATGTTAAAGCTTTTTATTCCTTTTATTAGTCCTATTGTTCCTATTGATATTAAATCATCTTGGTCTACTTTTGTTGAACTGTATTTTTTTGCAACATGTGCAACTAGTCTTAAGTTTCTTTCTATTAAAATATTTCTTGCTTCTTCATCTCCTTTTGCCATTTGTTCTAAATAATTTCTTTCTTCTTCTTGTGATAAAGGTTCTGGAAATAAATTTCCACTTTGAATATATCCGAACAGCAAATACTGCTGTTTTCAAAAATTCAATAAAACCATATATTCCTGTAATACAAAGTGCTGATAACATAAATGCACCCCCATCTTTCAACTATTCAAATTATATGAATTTTAAAAAATAAAGTGCATGTATATTTTAATTTTATTTTTAATAAATTTTAATGAGGTGTTTTTATTGAGCTTTCTTTTTAATTGTTTTAAAGGTATTTTAATTGGTTCTGGTGCTATTTTACCTGGAATTAGTAGCCGGGGTTTTATGTGTTGTTTTTGGTATTTATGAGAAATTATTAGATAGTATTTTAAACTTTTTTAAAGATATTAAAAATAATTTTAAATTTTTATTTCCTATTTCTATAGGTATTTTTATTGGTGTTCTTATTTTTAGTAATATTTTAAATTATTTTTTTATTAATTTTCCTATTCAAATTAAATCAATTTTTATTGGTTTGATTTTAGGTAGCACACCTTCTTTGCTTAAAGAATGTAAAATAAAGTCTAATTTTAAACTTAGATATTTATTATATACTATAGTTGCTTTTTTTATTGGTATAGCTTTGGTTGTTTTAGAAAATTATTTTTCTAGTAATACATCTTTTGAAAGTTTTAGCTTTTTATACTTAATTTTAGCAGGTTTTATTATGTCCATAGGAATTGTTGTTCCTGGTATTAGTAGTACTATTATTTTAATGATTATGGGAGTATATAGTACTTATCTTTCTTCTATTTCTAACTTATATTTTCCTGTGCTTATTCCTATGGGAATAGGTCTAATTTTAGGTAGCCTTATTTTTATGAAAATTACAAATTTTCTACTTAAACATTTTTATGCACAGACTTTTTCTTCAATAATTGGCTTTTCATTAGGTTCTATTTTTGTGCTTCTTCCTAATATTTCTTCCTTTTCTTCTTTTGTTATTTCTATTTTGTGTATTATTTTAGGATATTTGCTTATGTCTTTAACAAAAAAATAGAGAAAATCCAAAATAATTTTCTCTATTTTCTATAACTTATTTTTTTCTTCTTATTATCCAATCTTTTTTACATTCAATTGGAAGTTTCATTTTAACTTTTTGTCCTTTAACACCTGGGCTTACTTCATTTATTTCTTCATCTGTTTCAACATCATATAATTTTTCTATTTTAAATTCTACTGGTTCTATTTTTCCTGGTACTATTATTTCTAATGTATCTCCAACTGTAAGTTTATTTTTTATTTCTATTGTTGAAATATCATCATTATATTCTACTACTTTTCCACCAAATTCGTAGTTTTCATTATATTGTCTTCCATTATATTCTTGTATATCTTTATTATTTCTATCATTAAAATAAAATGTTGTTAATCCTCTTGTTTTTACTTTTTCTATTTCTTTTAGATATTTTGTATAATCATAATTCTCTGGGTCTTTTTCATAATCATCAATTGCATTTCTATATGCATTTATTACACTTGCTAAATAATATTCTGTTTTTAGTCTTCCTTCTATTTTTAGGCTGTCTACTCCCATATCTATTATTTCTGGTATTTCCTTTATTAAGCATAAGTCCTTTGATGAGAATATACTTGTTCCATGCTCATCTGTTTCTACTGGCATTAATTCTCCAGGATGATTTCTATCTTCTGCATATAAATTATATTGCCATCTACAACTTTGTGCACAATCTCCTAAATTTGCACTTCTACATGCTAAGAAGTCACTTAAGAAACATCTTCCTGAATATGCGAAACATATTGCTCCATGAATAAATATTTCTATTTCCATATCTTCTGGTTTATTTTTCATTATGTATCTTAATTGTTCTTTATTCATTTCTCTTGCCATTATCATTCTTTTTGCACCATTTTTATACCAGAAGTTTGCTGCATGTAAACTTACTACATTTGCTTGTGTACTTACATTTATTTTAACACTTGGTGCATATTTTCTTAATATGTCTATTACTCCTCCATCTGCTGCTATTATTCCATCTGGTTTTAATTCTTCTAGTTTTTTCGCCATTTCTATTATTTCGTCATATTTTTCATCCCATGCAAATATATTCAATGTTACATACACTTTTTTTCCTATACTATGTGCATATTTTATTGTATTTTCTAAGTCTTCATTTTGCATTTCTGCTCTTGTTCTTAATGATAGTGATGATGTTCCACAATATACTGCATCTGCTCCATAAAGATAAGCTATTTTTGCTTTTTCAAATGAACCTGCTGGTGCTAATAATTCTACTTTTTTCATTATTTTTCTTCCTTTCTTTATTTTTTTCTTGTTATTGCTAATCCATCTCCAACTTCTAATATCTTTGTTTCAAGTTCTGGATTCTCTGTTGTTTCTTTTATATATTCTCTTAAATTTCTTACAGCTGTACGTTGTTTATGTTTATTATAATCGCTTAATACATATCCTTTATATAATATATTGTCTGCAAATATTATACCTGTATCTTTTAGCATTCTAAGTGATTCTTTTAAGAAAAATGGATATTTCCCCTTTGCTGCATCTATAAATATTGCATCATATTTTTTATTTAAAGTAGGTAAAATCTCTACTGCATCTCCTTCATAAATGTTTATTTTATCTTCTAAACCTACTTTTTTTATGTTTTCTTTTGCTTCTTTAATTCTATCTAAATCTCTTTCTATTGTGTCAATTGTTCCATATTTATCTAAAAATTCAGTAAAACATATTGCTGAATATCCTACTGCTGTTCCTATTTCTAAGAAGTTTTTTGGTTTTTCTTTACTTAGATATTCTTCTATTACTTCTAATGTATCATCCATTATTATTGGGATATGTTCTTCTAATGCTTTTTCTTTTATTTTATTTAATTCTTCTTTGTTCATCTTTTTCACCTCTTTGAGACAAAGGGGGACGGAGCCATTTTGTCTCATTTTTACATTTTTTACAAAATGAGACAAAAAAGGCCCGTCCCCAAAATTCTCATTATTTTCTTCTTGCTGCTCTTTCTCTTTCTTTAGTGTCTAGTATTTTCTTTCTTAATCTTATTGATTTTGGTGTTACTTCTACTAGTTCATCATCTTGTATAAATTCTATCGCTTGCTCTAAGCTCATTTGGATTGGTGGTACTAAACGTAATGCTTCATCTGAACCTGATGCTCTTGTGTTTGTTAAGTGTTTTTCTTTACATACATTTATGCTTAAGTCTTCTCCTCTTGAGTTTAGTCCTACTATCATTCCCTCATATACATCTACACCAGGACCTATAAATAATTCTCCTTTATCTTGTGCATTGTATAATCCATATGTTACTGATTTTCCGTTTTCAAATGCTACTATTGTTCCTCTAACACGTGCTTGGATTTCTCCTTTATAAGGTTCATAACCATTAAATATATGGTTCATTGTTCCTTCACCTTTTGTGTCTGTTAAGAATTCTGTTCTATATCCTATTAATCCTCTTGAAGGTATTTTAAACTCTATTTTTGTATGTCCATCTTCTGCTGGTTCCATATTTACCATTTCGGCTTTTCTTCTTCCTAGTTTTTCTATTACTGTTCCTACACTATCATCTGGAACGTTTACTACTAGGTCTTCTATTGGTTCACATTTTTGTCCATTTATTTCTTTGAAGATAACTTTTGGACGTGATACTAATAATTCAAATCCTTCTCTTCTCATTGTTTCGATTAATACTGATAAGTGAAGTTCTCCCCTTCCTGATACTTCAAAACTATCTGCTGAGTCTGTTTCTTTTACTCTTAATGATACGTTTCTTTCTAGTTCTTTAAATAATCTATCTCTAATATGACGTGATGTTACAAATTGTCCTTCTCTTCCTGCAAATGGTCCATTGTTTACACTAAATGTCATAGATACTGTTGGTTCATCTATGTCTACAAATGGTATTTTTTCTGGATGGTTTACATCACAAATTGTATCTCCTATATTTATATCTGGTATTCCTGCTACTTCTATGATGTCTCCTGCTCCACCTTCTTCTACTTCTACTTTATCTAAACCTTGATGTGTATATACTTTTGCAATTTTCCCTTGTGTTATTTTGTCTTCTTTTCCACATATTGCAACTTGCATACCAACTTTCATTGAACCACGTTCTACTCTTCCTACTGCAATTCTTCCTACATAGTCATCATAATCTATGTTTGATACTAACATTTGTGCTGGTCCATCTTGGTCACATGCTGGTGGCTCTATTGTATTTACTATTGTTTCAAATAAACAATGTAAGTTATCACTTTCATCTTCTAAATTCATTTTAGCAATTCCGTTTTTTGCTGATGCATATACTACTGGGAATTCTAATTGTTCATCTGATGCATCTAATTCTATAAATAGTTCTATTACTTGGTCTACTACTTTTTGTGGATTTGCTCCTGGTCTATCTATTTTGTTTATTACTACTATTGGTTTTAATCCTAATGCTAATGATTTTTTTAATACTTCTCTTGTTTGTGGCATTGCTCCTTCAAAGGCATCGACTAATAAAAGTACTCCATCTACTGTTTTTAGTACTCTTTCTACTTCTCCTCCAAAGTCTGCATGCCCTGGTGTGTCTACTATGTTTATTTTTACACCATTATACATTACTGATGTGTTTTTAGATAGTATTGTTATTCCTCTTTCTTTTTCTAGGTCATTTGAGTCCATTATTCTTTCTTGTACTTTTTCGTTGTCTCTAAATACATGACTTTGTTTTAACATTGCGTCTACTAATGTTGTTTTTCCGTGGTCTACGTGTGCTATTATTGCGATATTTCTTATGTTTTTGTTGTTGTTCATTTTCTACCCCTCTTTTTATTATATTTTTTCCTAAGTCCGAAAAAAAGGGACTTAAGATCTCCTTAAATCCCAATTATTATATATCTTTTTTAGCTTTTTGTCAACCAGTTTTGCCTTACATTTTTCGTAAACCTTAACTTTTTATTTTTTTTCTTAACATTACAAATATATTTATAAATTTTTTCTTCTTTATATCTTTCACATTTTTTACAATCAAAATTTATTTTTCCAACTTCTTTACTTCCATCACACTTATATTTTTCTATTAATTCTTTTGTGTTTTTATCATAATCAAATAATAATTCTTTATCTTCTATTAATTCTAAATATTTAAATGCATATGTTACTGGTATTCCTATTTTACATAGTCCTGGTTTTAAACATTTTTTCTTAAATCCAAATAATTCACTTAAAAATATCGCATCATTTCCTACCGCTATTACAAATGCTCCACTTCTTACTAATAATATCTTTTCTTCATTTTCTAATTTTAATTTTTCTACTCTTTCTAAAATAAAAATCTTACCTTTCATCATTTTATTATTTCTAGTCTATTTTTACAAAAAAATAGACTAGTCTGGTAAGACTAGTCCGGTAGGAGAATTTGCTTATTGGTGTCTTACGCCACCTTAAACCAATTCTTCCTACCTACCTTTCTATTTTATTAATTTACACACTAATTTAAATAACTCCTACACACTAATCTTGACAAGCTCGGCGTCTTCGCCGCCTTAAACGAATTCTCCTACCTCCCTTTATATTTAGTTATTTAAAATTACTATTCTACTTGCCTCAAACACGGCTTTAGCTTTCAGTACTACATTACATAAAGTACGAAACGGAAGGAACAGTATATGCTACCATAGCTATAGAGGTTGTAACGGCCAGAGGCTGGACGGGTAGTGGCACTAAAGGAAACGCCTCCCCTACCGACGAACGGACCGCTCGTGTAAGAAGAGCTCATCTCTGCTACATATTCATAATAATTTTCTTCTAAATCAAAAATATTACATACTCTATCAGCTACATGTTGTCCTGATGCTGCCACTAATGAACCTCCTCTATTTCCATTTACTGTTACATCAAATGTATTATTCGCTCCATCTTGTTTTCCATTTACAAATGCCATTGTCATATCCCATTGTATTCCTGAACATAATGCACTTTTTACATTATCATTATTTATAAATTTCTTGGCTTCTGTTTTACAATTTGCTTGTGAAATACCCTCCCATACTGTTGCTCCTGATTTACTTACTAATTTATTTGTATCTCCACTTGTTTCTTTTCCTGCTTCATATCTTGATATATAAAATCCACCTTTACTTGTTACTGCACTTCTTTCAGCATTTTCATTATTTGTGCTATCTCCTGTTTCCATTCCATCTGGTAAATATCCTATATCTGTATATGCTGTTGTTGAAATATTTGTAGTTACATAACTTGTATTTCTTTCATAATTTCCTGTTACTGGCACCCATACAAACTGGTTTCCACTTCTATCTTCTATTACTAGTCCTTCACTTACATCTTCTTCTGTTGGTGGATTTGTTCCATCTCCCCATTCTGCTCCGTTTTCATCTATTGGTCTAAATCCTTCTGGTATTGTTGGATTATTAGCTGAACCTTCTCCTCCATTTATTGTACTGTTTTCTTCAAAAAATCCTTCCTCATCTTTTGAAGGTCCATTTCCTCCTCCTGTTGTTGTTCCCCCATTTATCCAATTATCCATAATCTGATTATATTCATCAAGTCTTGCTGCCTCATTTGCGGCTGCATTTTCTGTTTCTGTTTTTGCTCTTTGTGCTTGCGAAAGTATTCCATTTTCTCCTGTTAGCATCGCAATACTTACTCCTGCAAGGATTAGCAAAACTATGATTGTAATTACTAATGCTATAAGTGTAATTCCTTCTTCATTTCTTTTTAATCCTTTTTTGTTTTCTTTCATTTAAAATTCCTCCTTTGATTTTTTATTTTATATTTTTAAAATTTAATAACAAAACACAAAAAAGACAGCAATAAAAATCTGTTTTAAAACAGACTTTTACTACTATCTTCTTTTAATCTATGTTTAATAAAACTATACTTTATTTCACTAAAGTGTAGCTCTCTCTCTCTCTCTCTCTCTCTCTTACAGTACCAATGGTTATAGCTTTCATTTGAAATTCTCTCCTTTTCTTTTGTTTTTTCTTTTGTTTTTTCTTTTCTTATTTTATACATAAATTAAGTATTTGTAAATAGTTTTTCTTAATTTTGTATCTTTTTTTAATTGTTCTCTTAAATCTTTTTGAAATCAAAAATCTAAAAAGCTGATATCTATCATATTTTCATAACTTATTCCTATTACTTAGCTAGTTCTATAATATTATCCATAATTTCTTTAGTAATACTATCTAAAACTTCCTTATCCTTAGAACCTTTATATTTACTATAATCTAAAGCCTTTCCATAATTAATAGTAAGTTTCTTTAATTCTTTAGTTCCACCTTTAATACCACAAGGAACTACTTTAGCACCACTTCTTAATGCAAAAAATGCTACACCATCTTTTACCTTTTCACCTTTAGCTAAACCATTTCTAGTACCTTCTGGGAAAAGAGCAATACACTTACCCTCTTTTAAATCTTTTAAAGAATTCTTAATTGCTGCAATATCTTTTTCATCCCTTTTAACAGGAATTGCCTCAAAAGCCCAACCAAGAAAAGCTAAAAACTTATTTTTATATAACTCTTCTTTAGCTAAAAACTTAATATCTCTTTTAGCAGTTGCAACAATTAAAGGTGGGTCTATATAACTTCTATGATTTCCACAAAATATAACAGGGCCTTCTTTAGGAACATTTTCTAAACCATTTATCTCTAAATGATAAAATAATTTAAACCAAATATATAAAGCACCTCTTACTATAAATTTAACAACTTCTTTAACTCCACTTTTTAGTTTTTTCATATCCTTCTCTCCTTATTCCTTACGCTCTTTTCTTATTAATTATTTGTATAATTCTATTTGCAACTTCTTCTATTGTCATATTACTAGAATCAATATAAATTGCATCTTCTGCTTGCTTTAAAGCTCCTATTTCTTTTTCTTTATCATTCTTATCACGTAATTTTATATTATTATAAATCTCTTCATAACTCATATTAGTAATTCCTAATTCTTCATTCTGTTTTAATCTTCTATTTGCTCTTTCTTCAATACTTGCATCTAAATATATCTTAACATCAGCATTAGGAAACACATAAGTTCCTATATCTCTACCTTCCATAATTACATCTTGTGACTTTGCTTGAGCTCTAAATATATCATTTAATTTAAATCTAACCTCTTTTATAGAAGAAACCTGTGAAACTATTTTTGCAACATCAGATTCTCTAATTCTTTTAGTTACATCTATTCCATTTAAATATATTAAATCTTTATCATTTTCTTTCTTATATTCTATATTTATTTTGTCTAATAAATCTATTATTTTATTAGTATCAGATATATTTATATTATTTTCAATAGTAGCTAAAGCGACACATCTATATGCTGCCCCTGACCCTATATTTGTTAGATTTAATTTTTTACTTACAATCTCTGTTACAGTCCCTTTTCCACTTCCAGCAGGACCATCTATTGCAACAATAAAAGACATTTAATTTTCCTCCCCTTCTTGTGGTACATAAATATTTTTAGCAACTATTTCTAATTCAACAACATTCATAGCTGTTAATTTTTCTATTTCCTTTTTAGCTTTTTCTTTAAACTCATTTAAACCTTCTATTACATTATAGCCATAAACAATACTTACTTCCATATAAATCTTAGCACCTTCACCATAATTTTCTACTCTAGTTCTTAAAATCTTGTGTATAGCTGGCATTTGTGTTGCTAAATACTCTAATATTTGTCTAAAAACTAAATCAGAAATAGTAAATTTACCAAGATAACTAAATGTAGGTCTTATTATAGACTTTTCTGATATATATGGTTTTTGTCCCTTTCCTTTTGATTTAAATATCTGAAGTGGGTCTAATAAATACCCAGAAAAATCTTTTTTTATTTCAAATGTAGGAACTGGTATAACATGCTTTCCTTCTGTTACTCTTATTCTTCTTGCTGTTTTCATTTCTTGTTCAGTTGCTACATCTGTAATATATGTTGTGTCAGATACTTCAGGTAAACCAAGATTTTTAGCAATCTTTTGTACCATTCCATCAGATGTTCCAAGTATTAAAATACTTTGTGGTTTATATTTTTTTAAAGCTTTTATTATTGGCTCTCTTTCCTTCTCTTCATAAAATAAAGCATGTCTTACAGTTGCAACTTTAGTTGCTGCTTTCTTTGCTGACTCTCCTGCAATAACTTCATTATCTTTAATAAGTAAACCATCATCAATAATAAAATTAATATTTTTTTCTCCAGCTACCATTTGTGCTCTATAGCTTTTTCCTGTACCTGATGGTCCAACAAAAGCATATACCTTAATTTTCTTCATAAAAGGTAACTTTTCTTTAATATCATCTAATAACATTTTTTTGCTCCTATTTCATGTTTATTATTCATTTACAAATTGTATTATATCATTTTATCCAATTATTCACAATAATTTTTTAGAAAAATGATTATACGAAAAATACCCCTGTAATAATTACAAGGATATTCTTTAACTATAAATTATACTTTTTCTTTATTTCTTCTAATTCTTCTCTAGAAAGTTTAGTTACTTTCATTATATTATTCATATCCATTTCTAATTTAAACATTGCTATTGCTGTTTCTTGTTTTTCTTCTTCTCTTCCTTCTACTCTTCCTTCCTCTCTTCCTTCATCTTTTGCACATCCTATATCATTATAATAATCTCTTTCCCATTTATCTCTTAATTTTAGTATTCCTCTTAAACTTGGGTCCGCTGTTAATTTGTCTACCTCTTCTTTTGCTTCTTTTATTGTCTTATTTTTTGTTATTGCCATTTCTACCATCTCCTT
>CALXFJ010000046.1 GCA_944387565.1 uncultured Clostridia bacterium | reverse complement strand
AAAAAATTAAAGAAATCAGTAGTAATATTTATAACCAATTTTAATAAATATGAAACAAATACATATCATAATATAGCAAAAATGAGATTCGAAAAAATAAATAAAGATGAATATGTAGATATGGGATATAAGGAAGAAGAGCAAATAGGAAATAAATATATAGAATTTCATGTAATAGAACTACCAAAATTTATAAAAAAGAATCCAGGAGTAGAGAAAAGACTAGAACAATGGTTATGGTTAATAGTAGGAAGAAAGGAGAAGGTAGAAATGGCAGTAAAAGAAAATAAAAATGTAAAGAAAGCAGATAAAGTACTAGAAAGAATAAGTAAAGACCCAAAAGAAAGAGAAAGATATGAAGCCATACTAAAAGCTGAATTTAACCAAAAAATAAGTAACCAAAAGTTTATGGATAAAGGAATAATTGAAGGAGAAGCTCGTGGAAAAATTATAGGAAGAGAAGAAGGAAAAAAAGAAGGAGAAAAACAAAAACAAATAGAAATAGCAAAGAAATTATTACAAAGAAATATGAATATAGAAGATATAAAAGAAATTACAGGATTAACGGAAGAAGAAATTAGTAAACTAAAGCAAGAATAGTTTTGCTTTAGTTTATTATAAAAATTATTAGTTTGTTAATTTGTTAAAAATCTGATAAAAACTAACCTAGGTTATAAAATTTAATTCAAATTTGATATTTTAAAATATCGTTTTATCAAAAGATTTAATTCTAAAAATCTAAAAAAATTCAAAAAACTAAAAAATAAAAATTTACCCAGAAGGGTTGTATTAATTATGCCTTTTGTGGTAAAATAGAAAGGAAGTAATATATGACGAAAACAGAAAAATTACCATTAGTAATAGACTATGTATTTAAAAGAGTATTTGCATATAAAGGAAATGAAGATGTACTAGCTGATTTTTTAGAAAGTATATTAAATGTAAAAATAGAAAAACTAGAAGTAAAGAACCCAGAAATGATGAAAAATAGTAGAGAAGAGAAATTAGGAGTATTAGATATAAAAGTAGAAACCAAAGAAAATATAATAGATTTAGAAATGCAATTAGAAGATGAAGAGAATATAGAAGAACGAGAAGCAACATATATGGGGAAATTACTATCAGAACAACTAGAAGTAGGAGACGAATACAAAAAATTAAAGAAATCAGTAGTAATATTTATAACCAATTTTAATAAATATGAAACAAATACATATCATAATATAGCGAAAATGAGATTTGAAAAAATAAATAAAGATGAATATGTAGATATGGGATATAAAGAAGAAGAACAAATAGGAAATAAATATATAGAATTTCATGTAATAGAACTACCAAAATTTATAAAAAAGAATCCAGGAGTAGAGAAAAGACTAGAACAATGGTTATGGTTAATAGTAGGAAGAAAGGAGAAGGTAGAAATGGCAGTAAAAGAAAATAAAAATGTAAAGAAAGCAGATAAAGTACTAGAAAGAATAAGTAAAGACCCAAAAGAAAGAGAAAGATATGAAGCCATACTAAAAGCTGAATTTAACCAAAAAATAAGTAACCAAAAGTTTATGGATAAAGGAATAATTGAAGGAGAAGCTCGTGGAAAAAAACAAAATCAAATAGAAATAGCAAAGAAAATGTTAAATAAAAATAAACCGATAGAAGAAATAATAGAATTTACAGGATTAACAAAAGAAGAAATTGAGAGATTATAAAATTTAAAATTGTAATATCAAAATTGACGTTAGTATAACGTCTTTTTTGATTTATTAAGTTGAAATATAAGTAAATTGGATTTAGACGATGGATAGTTCAAGATATTATGTGCTTTTTATATAAATCTCTAGATTTTTCTCATCATTTTTCTATTTTTAATTGAGTATGATTACAAATTATATAATTCAGCAATAAATACTTGTAAAAATTTCTTTATGTATCATAACTGGAATATGATTAAATTTCCCTGGAAATACTTAAATCTAACTTGACAAAAGAATATCAAATTGATAATATAAAAGAAATATTGTATATGGGGGAGAAAATGTTTATTTATCCAAATGAATATTTTAGTAAAATAGAAGATATAAATATAGAGTTTTTACAAAAAAATAAAATAAAAGCACTAATTTTAGATATGGATAATACTCTAATAAATTATAAAAAAGAAATGCCAAAACCAATAGAAGAATGGGCAAAAAATTTAATAGGTCAAGGTATGAAATTATATATAGTATCAAATACTAATAAAAAAGAAAAAGTAAAAAGAATAGCTAATTTATTAGGAATTCCATATGTGTATTTTGCAAAAAAACCACTAAAATTTGGGCTTTTAAAAGCTAAAAAAGATTTAGGAGAAAAATCAGAGAATATAGCAGTAGTAGGAGACCAAATATTTACAGATGTAATAGGTGGAAATAGATGTAAAATGTTTACAATATTAATAGATGCAATTGAAGACAAAGACTTTTGGTATACTGCATGGAAGAGACCTATTGAAAAAAGAATTAAAGAAAAAATAAGAAAGAACAGAGGAGAAAAATAATGTATATAAATGATGTACATATAGCATATTATGTAGTAGCAGCAATTTTGGGGTTATTTATTGGAGAATTCGTAAATTGGATGAATATGAGACTCCCAGAATATAAAAAAGTATTTTCTAAAGAAATATTTTCAGAATATAAAATAAATTTTAAACCTAATTATATTTTAATGCTTATAACATCAGCTATTTATGTAACATTAATATATAATTTGGGAATAAAAGAAACTATTATAGCAAATTTAGATTTAATAAAATACATAATTTTAACACCAATGTTGTTATCGGTATTTGTAATAGATTATAGACAACAAATAATACCTAACAGACTTAATTTAACAATATTTGAAGTAGGACTTGTATTTGCTTTTCTTTATGGTTTATCAGATGTAGCAATAACATTTAATATGCTTTTAGGAATGTTAGTAGGTGGAGGAATTTTCTTACTTATAACACTAGTAGGTGGTATGTTTTATGGCAAGGAAGCCATGGGATTTGGCGATGTTAAACTAATGGCAGCACTTGGATTATATTTTGGATTTTCAAATATTATAGCAATAACATTAGTATCATTCTTGGTAGGAGCAATACTAAGTATTATATTGTTAATAAGCAGAAAAAAGAAATCAAATGAATATATACCATTTGGACCATTTATAGTACTTGCAACTTTCATTAGTATGTATGTACCATTTGAACAAATAAAAACAATTTTAATGGAAATATTTACACTTGGAATGTATAATAGTTAGAAAACATAAAAATTTAGAGGTGAAAATAAATGAATTCTAAATTACAGTGGTTAAGAAACACAATGTCTAGTTTAGATTTACAAGGATTAATAATTTCTAATCCTGTAAATATAAAATATTTAACAAATATAGATGCAGAAGGAGTATTTTTGTTAACAAGAAAGGATAATATATTTATAACAGATGGAAGATATATAGAACATGTTCATAGCATTCTTACTCTATATGATGAAATTATAGTTTATGATATTGCAGATGTTTCAAAAGATGATTATGAAAATTTCTTTATGTTTTGTGAGAATGTTGGCTTTGAAGAAAATTATGTAACATATGCAGGATATAAAGAATTAATAAGAAAATATAAAATTAATAATTTAGTAGAAACAGAAAATATAATTGAACGTCAAAGAATGATAAAAGATAAAGAAGAAATATCAAATATCCAAAAAGCTTGTGAAACTACAGATGATTGTTTTAAGTATTTATTAACATATATAAAACCAGGAATGACAGAAAAACAAATAGCAGATGAAATAGAAGAATATTATAAACAAAGAGCAGAAGGATTATCTTTTGAAACAATTGTAGCATCTGGAGAAAATACTTCAAAACCACATGCAGTACCAACTGATAGAAAAATAGAAGAACAAGATATAATAACAATAGATATGGGATGCAAAGTAAATGGATATTGTTCAGATATGACAAGAACAATATTTGTGGGCTCAGTACCAGATTATGTAAAACCAGTTTATGATTTAGTATTAAAAAATCAAGTTCAAACATTAGAACAAATGAAAGATGGAGAAAGTACAAGATTACTTACTAAAATGGTTGAAAATGATTTTAGACTAAATGGATATGATTTAATACATAGTTTAGGTCATGGTGTAGGAATGGAGATACATGAAGCTCCATATGTTAGTTACAGAAGTGATGCGCAATTAAGAGAAAATATGGTCGTAACAGATGAACCAGGAATATATATAGCAGGAAAGTTCGGAGTTAGAATAGAAGACACAGTACAAATTACAAAATTTGGTTGTATAAGTTTAACAAAATCTGAGAAAAATTATATTATAATATAATAAAATCTCTAGATATTGCTTTTTACCAAAATTTGTAGTAAAATAAATAAAGTTATTAAAGATTAGAAAGGAGAAATAATTATGGCAGCAGTATATTCAGCAGGAGATTTTAGAAATGGAACAACTTTTGAAATGGATGGAAATGTTTATAGAGTAGTAGAATTCCAACACGTAAAACCAGGAAAGGGGTCAGCTTTTGTAAGAACAAAAATAAAAAATGTTATTACAGGAGCAACATTAGAAAAAACATTTAACCCTTCAGATAAATTCCCTGGAGCAGAAATTGAGAAAAAAGTAATGCAATATTTATACAATGATGGAGGATTATATTATTTCATGGATAATGAAACATATGACCAAATGCCATTAAATGAAGAACAATTAGGTGATTGTTTAAAATATTTAAAAGAAAATATGGAAGTTACAATGCTTTCATATAAAGGAAAGGTATTCGCAGTAGAACCACCAACATTTGTAGAATTAGAAGTAACTTATACAGAGCCAGGATTTAGTGGAAATACAACTACAACATCAGGAAAACCAGCAAAACTAGAAACTGGATTAGAAATACAAGTACCTTTATTTGTAAACATTGGTGATGTTCTAAAGATTGACACAAGAACAGGTGAATACATAGAAAGAGTTTAGGAAGGTGATTAGAAGTAAATGGTAAGTATAAAAAACGAGTATAAAAGTTTTTTAGATGATATAGAAAAGAATATAAAAAATAAAGAGGACTTAGAATATATAAAGAAAAGATTTGCAGACTTTTTAGATGTTGTACTAGAAAAGATGGATTATATTCTTGACTATAAAGAAGAAGAAATGAACAAACTTGAAGAAAAGCAAAATCAAATAGAGGCCAAAATGGCTAAAATGCAAAAAATAATAGACAATATAGAAAATGATATTTATTCAGAAGATGGATATGATTTTGAAATTACTTGCCCTTACTGTAATTATGAATTTATAATAGATGTTGATGAAACAAAAACAGAAGTTCAATGTCCAGAGTGTAAAAATATGATAGAATTAGATTGGAATGAAGGCGAAGATGATTTACCAAATAATTCTAGAGATTATAATGATGAAGATGATGATATGTAAAATAATGACGCATAGGAGATGCTTTCTCATGCGTCATTTTTTAAAATATTATTTGATTTTTAACTAATATTAGTATAAAATAAGGATGTATTAGTAAAAGGCTTTGAAGAGGTGAGAGAATGCAAGGAATTGGAATAGGTATTAGCGATTTTAAAATGTTAAGATTAAGAAATAATTATTTTATAGATAAATCAATGTATATAAAAGATATAATAGATAATCAATCAGGAGTTGTTTTAATAACAAGACCACGAAGATTTGGAAAAACATTAAATATGAGTATGTTGAGGTATTATTTTGATATAAAAGAAAAAAATAATAAAGAATTATTTAATGGACTAAAAATAATGGAGCAAGATGAATATTATACATCTAAATTAGGTTATTATCCAGTAATATATTTAACATTAAAAGATGTAAATGATGTAAGTCATGATAAAATGATATTGGACTTAAAAACAGCAATGATAAATATGTATAAAGAACATATGTATTTATTAGATAGTAATAAAATATATGATTTTGAGAAGCAAAAAATACAAGATATATTATATGCAAGAGAAGATGAAGTATTATTAAAAAACGCAGTTAAAGATTTAAGTGAATATTTAAATAGATATTATGAAAGACCTGTAATATTATTAATAGATGAATATGATGTACCAATACAGGCAGCATATGTGGAAGGGTATTATGAAGATGCAATAAAATTTTTAAAAACATTTTATGGAACAACATTTAAAGATAATCCATATTTAGAAAAAGCTATTCTAACAGGAGTAAGTAGAATAGCAAAAGAAAGTTTATTTAGTGGAATGAATAACTTTAAAGTATATACAATAATGGACAATGAATTTGCGGATGACTTTGGAATAACAGAAGATGAGATGAAAAAGATAATAAAAGACTTTAATATACAAGATGAAGAAAAAGAGATAAAAAAATGGTATGATGGATATAAAATAGGAAATGTAGAAGGAATATATAATCCATGGAGTATATTGAATTATTTAACAGATAAAGAATTAAAACCATATTGGGTAAATACAAGCTCAAATGATTTAATAAAAAGGATATTAGAAAAATCAGCAACATTAAAAGAACAAATGGAAAGATTATTAAAAGATGAAGCTATAGAAGCTACAATAGACTTAGAAACAATAATAGTAGGAATAGAGAATAAAGAAGAAAATATATGGGGATTAATGTTACAAACAGGATATTTAAAAGTAGAAGAAACGGTAAGTTTAGAAGAAAGAAGATATAAAGTAAAACTTCCAAATAATGAGATAAAAGATTTAATTAGAGGTATAATAAGAGAATGGTTTAGTAATAAAGTATTAGGAAATGATTTAAGAAGTATCTTACAAGATTTGGTGAGTTTGAATTTAAAAGAATTTGAAAAGAAATTTAGAGTATTAGTAGAAGAAATGTTTAGCTATATGGATGTAGGGAAAAACACAGCTGAAAACTTCTACCATGCATTTGTATTAGGAATGTTAGTAGGATTAAAAGATACTTACTATGTAAATTCAAATAGAGAATCAGGATTTGGAAGATATGACATAATGCTAGAACCAAAAGATAAAAATGGTAATAGTTTTATAATGGAATTTAAAGTAATGGAAAATATGGAAGAAAAAACAATAGAAGATACTGTAGAAAATGCTAAAAAACAAATAGAAGAAAAGAGATATGAAGAAAACTTAAAAGAAAGAGGATTTACTAATATAACAAAAATGGTATATGCTTTTAATGGAAAAGAATTTAAAATGGAAGTTTTTTAAATGTCGCATGGGACGTTTCTCATGCGACATTAAAAGAAATCTAATGGATTTTGGTATTTTCCATCTATACGAATTCCTAAATGTAAATGACAACCGGTAGTAGCTCCATTCGTAGGTTTACCTGTAGAATCAGAATATTGATTACCAGGAACACCATATACGTATTTAGGACCAACATGTCCAATCACTTGTCCTTGTTTTACTTGGTCTCCAACTTTTACTATAAAATTAGGGTCACAATGACAATAAGTAATTCTAAAATTAGAAAATGAAAGAGTAATAGTGTATCCACCTGCTCCTAAGAATTGTCTAAATGTTATTTCACCATCTGCTACTGCAATAAATTTAGTACCTTGAGGAGCTGGAATATCAATGCCAGAATGAGAAGAAGAAGCACCAGATGTAGGAGAATTACGTTTCCCAAAATATGAACTAATTCTTGTATAACCAGGAAGTGGCCAAACAAAGCCATCAGGATTAAAACTGATTATTTCTGATGAATTTGTAGGAATATAACTTCCTTCTATATTTGGAATAAAAAAGATTGAAATAAATAAGACTAAAAAAATAATGAAAACTAATATTAATCTAAATATTTTAAATATAAAACTCACCTCCAGATATAATAAAAACCTTGAAACTTTAGGTAAAGTATCAAGGTTTTATTTTGGCAGGGGCAGAAGGATTCGAACCCTCACGAGCGGTTTTGGAGACCGATGTGCTACCATTGACACTATACCCCTATATTTAAAACACAGTTATTATATTAACACAAAAAAATAATTTTATCAATATTTTTTTACAAATTTATTGACTTTTTATAAATATCATAATAAAATATATGAAATTAAATAAGTAATAGTTACAGTGAAAAAGAAAAAATGCTTAAAAATTTATTTATAGAGAGCAGGTAGTTTGGTGGAATACTTGTAATAAATAAGCATGGGGAGCTTTGGAGTAACTTTTAAATTAAGGTGCTTAAATTAGAAAAGTCTAATTTAGGAAATAGGGTGGAAACGCGGAGTAACTTTCGTCCCTAGCAATATTGCTAGGTATGAAAGTTTTTTTGATTTTAAAATGCCTAGCCTGAAGTTAAAGGAGGAATTGTTATGTTAAAATCAATGGACACTTTAGTTGCACTTTGTAAAAACAGGGGATTTATTTATCCAGGTTCAGAAATTTATGGAGGATTGGCCAACACTTGGGATTATGGCCCTTTAGGAGTTGAACTAAAAAATAATATTAAAGCAGCTTGGAGAAAAAAATTTATACAAGAACAAAAAAATGTTGTAGGTTTAGATGCTGCAATTCTAATGAATCCAGAAACTTGGGTTGCATCTGGTCATGTTGGTGGTTTCTCAGACCCATTAATAGACTGTAAAGAATGTAAAACAAGACATAGAGCAGATAAATTAATAGAAGAATGGGCTCATGAACAAGGAAAAGATATGATTGCAGATGGAATGTCTAATGAAGAGTTAATAAATTTTATTAATCAAAATAAAATACCATGCCCAGATTGTGGAAAATGTAATTTTACAGATATAAGACAATTTAATTTAATGTTTAAAACTTCTCAAGGAGTAACTGAAGATAAGTCTTCAGAAATATATTTAAGACCAGAAACAGCACAAGGTATATTTGTTGACTTTAAGAGTGTACTTCGTAGTTCTAGAAAGAAAATACCTATGGGAATTGCTCAAATCGGTAAAGCTTTTAGAAATGAAATAACACCAGGAAATTATATATTTAGAACAAGAGAATTTGAACAAATGGAAATGGAATTTTTCTGTAAGCCAGGAACAGATTTAGAATGGTTTAAATATTGGAAAGATTATTCTGAAAATTGGTTATTAAGTTTAGGAATGAAAAAAGAAAATATAAGATTGAGAGACCATGGTAAAGAAGAGTTAGTATTTTATAGTAAAGCTACAACAGATATTGAATTTAGTTTTCCATTTGGATGGGGAGAATTATGGGGAATTGCTGATAGAACTGATTATGATTTATCACGTCATATGGAGCATTCAAAACAAGATTTATCATATCAAGACCCAGAGACAAATGAAAAATATGTACCATATGTCATTGAACCTTCTTTAGGTGCAGATAGGGTTTTACTTGCATTCTTATGTAATGGTTATGAGGAAGAAGAAATTGCAGAAGGAGATGTAAGAACAGTTTTACATTTACATCCAGCTTTAGCACCTTATAAAGTAGCAGTACTTCCACTTTCTAAAAAATTATCTGAAAAAGCAAATGAAGTATATGAAGAATTATCTAAAGAATTTATGTGTGATTATGATGAAGCAGGAAGCATAGGAAAACGTTATAGAAGAGAAGATGAAATAGGAACTCCTTTCTGTGTTACTATAGATTTTGATACTTTAGATGATGAATCAGTTACAATTCGTGATAGAGATACTATGGAACAAGTAAGAGTTAAAATAGAAGATTTAAAAGATTGGATAAGTAAGAAAATAGAGTTTTAATAATAAAGGGATTTAGATTAAAAAGTCTAAGTCTCTTTTTTTATATATTTTTTGAAAAAATTAAATTTATAAAAACTATTTACAAATGGTTAATTTACGTACAAAATAATATAAGAAAAAACAAAAGAAAAGGAGTAATTAATGATGAAAGCTACAACCCTTGGTACTGTAAGAGAGAGAGAGAGAGAGAGAGCTACACTTTAGTGAAATAAAGTATAGTTTTATTAAACATAGATTAGAAGAAGATAGTAGTAAAAGTCTGTTTTAAAACAGATTTTTATTGCTGTCTTTTTTTGCATTTTGTTATTAATTTTAAAAATATAAAATAAAAAAAAGTAAAAGGAGGAATTTAAAATGAAAGAAAACAAAAAAATATTAAAAAGAAAGGAACGAGGAATTACACTTATAGCATTAGTAATTACAATAATTGTTCTATTAATTTTAGCAGGGGTATCAATTGCGATGCTAACAGGAGATAATGGTATACTTACACAAGCACAAAATGCTAAAGATAAAACAGAGCAAGCATCAGAGGCAGAGAAAATACAACTAGCAGTAATGGCAACATCAATGGATAATAATGGATATACAGAGATTTTAGATACAGATAGCTTTAAACAAGAATTACAAAATCAATTTGGAAGTGAAGAAGTAAATGTAACACCAAATGGAGATGGAAGTTTTATAGTAACAGTAAATGATAGAAAATA
This sequence comes from uncultured Clostridia bacterium, assembly GCA_944387565.1. GTDB lineage: Bacteria > Bacillota > Clostridia > TANB77 > CAG-508 > CAG-269. Next base: position 1,594 of record CALXFJ010000046.1, on the reverse strand, counting down.
CTATGTTAATGATGATAAAACAGTTATAAGTAATGATAATATTATTGAAATAGGAACAAAAGAAGAACTAGAAGCATTTAGAGATGATGTAAATAGTGGAAATAGTTATGAAGGAAAAGTGGTATTGCTCACAAGTGATATAACATTAAGTGAAGAATGGGAACCAATTGGTTTTATGGATAAAGATACAGATGCTAAAAATCCAGAGACTGGAGATAGTAAACCTTTTAAAGGAATATTTGATGGTGGAAATCATATAATAAAAAATTTAAATATGAGTTCAACAGATAATAGATTTAATTCTTTATTTGCCTTTGTAATAGATGGAACAATAAGGAATATAACAATAGGAGAAAATAGCGAAATATCAGGAAGTAGCGGAGCAGGAGTAGTAGGATTTTTATATGGATTTGAAGGAAATATAAGTAATTGCATAAATTATGCTAATACAAATTGTGCTGGTATAGTAAAAGTTATAGCAGGACAACATATAATATTCAATTGTAAAAATTACGGAACTATTAATTCTCAAGATTCAGTAGCAGGAGGAATAGTAGGAAATAGCAACGGAGATGATTGGAAACAGTTTGAAAATGTTTCTAATACAATAATAAATTGTGGAAATTATGGAAATGTAATAAAAGAAAGTGGAACTTATTGTGCTGGAATAGTAGGCTTCTTTAAAGGAAATATATTAAATTCATTTAATATCGAGGAGATTAATTCTCAAGGTGCAAGTGTAGGAGGAATAGTAGGAGAAATTAATGGAAATATAGAAAATTGTTATAATATAGCTAATATTTCTGGAGTTGGAGATGTTGGAGGAATTACGGGAAGATTAACCGGAAATATAAAGAATTGTTATAGCATAGCAAATATTACTGGAAATTATAGTGTGGGAATTTTTTCTGGGGTTATACATACAGGTACTGTAGAAAATTGCTATTCAAAAGATGATGAATTTAATGTTAGTAATTTAGGAAATGCATTTAAAGAAGATACAAATAATATAAATGATGGATATCCAATACTTCAATGGCAGTAATATTGATAATGGATAATTATTGAAAATATGATAAACTTATATATTTTCTTAATATTAGGATAAACAAGTATTGTAACTTTAATCTAAAAATATTTCTAAAATATAAAAATTACTTATGTACTAAATTGCTCGTTCTTCGCAATAGTATAAATGAATAAAAGTAGAAATAAGATTCAAAATATAGCAAACCTCATGTATAATGAATTATGTAACTCAAAAGTTAAAAATATATTATACATGAGGTTTTTGATATGACAAATGAAAAAATAAATAAGCAAAATGGAAGAAAATAGAAAAAATATATAAGAGTCAAAAAATAAAAACAATATATGAAGAAAATGAAGGTAATCATTTTAAAGATGCTTCACTTAGGTTGGCAAAAGGTATTAAGTGGATATTAGAATAATATATTACAAAAATGTAAGTAAAATGAAATATAAATCAATGGTAATTAACTTTATATTGATATATAAAAAAGATAGTGTGAAAAGTTTTATGGAAAAACAATAATAAAACAAAATAACATTAAAAATTTATAAAAAATAGCAC
>CALXFJ010000045.1 GCA_944387565.1 uncultured Clostridia bacterium | reverse complement strand
ATATATTTCCAGATATTATCATCAATATTCCTGTTTTTCCCTTATTCATTATTAAATCCTCACTTTCAAATTACTATCTTTTATTAGCATTATATATTAAAGAGTAGATAATTTCAACTTTATTACCTACTCTACTTATTGTAATTTTGTTAGTCTGCGATAAACTCGATAGATTTAACCATATACTTATTTGATAAATCAGTGATTTCAGATTCTAATTCTACAGTACATAATTCATGCACATGATAACCATAATTTGAATTTGGATTATCCTCTTTCCACCCCAAATAAGTTTCTGTATTATCCCCAACACGCAAATCTAAATAATACATCGGCTGAACTTGCATTTTTTCAATCGTTTTGTTTTCCAAAGCTATCTCTACTGTAATATAATTTTCTGATTCATTATAATAGTCTAGACTTCCATTAAATTCTTTTTTGTGTAACAATTGATTTTCTATTTGGTTTATAATATAATCTTTTTTTGCAACTATAATAATCGCTTGAGCGTTTATAGATTCTGGAGTTGGAACATATAAAGTTATATAATCTCCAACTTCTATATCATTAACGCTTATTATTTCTTCATTTTCATAATCAATAATCTTACTATTTTCTGGTATTTCTTGTGATAAATAATCATTTTCTTCTTCTGCTTCTGCATCTCCGTAATAAATAATATTATTTTCTATTTTAAAAATTTCTCCCTTGGTATAATTATATTGAACATCAGTATTTTCTTCATTTGTATCAACTAATTCATTATTGGTAGTATTCGTATCTATAACATTTTCATTTACACTTTTATAATTATGCTTTTTTAAAATAATATCTATAACTATTATTGCAATTATAATTACTAATACCAATACAATTAAAATAATATTTTTCTTATTTTTCATTTTCCCTCCAAAAATAATTTATTTTTATAGCAACATTTTATATATAGTTTATGAAATTTTTGTGCATAATTTGTAAAATCAAAAAATATGTGAGTTTCGAACTAGTAAAATTATTATATTTATACCTACAAATTACTATTTTATTTGATGCTTTCCAAATAAGAAATTTTTTTACCTTTTCTTTTTGCATACTCTATTTCTAATTTTGTACTTTCTCCAATATATCCGTCAACATTAACCACATAAATTTCATCAGACATATCTATTTTTTGTTTATGCATTTCATCTAGCATTTTCTTAGTTTTTTCGTCTATATCCTCTTTTTTTATACTATTAAAAAAATTAGGTGTTAAAACTATATTTCCATCTAATGTAAGTTTCTCTTGAACTTTCATAAATTCATCCTTAAATTTAATTGAACCACATAGTGTTATTATTTTATATTCATGCATCAATTTCAATCATTCGCTTTCTTTTTTATTAGTTCATTATAAAAGGCAGGAAAGAGATACAGAATGTATCCCATAAACACATAGAAAAACAAGTTTTCTAGTCCTCTGCTTTCTGCAAAATAATACAGAGAAAATACAGAGTTCCCACTTCGGTATATTAGTCATTTTTTAATATTTTCCAATGTCCTGTCTTTTTTGACCCTTCTCTTTCAATATATCCTTTTTCTTTTAATTCTTTTATATTTCTTTTTATTGTTGGTTCAGAAACTCTTAATTTTATAGCAATATCTTTTTGTTTCATATTAGGATTTATTTTTAACAAATTTAAAGTATCATTTAAAGTATCATTTAAAGTATCATTTAAAGTATCATTTGCTAAATTAATTAAATCTTTTTCATCCAATTTTTCATCTCTTAATAGTGGAATTGTTACTCTAAACATCTCTTTATCTTCAAAAATAGGCGGTTTTCCTGAATACAAATATGAATTTTTTGTAATTTTTATAAAACCACTACCTAACTCATCTGCATATCCTATTTCTCTAAAAAATTTTGCAATCGTTGGATTTTTTGCAAATGGTGTGTAATTTTTTATAGTAAGTAATCCATTTGTTCTAAAAGAATTTGGATTTTCGCATATTAATTTATCTTTATAAATAATTACTCTACTTGTATGACCATCTGTTATATCTCTATGCATAAGAGTATTTAAAACAATTTCACGTGCCATTACATTTCTTGGACTCACTCTTCTTGCATCTTCATCTAATGCAAACCTGTCCATTGTATATTTTGCTATAAAATCAATTAATCTATCATACATATCTATTAAATTTGTTTCTACAAAATCTCTGTCATCATATCTGTCTAAATCATCTACTCTATATAAAGCATCTGTTCTACAATAAGGATTAATATTCGAAATTACATCATCTTTTCCAAATAGCATAACACCAGCAAGTGTTACGCCTTGTTTGCCTGTTTCCTTATCCACTTTATATAATCCTGCACTTTTTAGCAATTCCAAATCTGTCATATCCATCCAAATATGTCTTTTCTTTACATTTGAATTAGCTAACTTTCTTGCTTTCTCTATTAAATCAGATCTTAAATCATCTTCTACTGAAACATATGGATAAATTGTATCTTCATCAAATATTTTTCGTTTTTTATTGTGAATACTAGCAATTAATGGAATATTATTTGATATATCAAAATCACCTTCATAATTACGAACAAAGACTTTTCCTTTACATTTATGAATTTCTGTTGATTCTTCAATATGTGTATATAAAAGTATTTTTCCGTCTATCTTTATTTCATGTAATTCTGATAAAATAGTTGGGGTTATAACTTCTTTATTATTACACTGTGTTGTATAATCCTTTTTAATTTTCTCTATTAATTCCTCTTTTATTCCAATAATCTCTTTTTTATCATTTGCTCCTAAAATGATATATCCTCCAGTTGTATTTAAAAATGAACATACAGATTCAAACACACTTTTAGGTAATCCATTAGTGGCTTCTTTTAATTCTGTATTAACATTTTCGCCTAATAAAATAATATTTTTAATATTTTCTTCCATAAAGGCTTGTCTCCTTTTTCTCGTTGTTATTTTGAAGTTATAATATCACAAATTCCTTTTTTATACAATTAAATTTGAAAAATCCATATTATTTATTCATATGTCGAAATATTTAACTTTTCATTCATACATTTTTCAAAAACTTTAATTGTTTTTATTTGCTCTAAATAGGCTATTACTCTAGCATTTTATCTTTATATCATTTCCGGACATTAAGGAAATAGGTGTATGATTTCCAACAATATGTCCTTCATCTATCATTTGTTTTACTAAATCTGATGCAGTATTAACATAATGTGCAGTTATAAAAAATGTAGCTTTTACATTGTTTGATTTCAAGGTTTCTAATATTTTAGGTGTATAACCTGCTTCATACCCTTCATCAAATGTTAAATATATTACTTTTTCATCTTTATTTCCTAAAGTTATTCCATTATTACTTTCAAGTAATTCTTTATTTTTGCTTCCTACGTCTGGTTGTTCATGATTATTATTTCTTTTTATTCCCCAACCTATTTTCTTGTTACTTACTACTTCTGCATTTGTTTCTTGTATTTGCTTTTCATTGTTTAAGAAAAAGAAACTTAAAACCAATATTAAAATTATTAAAATAACAATAAATATAATCTTTCTATTTTTTGTTTTCATTTTTCCTCCTCATATACCTAATCTTATGAATATATAAAAAAATATAGAACAATAAAAAATATTTCCATTTGTATATTATTTTATTAACTTGATTTATTTAATAATATTTTTAAATTGTTTAATTTTTATTAGTGATATTAATTGTTTCAGCAATTGGATAAATTTGTAAATGACTATTGACATTGTTGATTTTTTAGATTATATTGTTATTGTTTTTGGAAATTAAGGTATTTTGTTTCTTTTTGTCAAACCTTGTTTCCTATTTTTCAACTAGTAAAAAATTATTATAAAGAAGGTGAAAATTATGTTAAAATTTGCCATATGTGATGATAATAAAAATATTTTAGATAGATTAGAAAAAATGTTAGAAAGTATATTCACTAAAAACAATTATGATGCTTCTGTTGTGTATACAACTGATAATACTCAAGATATGTTCGATTTTATAAGCGAAAATAAGATTGATGTTATTATGCTAGATATTAATTTAAAAAGTGGTGAAAGTGGCTTAAAATTAGCTGAAGCAATTAGAAAAGTAAATAAATCTTCATATATTATTTTTACTACAGGTCACTTAGAATATGCTATGGTTGCTTATAAGTATAAAACTTTTGATTACTTAGCAAAACCTATTACATATGACAGATTAGAGGAAACAGTTATAAGATTATTTGAAGATATTAATAGTGAACCTAAAAAATACATTAGAATTGATAATAAAAACACAATTATTGATTCTGCTGAAATTCAATATATAAAAAGAGATGGTATGAAATTAGTTTTCCATACTGCTTCTCGTGACTATGACACTTATAGTTCTTTTACTAAAATTGAGAATCAATTACCAAAAAATTATAAAAGATGCCATAAGTCTTATATTGCTAATTTATCTCAAATAAGGGATGTTGAGCCTGTTTCCGGTATTATTACTTTTAAAGATGGGACTACCTGTTATATCGGACCTAAATATAAATCTGATTTAATGGAGGTATTAAACAATTATGGAGATTTTAAATAATATTTGGTTATCACTTAACACACCAAATATGGACTTATTAAATATAATAGCTATTCCTTCAACTATACTAGAATATTTTATAATGATGCTGCTTTTTATATATTTAACTAATATATCATCTAACGTCAAACAAAAGATAATATATATTGTTTCTATGTCATTCATAAGTTTATTTACTATGACATTTATTAAAAATCCTTTTAATATTTTCATAAATTACATTATGACTATACTTCTTGCTTGTTTAATATTTAAACCAACTATCATAAAAGGTCTTATTTGTAGTGTCTTATCATTATTTATATTAAATTTAATAGGTATTTTAATAATAAACCCTTATATAACAATATTTAATATTGATAGCAACACATTGAATACTGTACCAATATACAGAATTGGTTATATTTTTACAGTATATTTCTTAGCTTTTATTATTGTTTTAATTTTAAAATATAAAAATTTAAACTTAGATTTGTCTGATGATGAAATTATAGATAAGAAAAACCGAATTATAATAATTTTAAATTTATCATTTGGTATTTTAGCTATTATTTTACAATCTGTTACTTTATTTTACTATGTTGATAGATTACCTGTAATCATAACATTTCTAAGTTTTATATCTTTACTTGCTTATTTTGCCTTTAGTATTTATAGTTTTACTAGAATTGTAAAACTTATATTAACAACTAATAAACTTCAAAGCGAAGAAGAATATAATAGAAGTTTAAAAATCCTGCATGATAGTGTTAGAGGTTTTAAACATGATTTTGATAATATTGTAACAACAATTGGTGGATATATAAAAACTAATGATATGAAAGGTTTAAAAGATTATTACAGTGAACTTGTAGATGATTGTCAAAAAGTAAATAATTTATACTTGCTAAATCCAGAAGTAATTAATAATGATGGAATTTACAATTTACTTACTAAAAAATATCAAGAAGCAATTCAAAAAGGTATTAAAGTTAATATGACATTTCTTTTAGACTTAAACAAATTACACATGAAAATATATGAATTTGCAAGAATTTTAGGAATACTTTTGGACAATGCAATTGAAGCTAGTTCTGAATGTGATGAAAAAATTATTAATCTAGATTTTAGAGAAGATTCTAAAAACTCAAGACAATTGGTTATAGTTGAAAACACTTATAAAGATAAAAACATTGATACTGAAAAGATTTTTGAAAAAGGTGTTTCAAGTAAAGAAAATCATTCTGGAATTGGATTATTCGAAGTAAGAAAGTTAATAAAGAAAAATAATAATCTTAATTTATTTACTTCTAAAAATGATAAATTTTTCTCTGAACAATTGGAAATTTATTACTAAAAAAGAAAGTAGTAAGAAATCTACTTTCTTTTTTCTCTTTTTGGATTGTATGTATAACCATTAAGTTATTTTATTGGTAAAAATATTAAAACTATTTTTACCAATGTTTTTCATTAATCTTTTTTAATCATACTCTTTGGCATTTTTGGTTGATGGAATATTACTAATGCAAAACAAGCTGTATTTGTTGCTTTAGCATATTTTTCTGCTGTTTTAGCTAAAAATTTTAACATTTAAATCTCCTCCTTGGAAAAATTTATTTATATAAAAATATACCGGTATATTTTATATCAAAATAATTTAAGTTGAAGCATCTCCATATACTTCATAACCATATTTACTATTTGTTAATCTATACGCTACTTTAGTAATAGTTAATGTCTGGAAAAAGTTTGCAAGTATTAAAATATTTGAAATCATCTGATTATCTACAATTAAAGCAATAAACATTCCTAGGGAAAACGTTATAAATGAAACTATTTGTTTCTTTTTTCTTACCTTCTTTTCTAATATTGGAACAGATTCAGTATCAGCTGGTGCATATAATTTTATCATTACCATTCCAAATATCCATATTAAAATAACTGTTATATATTTTACTATTCCTGTTAATTCAAAATATTGTGAAACTAGTGGTATTAAACAATAGAAAGCTGTTGTAAGTAGAATACATCCTAAATGTGTCTTTAAATGAACTCCTCCTGATGCTCCTTTATATAAGAACATAGCAACAAATGTAAATAGCGTCCATTTAAAAATTCCTAAAAGATAAGCTATTATAAAAACAAGAAATACTTTTGGAATTTCCCCTATTATATTTTGAAGTCCATAATTTATTACTTCAGCTTTTTCATCATCTACCTCGGGCATTTCTTTTCGTATTCTATTGGTTAAAAATGTACAGATTTTATCTAACATCTTTCCACCTCTTCATTTCTACAAAAATATTATCACTTATTTTCAAAAAAAGACTACTTATTTTATGAAAGCTTATTTTTCTTTTATAAAAGATAATATTTTTATATTTCATAAAATATTTTTGCGTTTTTATAAAAAAGCATAGAAAAAGTGAGAAAAATAAAACTATTTTTCTCACTTCTAAAAAACTATTCAACTGTAACTGATTTAGCTAAATTTCTTGGTTTATCTACATCTAATCCTTTTTCTTTAGATATATAATAAGATAATAATTGTAATGGTATAACTGATAATATTGGTGATACAAAAGGACTTGTTTCTGGTATATGTACTACTGTATCAAACATCTTATCATCTACTTTTTGATTTGTAACAACTAATGTTTTTGCTCCTCTTGTAATTACTTCTTGAATATTGCTTACAGTTTTTTCAACTAATTTAGGGTCTGTCATAATACTAATAACTGTTATTCCATTTTCAATTAAAGCAATTGGACCATGCTTTAATTCTCCTGCTGGATAACTATCAGCATGTATATAAGAAATTTCTTTTAATTTTAATGCTGATTCTCTTGCTACTGTTTCATCAATACCTCTTCCTAAGAAAAATACATCTTTTTCTTGGTAAATTCTATGTCCAAATTCTCTTACTTGTTCATCTGTTTTTAAAACTTCTTCTACTTTTTTAGGTAATTCTATGATTTCTTTTTTCAAGTCTTCTACTTCTTTTTTTGAAACTCCCAATGTTTCTGCAAAATATATTGTAAGCAATGCAAGTAATACAACTTGTGAAGTATATGCTTTAGTTGAAGCAACTGCAATCTCTGGACCTGCATGTGTATAAATTGAATAATCTGCTTCTCTTGTAATAGAACTTCCTATAACATTAGTTATTGCAAGCGTTCTTGCTTTCTTTTCTCTTGAAAGTTTTAATGCTGCTATAGTATCTGCTGTTTCTCCTGATTGAGAAATAAAAATACATAATGTTTTATCATCTATTATTGGGTCTCTATATCTAAATTCTGATGCAATATCAACTTCTGTAGGTATTTTACAAAGTTTTTCTAACATGACTTTTCCTGCTAATCCTGCATGCATCGCAGTACCACAAGCAACTAAATATATTTTATTTACACCTTGTAAATATTCTTTTGTGAATTTTAATTCATCAAAATCACATTTAGAACCTTCATTTAATTTTGCACCTATTGTTTCACGAATAGCTGTTGGCTGTTCGTGAATTTCTTTTAACATATAATCTTCGTATCCTTCTTTTTCTGCACTTGCTGCATCCCACTCTATTACTTGAACCCTTTTTTCTACTGGATTCAAATCAATATCATAAAATTTAATATCATCTCTTGATAATAGAGCAAATTCTAAATCATTTAAAAGATAGAAATCTTTAGTAAAAGAAAGAATAGCCGGAATATCTGAAGAAATATAATTTTCTCCATCACCTTTTCCGATTACTAATGGACTATCTTTTCTTACAACTACCATATGTTCTTTATCATATTTTGAAATTACTTCTACTGCAAAACTTCCTTTTAAATCTTTACAAGCTTTATTTACAGCTCTTAACAATTTCATATCATCATTTTTAGTGTCTTTATTATAATAGTAATGAATTAAATTTGGTATAACCTCTGTATCTGTTTGTGAGTAAAATTTATAACCTTTATCTGTTAAAAATTTTCTTAATTCATTATAATTTTCAATAATTCCATTATGAACTACACTAAAAGATTTTGAATTATCTACATGAGGATGAGAATTTTCTTTTGATGGTTTTCCATGTGTTGCCCATCTTGTATGAGCAATACCAATTGTTCCTTTTAAATCATCAATCCCTGGTATATTATATAAATTCTTCACTCTCCCTTTATCTTTCATTACAGTAAGCCCTTCATCTTCTAAAGTAGCTATTCCTGCTGAGTCATAACCTCTATACTCTAATCTTAAAAGTCCATTAATAAGAATAGGACTTGCTTTTCTTGTTCCTATATAACCTACAATTCCACACATATTGTATGTACCTCCTTAAAAAATTTAAATATTATATGGAATTGAAAGTATGCAAAATAAGCTTAATTGTGTTAATCTTTGTTATAATATCACTATTATCTTTTTATTAACACTTTGACCTTAAGCATTAGCCACTAGAGCACCCGCCGAAAATTTCGATAACTCTAGACCTCGTCAACTTTATTATAAAGTTCTGGCGCCTATTTACTTCTTCTACTCCTTTCTTCATTATTTTTTGTTTTTGCATTTCTTTCAATTTACTTTATTATATTAACCTAAAATAAAAAAAGTTGCAAGTATAATAGAAAAAAACATCGAAATATTGAATAAAATTAAAATTTATTATATAATTGAAAACAATTAAAAGGGGTGATATTATGCAAAAAATAGGAATAATAGTCGCAATGGAAGAAGAAGCTGAAGCAATTGCAGAATTAATGAAAGATGTTTCAAAAGAAGAAGTTTATAATTTAACTTTTTGTAAAGGAAAAATACATAATCAAAGATGCATATTAGTCCAAAGTGGTATTGGTAAAGTAAATGCTGCAAGGACAACTCAAATTATGATAGATAAATATAAAGTAGATACTGTTATAAATGTTGGTGCTTCAGGTTCTATTAACGGTCTTTTAAATATTGGTGATGTTTTAATTGGAAAACAAGTTGTTCAACACGATTTTGATATCACTGCATTTGGTCACAGTAGAGGCTTCATAACAGGAATAGGAAATTTTATAGAATGCGACCCTACTTTTATTGAAAATATTCAAAAACTTTTTAAAAATAATTCAAATTCCGATTATAAAATAAAATTAGGAATAATTGCAACAGGTGATATTTTCTGTGAAGATGTATCTATAAAAGATAAAATAAGAGCAAATTTTGATGCAGACGTTGTAGATATGGAATGTGCTGCGATTGGTCAAGTTTGTTATTTAGATAATATTCCTTTTTCTGTGATTAGAACAATTTCTGATACTCCAAATGGTAATAACGCATCTACTTTTGATGATAATTTAGAATCAGCTTCTAAAAGATGTGCTGATATTTTAAACAAATATTTAAAAACGATTGAATAAAAATATAATTTTTGTAAAAAATTTATATAAAGGAGTGATTTTATGCAAGAAAAAATTAAAGTTGTTCAATATGGTGTTGGTAAAATGAGTGTTTACACAATGAGATATGTTTATGAAAAAGGTGGAGAAATCGTAGGTGCAATTGATGTAAATCCTGATGTAATTGGTAAAGATATTGGTGAAATAATGGGAACTGAAAATAAAGGTGTTAAAGTTATTTCTGCTGAGAATGCTGAAGAAATGTTAAAACAAACTAGACCCGATATTGCAATTGTAACTACTATGAGTTTAATCTCTGAAACTTATGAACCTCTTATGTTATGTGCAAAACTTGGAATTAATGCTATTACTACTTGTGAAGAAGCTTTTTTCCCTATGAATTCTAATCCATCTATAACTAAAGAATTAGATGAAACAGCCAAGAAAACAGGTTGTACAATTACAGGAAGTGGATACCAAGATATTTATTGGGGACAATTAATTACAAGTATTGCTGGTTCTACTCAAAGTATCAAAAAAATAAAAGGAAGTTCTAGTTATAATGTAGAAGATTATGGTATTGCTTTAGCTAAAGCTCATGGAGCTGGATTAACATTAGAAGAATTTGATAAACAAGTAGCTTCTGTTGATAAAATTTCTGATGAAGAAAGACAAGAAATAATCAATAAAGGTGAATATCTACCATCTTATATGTGGAATGTTAATGGTTGGTTATGTGATAAATTAGGTTTAACTATTAAATCTCAAACTCAAAAAACAGTTCCTCAAACATATAAAGAAGACCTTCACTCAAATACATTAGGTATGACAATAAAGGCCGGAGATGCCACTGGAATGAGTGCTATTGTTACGACTGAAACTAATGAAGGCATTACTATAGAATCTGAGTGTATTGGTAAAGTATATTCTAAAGACGATTTCGATAAAAATGAATGGACTGTAGAAGGAGAACCTAATACTACTTTAGTAATAAATAGACCTTCAACTGTTGAACTTACTTGTGCTTCTGTTGTAAATAGAATCCCTGATGTTATACATGCTAAGCCTGGTTATGTCCCTACTTCACAAATGGGTGATTTAACTTATAAAAAGAATTTCTAAAATTTCAAAATCTTAGAAATCAACGAAAAATCAAGTAAAACTACTTGATTTTTTTTACATTTTATGTTAAAATAGACATGTATTTTATAAAGTGAGGTGAAAACTTAAAGTAAACTTTAAGGTGTTTATGAAAAAAACAGATTTAACAAAAACTAAAAAAACTGATTTTATGGGATTATTAAAAGCATTCTTTGGTTCTTCAGATGAACAAGAAAATATAATAAATAGTGAAGAAAATACTTGGAAAAATACATATAGTGATATCATAGCAGAAAGTACTAAAAGTATAGATAGTTTAGAAAAAATGTTAGAACATAATGATAGAAAAATGGCAAAAAAGCATAAAAAACAAGAAATTTCATTAGATGGTAAAAAAGAACCACAGAAAATCATTGATTCTAAAGAACAATCTAGACAATCTATTAGTATTGACGAAGGAAGAGATAGATAAAATACAAGAATTAAAAAATTCTTGTATTTTTATCTTGACAAAAGGATAAACTACCAGTATAATAGTTATTGTCAATTTGATATGGCGAAGTAGCTCAGTTGGCTAGAGCATTCGGTTCATACCCGAAGGGTCATGTGTTCGAATCACATCTTCGCTACCAATATTAAAATCATTGTAAGTAGCTTGTATCTAAGGATACAGGCTATTTTATTATCTTTAATTATATGCTTTTTATTATAATTTCTAAAAATTTATTATCACTATAAATATCAAGTGTTTCACGGTTTTTAATTTTATTTAATTTTTTTATTTACTAAACAACTAACTAAACAAAAATACATTTCTTATTTCCCTGTTTAGTTAGTGTTTAGCAAACGCCTTTTAAACGCTTATATATCAAGCAGTACGAAGTTTATTTGTTTAAAGGATAAAGTATTTATTTATTCATTTGCATATACTAATAATATCAAAAAACACTTTATATTATTACATTAATGCAAAATCAACATAACTTGGTTAAATAAAAAGTTAAATGCACGATTCACATAAAAATAGTGCATTAAGAAATAGACAAAGTAATACATTGTCAAT
>CALXFJ010000044.1 GCA_944387565.1 uncultured Clostridia bacterium | reverse complement strand
TATACATACACCATGGTGAAATATTCGCTAATAAAATAAACCTATTTTTTAGTGAAATTTTTGAAAATTATTGACATTCCAAATACCTTATTTTGCCATTATATTATGTTTTCCAAAGTTAATTTTTTCATTTTAAAATCAAAAAATCCAGCTCAAAAAGAGTTGGACTTTTTAATTCTTGAGATTCCTATTTTATAGAATTCCCAAGAAATAGAATAGGTAAAATTATTTCTTTATATACTCAATTAGAGCCTCCAACTTCACACTAATTAGAAAGTTTTGCCATTCCTTTATATTTTTTTCAAGCTTAGTTGCTTTGTTGTTAATTGCCTTAAGACAATCGCACAGTCTTTCATATAGTTTTTTGTCAACGGTAAAATTTGGTCCGTCTCCCAAAAGAATAAAAAACTGTTCTAGCTCGAATTTATAGAAATGGTATATTTCTTGATTTGTATAATTATCAGAACTTAGGTTATTAGCTAGTCTTGATATACTCCAATAGGTTTTCTCAAGTAAGCTTTGTAAATCTTTATCGTCCTGACAGCTATACAAAGAGAATTTTTCCAATTGTTTCTGAACAAATTCCTTGAACTCTTTAAATTCATCTTCTTTCGAAGATGTGAGCTCTAGGTTTTCAGCTATATTTTTTCTATTTTGCTTATTCTTTTCAAGCTTAAGTTTTTGCTTTTCAGCTTTCTGTTCAAGCTTTTTTTCTTTTCCTTTTGTATAAAAGTCTATTAAATTAGATTTATTGGTTTGCAAAAAGATTTCACATATAAAAAGCAAAATTAAAAAAAATACAACTAAACCTGTTATTATATTAAACAGTATCATTATAACTCCTTAATTTTTATATTTTACCTTTTCTATTTTTAATGTACATATCCCTTCTAAAGGACATTTAGCTAAAATGCTATATTAGAATTATATCACAGCCTTAATATTTACGTCAACTAATTTACTTTCCTATTTGTCCTATTTTAACCAAAAATATAAAATCGTAACTATCTCTAATATTGTTATAAATGGAAAACCTATTAAAAACTGTATTTTTTGTGTTTTATGATGGAAAACAAACATACCAGCTGTTGTTCCAATCCCTCCGCCAATAGCAGTTATTATAAATAAAGTTTTTTCAGGAATTCTCCAAGCACCTTTTTTAGCCTTTCTTTTATCAAGCCACATAATAAAAAAACCAAATAAATTAATAACAATAAAATAAATTACTATATTTTGCCATGTAAATATCTCTTGCATTTTCTTTCCTCTTTCTAAAATAAAATATATAAGCAAGTTTTTAGATTAGTTACTTTTTCGTAGGGAAATTAAGGGTAGAAAAAGTAACGGTAAGCTAATAGCTTAAATCTAAAAACTTGCTAAAAATCCCTATTTAGACGTGTCCCAAATTTAAGTTAGCTGTTAAAACTTGTTTGTTACAGATAACTTATAAAAGAGACGTCTCCAATTGCTCTATGCAAATAAACTCATTTGATTACTTTGGCTCATTCCATCTAAGCATCCATATTTTTTCAATATATCTATTACTGAATTACCTATTTTAGCACGTATTTTTAAATCATCAATAGACATAAACTTACCATCTTCTCTTGCTTTTACCACTCCTTCGGCCGCTACTGTTCCAAATCCTGGTATACTATTTAGTGGTGGCCTTAAAGCATTATCTTCTACTATAAATTTAGTACTATCTGATTTATACAAGTCTATTGGTAAGAAATTAAAGCCTCTTTCATACATTTCTAATACTAGTTCTAATATTGGATACATTGTCTTATCTTTCTGTGTTGCTGCATTTCCTAGTAAGTCTATTTCTTTCATCTTATTTTTTACTTTTTCTTCTCCAAATATCATACAATCACTATCAAAATCATCTTTTCCTCTTATTGAGAAAAATGCTGCATAATATGCTAATGGTTTATGCACCTTAAACCATGCTATTCTAAACGCATTTGTTACATATGCTGCTGCATGGGCTTTTGGGAACATATATTTAATCTTCTCACATGATTTTATATACCAATCTGGTACATTGTGTTCTTTCATTAATTCTTTATATTGTTCCCATTTAGGTTCTTTTCCTTTTGCTACTTTTCCTTTACGCACAGCTTCCATTATTTTAAATGAATCATTTGGTGGTAATCCCTGTTTTATTAAATATATCATTATATCATCACGACAACATATTGCATCTTGTAGAGTTACTATTCCTTGTTCTATTAAACTTTGTGCATTTCCAAGCCACACATCTGTACCATGTGATAATCCAGAAATACGTATTAATTCATCAAATGTTGTTGGTCTTGTATCTACTAACATTCCTCTTACAAATTTAGTTCCAAATTCAGGTATTCCAAAACTTCCTACTTCTGAATGTATTTGTTCTGGTGTTACTCCCAGAGCTTTTGTTGAACTAAATATTGACATTGTTTCTTTATCATCTAGTGGCACTTTTGTTGGGTCTAATCCTGTTATATCTTGAAGCATTCTTATTACTGTCGGATCATCGTGTCCTAGTATATCTAGTTTTAGTAAGTTTTGGTCTATTGAGTGGTAATCAAAATGTGTTGTTATAATATCTGAGTTTGGGTCATCTGCTGGATGTTGTACTGGACAAAATTCATATATCTCTCTTCCTTTAGGTACAACTATAATTCCTCCTGGATGTTGTCCTGTTGTCCTTTTTATCCCTGTACATCCTACTGCTAATCTTTGTGTTTCTGCTCTATTTATTGGTATATTTCTTTCTTCAAAATATTTTTTTACGTAACCATATGCTGTTTTATCTGCTACTGTTCCTATTGTCCCAGCTTTAAATGTTGTTCCTTTACCAAATATTACTTCTGTATATTTATGTGCTTTTGCTTGATATTCTCCTGAGAAGTTTAAGTCTATATCTGGTTCCTTATCACCGTTAAATCCAAGGAATGTTTCAAATGGTATATCCATTCCATCTTTATCCAATCTATGTCCACATTTTGGACATGTTTTATCTGGTAAATCAAATCCGTTTTTTACTCCATAATCTGTAAAATCTGAATATTTACAGTTAGGACATCTATAATGTGGTGGAAGTGAGTTTACTTCTGTTATTCCTGTCATATACGCAACTAAAGATGAACCAACAGAACCTCTTGAACCAACTATATATCCATCCTCATTAGATTTCCATACCAATTTTTGAGCTATTATATACATAACTGAGAATCCATTTCTTATAATTGAATCTAATTCTTTATCAAGTCTTGTTTGTACTATTTCTGGTAATGTTTCCCCATATAATTCGTGTGCTTTTGTAAATGAAATATCTTTTATTGTTTGTTCACATCCTGGTATATGTGGTGGACATTTTTCTGGTGATATTGGACTTATCTTATCACACATATCTGATATTTTATTTGTGTTTGTTACTACTACTTCATATGCTTTTTCTTTTCCTAGATAACTAAATTCTTCTAGCATTTCTTCTGTTGTTCTTAAATATAATGGTGCTTGATTATCTGCATCTCCATATCCTTGCCCTGCTTCTAATATTCTTCTATATATTTCATCTTGTGGGTCCATAAAGTGAACATCACATGTTGCAACTACCGGCTTGTTCAATTTTTCTCCTAAAGCTACTATTTTTCTATTTATATCTCTTAGAGCTTCTTCATCTTTTACAATTTCATTTCTTATTAAGAAATTGTTATTTGCCGTTGGTTGTATTTCTAAATAATCATAAAATTCTGCTATTTCTTCTATTTCTTCATCTGATTTTCCAAGTTCTATTGCTTGATATAATTCTCCCGCTTCACAGGCACTTCCTATAATTAAACCTTCTCTATATTTTTCAAGTAGACTTTTTAATATACGTGGTCTTCTATAAAAATATTTTACATGTGAATATGATACTAATTTATATAAATTTCTTAATCCTATATAATTTTTAGCTAATATTATTACATGATATGTTTTTAACTTTTTATATTCTTCTTTTTTAGCCTCTTCTGTACGACTTACTTTATCTATATCTTCTACTTTTTTTGCTCCACGTTTAATAAGCATATCCATCATTACTCTAAATACTTTTACCGTTGTATCAACATCATCTAGAGCTCTATGTGCTACTTCTACTTTTATTCCTAGGTTTTCTGCTATTTTTCCTAGTTTGTATTTTTTATATTCTGGGAATAAATCTTTTGCTAAACTTAATGTATCTATATATGTAAAGTCAAATTCATATCCTAATGTTTTGGCTACTTGTTTAAAGAATCCAACATCAAATCCTGCATTATGTGCAACAAGTATTGAACCTTTTATAAATTCTAATACTCGTGGGAATATTTTATCTATTGTTTCTGCATCTTTTACCATATCATCTGTGATATTTGTTACCTCTGTTACTCTTTGCGGTATGTGCTTTTCTGGGTTTACAAAACATGAAAATTCATCTATTACTTCTCCATTTTTTACTTTCATTATTCCTATTTCTGTTATCTTTTCTGTTACTGCTGAAAATCCTGTTGTTTCTAAGTCAAATACACAAAATGTTGAATCTTTTATAGTTTGTCCTTTTCCATTTTCTACTACTGGATTTTTATCTGGTGCTAAATATCCTTCCATTCCATAAATTACTTTCATATCTGGATTATCAAATCCTAATAATTTATGTGCTTCTGGGAATGCCTGTACTACTCCATGGTCTGTTATTGCAATTGATTTCATTCCCCACTTCATTGCTCTTTTTATTAAGTCTGTTGCTGATGTCATTGCATCCATTTGACTCATTTGAGTATGCATATGTAATTCTACTCTTTTTACTTCTGAATTATCCATTCTTATTTCTTTCTTTAAGCCTTCTGTTTCTATTATTGTATTTACCATTACTGATAATTCATTTGTAAAATTATCCATTCCTGCTGTTCCTGCAACTTTTATTCCTTTTGCTGATGTTATTCTTTTCATTGTTTTTTTAGCTTTATCTTTTTCTAAAAATGCTTTACATGTTATTGTGCTTGTTCCATCATATAAATCAAAACTAAATAATGTTTTTCCTGATTTTAATGTTTTATCTTCTGAATATATTACTTCTCCTTGCAATGAAATTTTCCCATCATCTACACCTAAATCAGCAACCTTAACTAAAGGCTCTGTAATATTCATTGAACTTCCAAGTATTAAAGGCGTACTTTCATCTTCCTCTGGCATTTCTGGAAATTCATTTTCTGTTTGTACTATAATATTTGCAATTACCGTTATATCTCCTGCATATGCATCTAATCCGGCTTTTCCAGTCACTTTTATTGCTTTTGCATTTTCTATTTTTTCTATCATTTCTTTGCCTTCTTTTATATCTTTGGCAAATGATTTTATTGTAATTCTTCCTGTTCCATCATAGATATCAAATATAAGCATTCCTTTTCCTGATTTTGTTTCTCTAACTTCTGAAGTTATTATTCTTCCTTCCAATGTTACTCTTCCTGAATCTGCACTTAGTTCTTTTACTGATATGTGTTTTTCTTTAGCTTTTGATGGTTTTCCCATAATATATTCTATATTTTCTTCTACACCTTCTATATTTTCTGGTATATATTCTTCTGGAATTGGAGCTTCTGGATATTCTGGTATTGGTGCTTCCTCTTCTACCATTTTACTATGTTCTTCTTCCATATGAGCTATTATTTTTGCTTCTTCTTCATCTAATCTTCTTTTTATTTCTTCTATTTCTTCTCTTGATACATCTTCTGTTAATTCTAAAGTATAATCTATTCCAAATAGATTTTTTAACACTTTTACTAATTCTCTATCTGTTCTTTTTGCTCTTAAGAAGTCCGCTCCTTTTATATGCATTTTTACTAATATATCTGTTTCATTTACTTCTATATCGCTTTTTAGTAGTAACATTGGTTTTGTTAATGGATATTTATGTGCCATATATGCTATGATATTTCTCCATTCTGAAGCTATACTTTTCTTTTCTACTGCTTCATGATATCTTATTTTTGTATCTATACTTCTAAATCCAAATCTTTCTTGTAAGAATTTTTCAAAATACCATATTTCTTTTATTTCTATATATTCATCATAATATAAATCTACTTCTAATGTATTTGTCTTTTTTATTATGTTTAATCCCATTACTTCTGCATATTTTATGTTTGCGTTTGTTTTATAATCACTAAATATTTCCCCTACTTTTTTTGACATTTCCCATTTCTCCTTCAACAAACTCATTCTATCATAAAACAAAAAACAATTAAAGCGAACAAAGAAAAATTTTAAAAATAAATTCCATTAATTTTAAGGTAGTACAAAAATATAGTACTACCTTAATTTACTCCCAACTTAAAATCGGATATCCATTATTTATATTATTTGTGTCTTCTTTAATTCAGAAAAGTTTATATAATTATAAAAACATCAATAAAAATATTTTAATTTTTACTACTATCTTTTCATTTATTCTATACTTTTTTCTAAACTTTTTTGATAATGTCGCATTAGAAACGTCCCCAACAAGACATTTTTTGTAACACATTTTTTTTATTCTCATATTATATAACATACAAAGGAAACAACAAAAGAAAACATAATTGATAAATGGAAGGAGGTCTAGACTATGCCAGAGAACAGAGGATGCGGTGGTTTCGGATTTGGTGATGATTGCTGCTGGATAATAATCCTTATATTATTAATCTGCTGCTGTTGCGGAGGTAATAGAGGAGGATGTTGCTAATCTTTTCAAAAAAAAGGAATTCTAGTTTAGAATTCCTTTTAATATATTTTATTTAAATCTCTTCCCTTTATTCTTCTTTCTTGGTCTTTCCTCTTCATCATTATTATAATTATCTAAAAATTGTTTTCTTATTCTTTCTTTTTCTTGTTCTCTCATTTCCTTTGTTTTTACTATACCATTATCTTCATCTTCATTTTCATATTGATTGTTATAATTATCATAATTATCATCATCTATAAAATCATCACCATTTGAGCTTGTATAAGGAACTGTATATTCTTCTGCCCAAGCTTGTCTTCTCTTATGTCTTACTATTAGATAAATAATTAATATAATTATAACAACTGCTACTGCTCCAGCTATTATATACATATTAGTATTATCTTGTTCATTTGTTGCTTGTTCTACTGGTTCTTGTGCAATACTTTTATTTAAAGTAACTTGATATGTTGCAACATTTTCTCCATTAGCATCTGAAACAACTATTGTAATTAGATTGTCTCCTTCTTTTAAATCTTGATTACCTGTTACTTCTACTTTATAACTAGCATCTGTTGCTACCGCTTGGACACTTAAACTTGTCTCTTGTCCTACATATTTTGCAGTATATTCATATACATTTGTACTAAATTTAGGTGATAAATCTAAATCTCCAATTCTTAAACTGTCTAGTCCATCTCCCTCTTCTTCAGATGTTGTTTGTGATGTAGTTGTTCCTCCAGTTGTATTTGAAGAAGCATCTCCTTGTCTTGTTACATTTATTGTATATGTATTTGTTTTTGTTCCATCTTCTGATGTAACAGTAACTTCAAATGTATTTTTTCCTGCTTCCAAAGTCTTTGTTCCTGTACCTGTAACCTCTGCATTCGCATTCATTGGAGTTGCATATACCTCTACTTCATCAACATCTTCTGGTACTGTAACATCATATGTCATAGTTGCATATCTATAGCCTGAAAAATCATTTGGTGTAATTCCTAAATTACTTAAATATGCATTACTTGCTGTAACAACATAATTACCTGTACTAGAACTTGTATTTGTACTATTTAAACTATTTGTTGCCGCAAAAATTTCTCCTGAAAAACTAAGTACACTAACTACTAAAACAATTATCATACTAACTAATAAATTTTTCTTCATTTGCTACCCTCCGTATCTTATAATCTATAAACGCATTATACCATTTCACATATTTTTCGTCAAGAAAATGTAAAATTTTAGTTTTTTCTTCAAAAACCGCATATTATCTAAGTTTTACCCCTCTTTAATTTCAAAATAATAAATAAAATGTTATAATTAATTTTTAAAATAAATTGAATTTTTTATTTTAATTTAGAATATTTTGTCAAATAATATTGTTTTTATTTTTCCAAATGATATAATAAAAAAAATTGTTATTTGGGAGGTACGAAATGATAGAATTGCTTTCACCTGTTGGAGATTTTGAATGCTTAAAAGCTGCAGTTCAAAATGGTGCAAATAGTGTGTATTTTGGTGCAAATATATTTAGTGCAAGAGCTTTTGCACATAACTTTGATAACGAAGAATTAAAAAAAGCTATTGAATATGCAAAAATTAGAGGTGTAAAAACACATTTAACTTTAAATACTTTAATAAAAGATGATGAATTTCAAGATGCCATTTATTTGGCATCAAAAGCATATGAATATGGAATAGATGCAATAATTGTACAAGATTTAGGATTAGCCAAAAAGTTGATTGAATTATTTCCAGATTTACCTATACATGGAAGTACTCAAATGACTGTACATAACTTAAATGGTGCATTAGAATTACAAAAATTAGGATTTAAAAGAGTAGTTTTAGCTCGTGAGCTTTCTTTGAATGAAATTGATTATATTTGTAAAAATACTGATATAGAAATTGAATGTTTTGTGCATGGTGCTTTATGTATATCATATTCTGGACAATGTTTATTTTCTAGTATGATAGGTGGTCGTTCTAGTAATAGAGGAAAATGTGCAGGTCCTTGTAGACTTCCTTATGAATTACTTGAAAATGATAATGTTATTGATAAAGGATATTTGCTTAGCACAAGAGATTTATGTGGTTTAGATTATTTACCAGATTTTATAAATTCTGGTGTTAAATGTTTAAAAATAGAAGGTAGAATGAAATCTCCTCAGTATGTTGCAACAGTAACAAGGATATATAGAAAATATTTAGATTTAGCGTATTCAAATAAAAAATATATTGTAAATAAAGAAGATATAAAAACATTAATGCAAGTATATAACCGTGGTATGGATTCATCTGGTCATTTAGATAATGATGTTAATAAAAAACTAATTTATAAAGAAAAACCAAATAATATGGGATTATTTATTGGAACAATTGAAAAATTTAATAAAAATAGAGGTTATATTACTTTAGAAACTAAAGAAAAAATAGAAATTGGAGATACTATTTCTATTGGCAATAATACCGGAACATATACAATATCAGAACTTATGCAAAATTCTAAAAATATAAAAGAAGCACAAGTAGGAAATAAAGTTACAATTGGACGTATGCAAGGAAATATTAATATTGGTGATAAGATATATAAAATGACTTCTAAAACTTTACAAAAAGAAGCAAAAGAAAGTTACCAAAAAGAAAATAGAAAAGTTTTATTAAATTGTGAAATAACAATTAGAAAAAATCAACCAATTTCTATACATGTTTCTTCTTGTTCAAATATTGAACTATACAAGGATTTATCTGTTACATGTAATTTAGATTATATTCCAGAAGAAGCTAAAAATAGGCCTCTAGATAAAGAAACTATAATTAACCAAATAAGTAAAACATCATCTACCCCATTTTCTTTTAAAAATATAAGGATTGATTTAGATGAAAATGTTTTTATAGGAAAATTAAGTATTTTAAATGAATTGCGAAGGACTGCTCTAGAAAATGTAGAAACTATTGCTTTATCTAGAATGCATAGAAATTTACCTAACATTAATATTGAAAATGAATCATTAGACAAAACTTTAAATAATATGAGAAATTTTGTAAAAACTAAAACAGACCTATCTAAAAAACAAGCACCTAAAATTTCATTACTATTAAATATTATTCATGATGATTGGGATTATGGCAAATTACAAAATGTAACTAATATATATGTACCATTAAAATATTTTACAAATAAAAAATATGAAGCTTCTTTAAAATCACTTAGTAAAAAAGCTGATATATTTATTTATATGCCAACAATTGTTAAAGGAAATTATAAGAATCTTTTTATCGCAAATGCTGAAAGTGCTATTAAAAAATATGATATAAATGGATTTGTAATTTCAAATATTTGTAATATTAGTTTATTAAATAGTTTATTTACAGACCTAGACAAATATTTTAAAATAATTTCTAATTATACTTTTAATGTATTTAATTTAAATACTGTATTAGAATTAAAGAAATTAGGTGTAAGTAAATTCACAATATCACCTGAACTTGATAAAAAAACTATTGATGATTTATGTAATTATAATTATTTACAAAAAGAATTAATTGTTTATGGAAAAATCCCATTACTTAACATGAATTATTGCCTGCTAGGAGAGGCTAATAAATGTTACCCTAAATGTAAGCAAAAATGTGAAAATAATAAAACTTATTATTTAAAAGATAGGCTTAATATGAAATTTGAAATTATGCCAGATAATATTCAGACAGTTACTACTATTTTTAATAGTAAAACAACTTCTATTTCACCAAAAGATTTTGATATAGATTATGCAAGAATTGACATTTTACATGAAACAGTAGAGGAAATAAACAATATTATAGATGTTGTAAAATCGGGAAATAAATTTTCTGGAAAGGATTTTACTTCTGGAAATTTAAATAGAGAAGTTTAAAGGAGAAAGGTTTAAATCTTCCTCCTTTTACTTATTTTCTGGATTACTTAATTTTATTAATAAATCCATATCATCATCTTTAGCTGCCTTATTTTTTCTAATTGCTCCACATTTCTTACATCTAAATACAATTACATATCCTTTTTTATTATTTATTTCTAATCCTATTGGCTCTAAATCTCCGATGACAAGTTTCTTGCCTATCACCAGGATTTATATCAACATGTTTTGAATGTAAACAATAAGGGCAATGATTTCTAGATGTATAGCCTAGTTTTGGAACCTTTTTTCCACAATTTTCACATATAAATTCTTCATCTTTTTTAGTAAAATTTTTATGTTCCATTTTTACTCCTTAATATTTAAAATCTCCCCCTCCAACAAATTCTTTTAATAATGAGTTTGTTGGAACTTCACTTGCAGGAATTGACCTTATATATTTTAATATTCCAAGTAACCTTCCAGCTTCTGCATATTCTTTTTCATCTTGTGTTATTTCTTTTAACATAGGTGTTGCTAAACCCTTTAGAACTCCTAATTCATAAATTAATGATGTATTAAATATAACATCTGCTTCTTCTTGAAATGGGAAAATATTTTCCACTTCTCCTTTAGTTACACTTGCCCATCCGTCTATTGTGTGTTTTGCTGAATATCCTCTAAATTGATAGTCTCTTACAATTCTTCTAATTAATCTTACATCTGATGAAGATATTTTAGTATATCTATCCATATTTAATACTGTTAATGCACTTATATATATTTTAAATTTTTGTTCTTTTGGTATACTACTTGTTAATCTATCATTTAAGCAATGTATTCCTTCTATTACTAAAACTTCATTTTCTTCTAATTTTAGCTTTGTTCCATTATATCTCTTAGTTCCTTCTAAGAAATCAAATTTAGGTATTTCGACTTCTTCACCATTTAATAACCTAGTTAAATGGTCATTAAATAATTTTAAATCTATTGCTTCTATTGCTTCAAAATTATAATTTCCATCTTTATCTTTTGGTGTATCTTTTCTTTCAACAAAATAATTATCAACTGAAATTGTTACAGGTTTTATTTTATTTATTCGAAGCTGTATTCCTAATCTTTGTGCAAATGTTGTTTTTCCTGATGATGAAGGTCCTGCAATTAATATCATTTTTATATTTCTATCTTTTGCTATTTTATCGGCAATATTTGCAATTTTCTTTTCATGTAATGCTTCATCTAGCATTATTACATCTTTAATTGTTTTTTGCTTTACTGCTTCATTTAACATATAAACAGCATTCATTCCAAGTATTTTATGAATTTCATTATATTCATCAAAAGCCCATTTTAATTTTTTGTTTTGCATTAATATAGGTACCTGATTTGGATTTTCTACACTTGGATATCTAATTAATAAACCTTTATCATATTTTATAACTTTAAATGCTTTTATTGCACCTGTTCTATTTGCAATAATTCCATAACAATAATTAAAATAATCTTCACAAAAATACATATATATTTTTTTATTAGATTTTAATTCAAATTGTAAGTAACCTCTTTTTGTGTTATTTTTTTCAAAAAATTCTTCTGCTTCTTCTCTATTCATTGTTACTTGTTTTATTGGTAAATCACTCTTTACAATGTTTTCCATTTCCACATTTAATTTTTTTATAATCTCATCTGTTACTTCTACCTCTCCTAAATCACAATATATTGCATTTGCCATTTGATAATTAACTGTTGCACTATAATCTGGGAATATTCTTTTTAATGCCATTGCAAAGATATATACTAAAGTTCTTCTATATGTTCTCATTCCTTCTTTTGTAGAAGTATTTAATAATTCTATTTCTCCATCTTCTGTTATTTTTCTATCTAATATTGTATATTCATTATTATAAATTGCTCCTACAACTGTATATTTACTATTTTCTATTTCATCTTTTAGTATTTCATATATTGTTTTACCCTTTTCTACTTCTAATTCTTTTTCATGATAACGTATCTTCATACTATTCCTCCT
>CALXFJ010000043.1 GCA_944387565.1 uncultured Clostridia bacterium | reverse complement strand
TTTTTCATTTTTATACATTTAGGGTGAAATATTCGTTTATAAACTTTTAAGGTGATTTTATCATAAATTAAATACAAATGTACATGTACTTTATTGACATAAACCAGATGCAGTGATATAATATTTTTATAGCTTTTTTGCTATACGCCCTTTAAATAAAGGACATGTACATTGAAAATGGAAAAGGTAAACAACAGAAAGGAATTAAAATGTGGGAAGGTCTTCAAGTTATTTTTTTTGCTTTTTTAGTTGTGTTTTTAGTAGTATTTTTCTCGCTTTTAGTTGATTTTGATATGGACTATGATGAGATATTAGAAAGAAGGCGACAGAAAAAAGCTAAAAAGCAAAAGCAAAAGCATGAGTTAAAACTCGAAAAAGAAAAGACCAAGCAACTTGCACTAATGAAAAAACAGCATGTTTTGCCATCAAAAGAAAGAGCTTTTGTAGAGTTTAAGGTATTTGTTCATAAACAAATGCAAAAATTTTCTTCGATTAGTTGTAAGAATGATGAAAACTTGCAGAATTTACTTAATGAAACTTATTTTAGTATATTAAAGCTAACTGCTAGTTTGAATTCTGACAATTATACGAATCAAGAAGTAGACCATTTCTACAAATTCGAGCTTGACCAATTCTTTACTCTCTTGGGTAACGGACCAGATTTTACCGTTGACAAGGAAGTATATGAAAAACTGTGTAGTTGTTTGAAAACAATAAGCAACGAAGCAGACAGGCTTGAAAACAACATAAAAGAATGGCAAAACTTTTCAATTAGTGTTAAGTTTGATGCTCTAATTGAGTATATTGACAAGACACCTACTGCCAATTCCATTTCTTGAGTGTATTCTATAAATAGAAGCCTCAAAACAAAAAAGTCCAGTTTTTAACTGGATTTTTTTGTAGATAAAAGAAATTAATTTATCGACATTAATATTTTAAAGTTATATAATATTATGTACACTAAAGGCATGATTCTTTTGGGGTTGATTGGAAATTTATTTTTAAGCAAAAGGCATAATGTTCCTTAAAGAGAACTTCTATTTTTAGGAATCCTCTTTTAAATATAATAAAAATACATAAATATAAATATTTTTTATAAATATTAGGCTTACAGGTCAATTTAAATACAATGTAAGTTGACATAAACTAAATGCTGTGATATAATAATGTCGTAGTTTTTTTACTATATGCCCTTTAAATAGAGGACATGCACATTGAAAATGGAAAAGGTAAAAATTAAGGAGAAAAAATGAGCAACATTGATAAAAAAGGTGAAGTTGACCAGGCTGTTTCTAATCCTAATCTTGGGGTAGATACAGGTTTGGAAATTGACCTTAACTCTTTGTATGCTGAACGTAACACAGATGAGATAGAAGGTGCAGCTACTCGTAGTTATGAGAAGCTAACGCCTGAAGAACGAGAAAAAGTTGACAAACTAGCTGAAGAACTCAGCAAACATCTTGACCCTGCAAGCATTTCAGATTTTGCTTCTTCTACAATTACTGATATGGCAAAATTTAGTGGAAGTATGTTTGATAAAGTCAAGATAGGAGATATGGATGGGTTTAAGGAAGCAATGATGACCTTTAGAAAACAGCTTCAGTCTGTTGATACTCAAAAGTTGCTTCCTAAAAAGCAAGAAGATAATCTAGTTTCTAAAATTCCTTTTATTGGAGCCAAAATTCAGGCTTCTTTGGATAAGAAAGTAGATGAATATTTCCAGAAAACCCAAACTGTCGGAAAGTTTGTTGACCAAACTGCTTCTCAGCTTGGAAAAGTTAGACTTACAGTTATCGAGGATATGAAGACCGCTTCTGCTCTTAAGAAGAAGGTATATGAATATTCCGAGCAACTGGAATTGCTTATCCTTGCAGTAGCAAGAGTAAAAGATACCTTGTCACAGCGTGCTGATAAGATGAGAGCACATGCCGATCCAAATAATTTGGAGGAAATGTCAAGAATTTCTGATGTAGAAAACGCAGTTACTCGTTTGGATAGGAAACTGTATGACCTCTGTTCTTTCAGGGTCATATCATTAAATGACATTAATCGGCTGACTTTCGTTGAAAATGCAGACCAAGCTGTGAGCGATAAGATTCGTGATATTCAGACAAATGTTGTTCCTCAATGGAAAACTCAGTTGCACATTGCATATCTTGCATATCGCACTTATGGAGCAACTGCTGTTATCGGAGCCGTGAATAAAGCAACAGCTGACATTTTGATTACTGGTGCTAAAATGACTCGTGAGGCAATGACATCTTCTGCTAGGGCGATTGAAGCTCCTGCTATTGCACTGGAGACCTTAAAAGCTGTTCACGAAGAACTTGAAGCCACAGTTAAAGACGTCATCAAAATCGAAGATGATGCCAAGGAAATGCGTAGGCAGGCTATTCCTGAAATGCAAAAGCTTGAGAGGAAAATTGCAGCCTTGAATGCAAGGGTTCCTGAAATGGCTTAAGCATTTAGGACCTATAATGGTCCAGTAGTAGTTGGTGTCGTAATTTTTATCATTGGTTTAATAATATCAATTATGAAAACTGTAGTTGGTATTAAAAATGATAAAAATACGGAGTCTATGTTACAAATTATAAAGAAAGGAACAAATCAACTTTCACAAATACAAGAAAAGCAATTGTTGTCATCAAAAGAAGAAGCTTTTAGAGAGTTTATGGAATTAGTCCAAAAACAATTAAAAAAGTTTTCTTCTTACAGTTGTCAGAATGATGAAAATTTGCAAAACTTACTTGATAAAACTTGTTTAAGTATATCAAAGTTAGCAATTAATCTAAATTCTGACAATTACTCTAATCAAGAGATATCACATTTCTTTAGTTTTGAGCTTGAACAGTTTTTTAGGCTTTTAGGCAATGGACCAGATTTTACCGTTGACGAGGAAGTATATGAAAAGCTGTGTAGTTGTTTAAATGCAATTAGCAAGAAAGCAACTGAGCTTGAAGAGAATATAAAGGAATGGCAAAACTTTTTAATTAAGGTTAAGTTTGATGCTCTGATTGAGTATATAGGAAAATAAATTACCAATTCCTCATTTGAAGATTCTTTAAATAAGAGCTTCAAATCAAAAAAGGTCTGACTTTTAAAAGTTGGGCCTTTTTTGGTGGTATAAAAATTTATTGACAAATATGATTTAAAGTTATATGATATTATGTATACTAAAGGTATAATTCCTTTGGGTTTGATTAGAAATTTATTTTTAATCAAAAGACATAAATAATATACATCTCTTAATAGGAAAGGAAGAACAATGATTGGAACATTGACAATTTTAGCAGGAATTGCTTTTTGTGCAAGTACTATAGGAGTTTTTAGTAGTATCAATAGTGGTAATCAACCTATGTTATATGTAAATTTTATAATGTGGATTTTTCTTTTTGCCATTTTGATATTTTTAGTGCGGTATATTCTTTCTTTAATTTCGACTATAAAGCAAGCAACTTATATTCCAGAACAAATTAATAATTTAAATCAGAATAATAAAGAAATTGAAAACGATTTTAATTATATGATTAAGAAATGGAATAGTGAGTACAGTGTGCTTGAAGGTTCGGATGGAATTAATTTGTATCTTTCAAATCATGAAAATCCGGATTTTTTGCCTGATTTTTCTCCAAAAACAAGTACTGTAGTTGACGAAGAATATAAAACGATAATCCCAGTAACACCAAAAAATAGAGAGGTACTTGATAATAAATTAGCAAAGTATAATTGGAATAAAAACAGAATTGAATACTTACAACGAGAGATAGAAAAAGCTAAAACTGCTAAGTATTTGCTTGCATGGCAAAAGGCATAATGTTCCTTAAAGAGGGTTCCTATTTTTAGGAGCCCTCTTTATAATTTACTTGTATGATTTTGTATATAAAAATGTAAAAATAAATATATATAATGTATCAAAAACGTGAAAATATTAAAAAAGATATTAAAATTGAGAAACTTAATTTACTTATAAAAAAATATATAATATAATATCAAAAGAGATAAGCTTGTGTATAAGAAATAATAAGTGCATAAAAGTATTTTAATGAAAGCAAAGAAATTTATAATAGGCTAAAAGAAGGGATGTTATGAGTAATAAAATATATAAAGAACCAATAAAAGAAGAAATGGAAACAACAATAAATGTTCTATATAGTGAAAACAAATTATCTCTATATACAAATAAAGTGAATTTACAAAAAAAGCTTAACAAATTACTAGGTGAGCCAACAAAAGAATATAAAATAAAAAGAAGTATTGTTGGTAGCACGTGGGATATACCACTAAAAGAAAAAGATAAGATTACAAAAATAATATTAAAAGCTAATATATATGAATTATAAAATAGGAGAATAAAAAATGAGTGTTAAAAAAGCAGGGAGTATATTAATAAATAAGGAAATTAAGAAAATAGGATTAGTATATAGAACAAAAAAAGACGATTATTCTTTTCCTAAAGGACATCTTGAAAAAGATGAAACATTACAAGAATGTGCAATAAGGGAAACTATAGAAGAAACACGGAAGAGATTGTAAATTATTATCTAATAAAGAAATAGGAATAATTAGTTATTCTACAGATAAAGAAAAAGATGTAAATGTCTATTACTATTTAGCTTTAGATATAGGAAAAACAAATAAATTTATTAAAGAAGAAGATAAAGAACACTTAGTTTGGAAAGATATAGATGATGTATATAATACTCTTTCTTATGATAATCTAAAAGAGCTATGGAAAGAAATTAAAATTCATGTAGAAGAAATCTTAAATAATAATAAATTATAGGTGATTTTATGGATAATGCTTTTAAATATTTTGATAAAACTAAAAATAATATTCCAAGAAAAAATATAAGAAAATTTCTTGATATGAAAATAAAACCCGGAATTTGTATAGATTTAGGATGTGGTGCAGGAAATGACACAATATTTTTAATAAAAAATGGCTGGAAAGCTATAGCAATAGATAAAGAAAATACAGAAAATATTATTAGAAATAATTTAGATAAAGAAGAACAAAATTATTTAAAATTTGAAATACAGGATTTTAAAAATATTATATTAAAACCCTGTAATCTCTTAGTTGGAAATTTAAGTTTATCTTTTTGTGATAGAAAATATTTTAATGGATTATGGAATAAAATTGTAAATTCTATTTCTAAAGATGGTTATTTTGTAGGAAACTTTTTTGGTATAAATGATACTTGGGCAAATAGAGCTAATATGATATTTTTTACTAAAGAATATGTCTTAAATTTATTTTCAGATTTTAAGATAATAGATTTTAAAGAAATAGAAAAAGACGGAAAAACAGCTTTAGGAAAAACTAAACATTGGCATATATTTAATGTTATGGCTAAGAAAATATAAATAATTAAATGTCGAAAAAAATCCTTTTTTCATATTATATATAAAGAATATGAAAGGAGGAAGAAACTTGGAATTAAACGAAAAAAACATAGGTTTTGTTTTAACAGGCTCTTTTTGTACATTTAGTAAAACAATACCTAAAATTAAAGAATTAGTAAAAGAAGGAGCAAATGTCATACCCATCATGTCATATAATGCATATGAATTGGATACAAAATTTGGAAAAGCTAAAGATTTTATAAAAGAAATAGAAGAGATAACAAATAACAAAATAATTCATACAATACAAGGAGCAGAGCCAATAGGACCAAAGAAAATGACAGATATAATGGTTATTGCTCCTTGTTCACGGAAATACAATGGCAAAACTTGCTTCTGATATAATAGATACACCTGCATTAATGGCTGCTAAATCACATCTAAGAAATGATAGACCATTAGTAATAGCACCTTCTACGAACAATGGATTAAGTGGCAATGCTGAAAATATCGGAAAATTATTAAATAGAAGAAATTATTACTTTGTTCCATTTAAACAGGATAATCCAATAACAAAACCTAGGTCAATTGTATTTGACCCAGAATATTTAATAAAAACAATAAAATTTGCTTTAGATGGAAAACAAATAAGTCCAATATTATTGTGAGTTTAATAGAAGTTTTGAAGGGATAAGATAAAATCTTATCTCTTTATTGTTCATTTGTATAATATATTGTTTATAAGAATAAAATATGATAAAATTAGGTCAGTTGAGGAGGTAATAGAATGGTAGAAAAATATAAATGGAATTTAGAAGATATTTTAAAAAATATGAATGAATTTGAAGAAACTAAAAAAAGTATGGAAGAAGACTTAAATAAAATAGAAGAATTTAAAGGAATTTTATGTGAAAGCTCAGATAATTTATATAAAGCATATTCTATATATGAAAAAGCATTAGAAAAACTTGAAAAACTATATGCATATGGAATGCTAAAATATAATTTAGATATGTCAAGCCAAGAAGCAATAAAACTATATAAACAAGTAGAATCATTAGAAACATTATTTAGTACAAAAACATCTTTTATGACACCAGAAATAACATATGAAGATGTAAATAAAATAAAAGGATTTTTAAATGAAAATACGGCATTGCAAAGATATAAAAGAGATATAGAAGATATATTAGAAGAAAAAGAACATACACTAAGTAAAGAAGGAGAAGAATTACTTGCAAACTATTCAGAAATATTTTCAGCACCAGAAAACACATTTGATATTTTAACAAATGCGGAATTTAAATTTGGAAATTTAATAAATGAAAATGGGGAAGAGGTAGAGCTAACAGAAAGTAATTATACATTATATTTAAAAAGTAAAAATGTAAATGTAAGAAAACAAGCATTTAATCTTATGTATAGTCAATATAGTAAGTTTGTAAATACAATTACTGAATTATATTTATCAAATGTAAAAGCATCAAGTGTTACAGCAAAATTAAGACATTATAAATCAAGCTTGGAAAGAGCTGTAAAACAAGATGATGCAAGTATAAAAGTATATGATTCTTTAATAGAATCAATACATGATGGACTTAAAGTAAATCATAAATTTATAGAGTTAAAAAAGAAAATTTTAAATAAACAAGACTTCCATATGTATGATTTATATGTTAACCCATTTGAAACAGAAAAAGATGAAATTACGTTTGAAGAAGCAAGAAAAGAGGTAGAAGAAGCTTTATCAATTATGGGAGAAGAATATTTAAATAAATTAAAAGAAGCATTTGATAATAGATGGATAGATGTATTTGCAACTCCAAATAAAAAAGGTGGAGCTTATAGTATGGGAGTATATGGAGTTCATCCATATGTATTATTAAACTTTGTAAATAGTAAAAGAGATGTAAGTACAATAGCTCATGAATTAGGCCACAGCATGCATTCATTCTATTCAAGTGAAAATCAAACAATAATAGATGCAAATTATACAATTATGACAGCTGAAGTAGCATCTACTGTAAATGAAATTTTATTAAGTAATTATCAAATAAATAAAGAAAAAAATAAAACAAAAAAAGCAGAATTAATATATGAATTATTAGAAATGATTAGAGCAACACTATTTAGACAAGCAATGTTTGCTGAATTTGAAAAAATTGTTCATGAAAAAATAGAAAATAATGAAACACTTTCTTCTGAAGATTTAAATAAAATATATTATGGGTTAAATAAAGACTATTTTGGTAATAATATAATAGTAGATGAAAATATTAAATATGAATGGGCGAGAATACCTCATTTTTATACAGATTTTTATGTATATAAATATGCAACTGGTGTATCTGCAGCAATTAGTATTGCAACTAAAATAATGAAACAAGGAGAACCTTTTGTAAAAAGATATATTGAAATGTTAAAACAAGGATGTTCTAAAAAATCTATTGATTTATTAAAAATGGTAGATGTAGATTTAGAAGGGAAAGAAGTTTACAAAGATGCAATCGATTTTTATTATGAAAAAATGGAGGAATTAAAAAATTTAATTTAAATTTTTTAAGGAGAAAACAATGCAAAACGGAAATGAACTAGAATATAAAATATTTGGTATTAGTATATGGAAAATCTTTGCTTATTTTATTATATATAGTGTTTTAGGATATATAGTAGAAACTATCTTTGGAATTATAACTATGGGAGTGTGGCAATCCAGGCAAAGTTTCCTATACGGGCCTTTTCTTGGAATTTATGGGATTGGTGCAGTAGCAATTATACTGTTTTCACAATTTTTTAATAAAAATAATATTACATTATTTCTAGGAGGATATATATTAGGAAGCTTAATAGAATATATAATTAGTTTTTTGACAGAAGTTATATTAGAAACGAGATGGTGGGATTATTCAGAAAAGTTCTTAAATGTAAATGGTAGAGTATGTTTATTATATTCTATCTTTTGGGGAATATTAACAGTATTTTTAGTAAAAAAAATAAATCCCCAAATAGATAAATTATGTAGAAAGGCTTTAGAAAAGTTTTCTAGAAAGGTATTAAAAATAATTATATCAATTTTAATAATATTTTTATTTGTAGATTGCATAGCTACTTGTTATGCACAAGACCAATTTATAACAAGGATGGTAGTAGAAAACAATATTCCTGTTTATAAAGAAGAAAAATTAAAAGAAAAATATGAAAAAACAAAGGAAAATAGAATTTTAGATAATTTTATAAATACATTCTGGTCAAATGAAAAAATGATTAAAACATTTCCAAATATAAAAATAGAAGATAAAGACCATAATGTTATTTATTTAAATAAATTATTACCAGAAATAAAACCTTATTATATTAAAGTTTTTGATACCAAATAGGACAGAAATTTATTTTTCTATCCTATTTGGTATTTAAAGGATTTCTTTCTACAGCATCTCTTACTTGGTCATTATTAACATGAGTATATATTTCAGTAGTTGAAATGCTTTCATGACCTAAAAGTTGTTGAAGTGTTCTAATATCTACTTCCGCATATTGGTACATAAGAGTTGCAGCAGTATGTCTTAATTTATGAGTAGAATATTTTGTAGTATCTAGTCCAGCTTTAGCAAGTTCTTTTTTTACAACATATTGAACAGTTCTTCTTCCAATTCTTTCATTTCTTTCACTTAAAAATAGAGCATCTTTATCTTCTTGTTTTTTTACATTTTTAGGTCTTACAGATAAATATTCAGAAATTGCTTTCATACATGCTTCATTTAAATAAATTACTCTTTCTTTATTTCCTTTACCAATAACATTTAAAGTATATTCATTAAAATCAATATCTTTTATATTAATAGAAACAAGTTCAGAAAGACGTAGGCCACAATTTAAAAATAAGGTAATGATTGTAAAATCTCTTTCATGATTTCTGCTATCTTCATTTGATGCAGTATCTAAAAGCTTTTTACTATCATCTAATGATAAATGCCTTGGAATTCTTCTATCTTTTTTTGGTGTTTCAATATATTGAGCAGGGTTATTTGATAGTCTAAACTCATAAGGAGCTTTAAGGTTTAAATATTTAAAAAATATACGTATTGTTGAAATTTTCCTTGCTCTTGTTGCTGATTTACTATTAAATTTAGATAGTAAAAAACTAGAAAAAGCATAAATATCTGTATCTTTTATTTTTTTTATAGTATCAATAGATATATCTTTAATTGAAATTTTTTTTAAATCTTGTTCATCTGTTAAATGAAATTGTATTTTTATGAATTTCAAAAATATTGCTAAATCATAATTATATTCTTTTATACTATTAGGTGACTTATTTAAAGTTGCTGAATAGTCTAAAAATGCATTTAAATATTCTGGATTATCTTCTCTATTTATCATATGTTTAATCTCCTATCATTTATTTTTAATTATTATATATCAATAAAAATAAAAAGGGAATAGATTTGGTTAAAGTTTTGTGCAAAGTTATTTTGATTTTTTATAAAATTATGATATACTAAGGTTACTTTTTCAAAAGAAGAGGTGGTTTAATGCAAAGAAAAAATAAGAAAGATTCTAATATAGATGAAGAACCTAAAGCTGTTAGAGAAATGAGAAAAAACAAAGCAAAAGAAGAGAAAAAAGGGACTAGAACAGCTAAGAAAAATAATGATAAAAAGCAAAAAAAGAAAAAAAGAAAACGTATAATTTTATGTATTATAATCGTTTTGGTCTTAGTATTTGGAATTTGTTTAGGTGTTTCTGCAAACACATGGCTTAATATTGCAACTGATATGACTTCAAATGAAAGTTCAATTGTAGTAGATAAAGATGGAAATACAATTGCAAAATTAGGAGATGAGAAAATAAAATCTAATCTTGACTCAAATGAAATTCCAAAAACATTAAAAAATGCTTATGTAGCCATTGAAGATGAAAGATTTTATAATCATCATGGTGTAGATATAAAAAGAACAGCATCAGCAATTTTTAATTATATAATACATTTTGGTTCATCTTCATTTGGTGGAAGCACAATAACTCAACAATTGGTAAAAAACTTGACAGGAGACACAACAGACAGTGTTACAAGGAAGGTAAAAGAATGGTGGCAAGCATGGCTATTAGAAACTAGACTTTCAAAAGATGAAATTTTAACATCATATTTAAATGTAATATATGTTGGCCCTAGCATATATGGGGTAGAAGCAGGAGCTAAGTACTATTTTAATAAATCTGTAGGAGATTTAACAATAGAAGAATGTGCGTTTTTAGCTGGAATAAACCATTCGCCTAATTCATACAATCCATTCTCAGATAAAGATAATACTCAAAAAATAAAAGATAGAACTAAAACGGTATTAAGTAAAATGCAAGAATTGGGTTATATTAATAATAGTGAATATAATGAAGCTATTCAAAATGTTGATAATGGATTAAAGTTTAAAAATGGTGATGTTGAGCCTGAAAGTAATGGTGTATATTCTTATAATACAGATGCACTGATTACTGAAATAACAAATGACATAGAAGATAAATACAATATTTCAGAAATTTTTGCAACAAATTACATTAATATGGCAGGTTTAACAATACATAGCACTCAAGATAGTAATATTCAATCTGAAACCGAAAAAGAATGTGAAAAAAGTAAATATGTTCTTAAATCACAAATTGGAGGAGATTCATCACAAGCTGCTATGGTAGTAATGGACCATTCTACTGGTCAGGTTTTAGCTTGTGTTGGAGCTTTAGGCAAAAAAACAGAATCAAGACCATTCAATAGAGCAACCCAAAGTGTTAGACAGACAGGTTCTTCAATTAAGCCTATTGCTGTTCTTGCTCCTGCAATAGACAAAAAGATAATTACAGCTTCATCAGTATATGATGATACAGAACAAGATTTTGAAAATGGATATCATCCAGTTGATTACAATAAGCCATTAGGAGAAATTACTGTAAGAAGAGCTGTTGAATCTTCTCAAAATATTCCTTTTGTAGAAATTATGAAAGAATTAACACCTAAAACTTCTATTAAATATTTAGAGAAAATGGGAATTACAACTTTGACTGAAAATGATGATGGCTTACCTCTAGCTTTAGGAGGATTAGATAAAGGTATTAGTCCACTGCAGATGGCAGGTGCATATAGTACGGTTGCAAATGATGGAGTTTATATAGAACCTACATTCTATACTCAAATAGATAGAAAAAATGGAGCTAAAGTTTTAGAAAACAAACAAAAAAGCAGAAAGGTGTTCTCTAAAGAAGTTGCATATATATTAAAGAGCATATTGACTCAGCCAGTAGTAGGAGAGAACGGAACAGCTACTTATTGTAAAATTTCCGGAGTTGATGTTGCTGCTAAAACTGGTACAACTGATGAAAACTATGATAGATGGCTATGCGGATTTACTCCATATTATACAGCTGTAACTTGGTATGGATTTGACCAAAATGAAACAATTGATTTTAACGGAAGAAATCCTGCTGGTTTAATTTGGGCAAATGTAATGGCAAGAATACATACAGGATTAAAAACTGCAAAATTTGAAAAACCAAGTATGGTTTTAAGTGCTACAGTATGTTCTGAAACTGGTAAAAGAGCAACTACAGGATGTCCTAATACATATACAGAATATTTCTTATGGTTTACAACCCCAGATATGTGTGATAAACATAAAGGTGAAGAAGTAAAAGATGAATCTAATAGCAATATTACAAATAATAATATTACTGAAATAGTTCAAGGTATTACTGAAGAAATAGACGAAAAAGAACCACCTAGAACCACAGAACCAACAGATACTAGAAATACAATAAATGTAACAACAAATTCAACAAATACTAGCTCTTCTAATAACACAACAAATAGTGTTAATAATGCTAACTCAAATAATAATACCTCAAGACCACAATCAAGACCAAATAACAATACTAATAATAACATTGAAAATAATAATAATACACCACATAATATTCAAACAAATACAAATACGCCAAGTCAAATAACAAACACTTCTCAAGAAGATAGCAATATAACAGAAGAAGATGCAGTAGAAGAGGAATATGAAAATAGTATAGATACTTAAAAATTCTTTAGAAGCTGGAAGAGACTTAATTTTAGTATCTTCCAGTTAAAATAAAAGGGGATAAAAATGTTAAATATATCAATTGATAATTTTTGTGAGAATAATAATAGAAAAGAAATTGTATAAATTAGCAAGTAAGATGATATCTATATTGCTTATTACAATAGTATTGTAGAAGAAATTAGAGAATTTTCAGAAGTACAAAAAGATATGAGAATGGCTGTTACAGGAAAGTTGGATTTTTCTATTCATAATGATGATTTATTAAAGCTTACAAATTTTGATGTATCAAATGTTAATATCTGACATGATAAGTAAAAAATTATATATATTTTAAAAATATGTATAATTTTTTTGATTTTTTATACATATTTATTGAAAATGTATAAAAAATATGATATTTTATATCCTGAATTTTACATTAAAAATTAATAAAAAATCCCTGTATAATACTAGTATCAGTATATATAGGGATTTTAGAGTTT
>CALXFJ010000042.1 GCA_944387565.1 uncultured Clostridia bacterium | reverse complement strand
TCTTGTTCTTCTTCTGATAAAGTATATTTTGAATTTCCATTCTCAACAGGTTTAGCATAAATATTAGACATTTCTCTTGAATAAATACCATTAAAAACAACACCATTATCATGCTCATCAAGAAGTGCAAGCGTAAAACTCAAATCACTACCTGTATCTTGAAATGCACTATATCTTACAATTCCTACTTTTTGTATGCAAGATTTTAAATCTTTATCTAAACCATTAATTTGATTCATAATATCTGCGTTTTGTTTTTCAACTCTATCAACTCTATACATATAATTTTCTAAATCTTCTTCCAAATTTTCACTACTACCTAGTTTCTTCATAAAACGTTTATATTTCTTATTTAAAGAA
This sequence comes from uncultured Clostridia bacterium, assembly GCA_944387565.1. Lineage (GTDB taxonomy): Bacteria > Bacillota > Clostridia > TANB77 > CAG-508 > CAG-269. The sequence continues at coordinate 12,682 of CALXFJ010000042.1, read as the reverse complement.
ATAACTTTACCTAGTACTAATAAAAAAGCAATTAATAAAACAATAACAATTATACTTAATATTAGTAATAAATTGTTTAAACCAATTGAATTTATTATATTTTCCATAATTCTCAATCCTTTTTAATTAATGTTGTATTAAACCTAAAATCCTTTCTAAGTCATCATTTGAAGTATATTCTATAATAATCTTTCCTCTTCTTTTTCCTGCATTTAATCTTACTTTTGAGCCAAAAAATCCTTGGAAAGTTTCTTCTATTTTTTTGTATAAAACATGGTTTCTTTTTTCTTCTTCTTTTGATAACTTGTTTTGAGCTCTTTGTTCCATTTGCCTTACAGTATTTCCTCTTTCAAGCATTTGAACAGCAGCTTGATATTGTGCTTCTGGGTCTGTTATTGCAAGTAATGCTTTACAATGACCTTCTGATATTTTACCCTCTTTTACCATTTCTAAAACCCTAGGTTCCAAATTTAAAACTCTTGTCCAATTAGCAACAGTACTTCTTGCTTTTCCTAACTTTTTAGCAACTTCTTCTTGTGACATACCATAGTTGTCCATTAAAGTTTTAATTCCTAAAGCTTTTTCAACTGGGTTTAAATCTTCCCTTTGCATATTTTCTATTAAAGAAATTTCAGAATTTATTTTTTCATTATCTTCTCTTATAATAGCTGGGATTTCTTTTAAACCTGCTATTTTAGAAGCTCTCCATCTTCTTTCTCCTGCAATAATACTATAATATCCATCTTTCTTTGTAACAACAATTGGTTGAATAAGTCCATATTCTTTTATTGAATTAGCAAGCTCCTCTAATGCTTCCTCATCAAATCTTTTTCTTGCTTGATTCCTATTTGGTTCAACTTCTGTTATCTTTAAATTTTTTAAAGTATCATTTTCTTGCATTTGCTCTTCTTCTGGAGCTGGTCCAAATAAAGCATCTAATCCTTTTCCTAAACCTGTCATCTTTGCCATTTGTAATTCCTCCTTTTATTCTTGCATATGTTTTGCTTTTTTCTCTTCTTCATTAACCTTTAAAAATTCTTTTGCAAACTTCATATAGCTTTTAGCACCTTTTGAACGTGGGTCATACTCTGTAATAGGCATTCCATAGCTTGGAGCCTCACTTAACCTTACATTCCTTGGTATAACTGTTTTATATACTTTGTTTTCAAAGTATTTTTTAACTTCTTTTACAACTTGATTGGAAAGATTTGTCCTTATGTCATACATTGTAAGTAAAGCTCCTTCTATTTTTATATTCTTATTTAGATGTTTTTTTACTAAATTAATTGTATTTAATAATTGTCCTAATCCTTCTAATGCAAAATATTCACATTGTACTGGTATTAAAACACTATCTGATGCAGTAAATGCATTTAATGTAATCAAACCTAGTGATGGAGGGCAATCTATTAAAATATAATCAAATTTTTCTTTAATTATGTCAACCTTTTCTTTTAATCTTTGTTCCCTTGACATCATTGATACTAATTCAACTTCTGCACCTGCTAAATCCATATTAGCAGGACATATTAATAAATTTTTTATAATTGTTTTTTGCATAGCTTCTTCTAATTCAGTATCATTTACTAAAATATCATATGTTGATGGCTCTACATCTTTTTCTAATCCTAATCCACTAGTTGCATTACCTTGTGGGTCTGCATCTATCAACAATACCTTTTTTCCTTTTTTAGCTAATATCGTTGATAAATTAACTGTTGTAGTAGTTTTCCCTACTCCACCTTTCTGATTTGCTACTGATATTATTTTTCCCAATTTCATTGCCTCCATTTTAGTTAATATTTATATTCAAGTTCTGTTTTTCTAACACTATTATCATATATAAATAACGAAAAAAAGTCAATAAATTTTTAATAATTTCTTGACTTTTTTCTATTAATTTATTTAATTGGTTCCTTTGCTGGAGTTCCAGGTTTTCTTGGATATTTTATTGGTGTTTTACTTACTTTTTTTAATATAACTAAGCTTCTTTTTATATCGCTTTTGGGTAATTCAAACTTTTCTATTTTTTTTAACTTAGCTCCTAATACTTTAATTGCTCTTTTTGCTTCTTCTTGTTCTTCTTCTATATTGTCTCCTTTCATAGAAATTATAATTCCATCTTCTTTTACAAAAGGCACTAAATATTCTGATAAAGTAGCAAGATTAGCAACAGCCCTTGAAGTTGCAACATCAAAACGTTCACGATATTCTTTGTTTCTTGCCATCTCTTCTGCTCTTCCATGTATTGCTACTATTTTTTCTAATTTTAATTCTTTAATTACAGTATCTAAAAAGTTTACTCTTTTATTTAGAGAATCTAATAATGTTATTTCTACATCTTCTCTATATATTTTAATAGGTATTCCTGGAAAACCAGCTCCTGTTCCAACATCAATCAATTTACTGTTCTTATCTATATATTTTGCAATTGTTAATGAGTCTATAAAATGTTTTAAAATTATTTCTTCTTTATCTGTTATTGCTGTTAAATTTATTTTCTCATTCCAATCTAATAATAAATTCATATATGTATAAAATTTTCTATGTTGTTCTTCATTAAACATTATAGACAATTCTTCTAAATAAAAATTCATTTTCTTTTTAAATTCTTCAAAATCCATTATTTGTTTTCTCCTTTTTTGTTTCTTTGTTGCATATATACTAGTAATACAGATACATCTGCTGGTGAAACTCCTGATATTCTAGATGCTTGTCCTATAGAACGTGGTTTAAATTTATTTAATTTTTGTCTTGCTTCTAGACTAATTCCTTTTAATGTCTCATAATCTAAATCTTCTGGAAGTAATTTTGTTTCTAATTTTTTAAATTTTTCTACTTGTGCTTCTTGTAATTTTATATATCCTTCATATTTTATTTGAATTTCTACTTCCTCTTTTTCTTGTCTTGTAAGTTTTGGTCTATCTGGGTCTATTTCTTCTAGCATATCATATGTAAGTTCTGTTCTTTTTAGCAATTCAGACATCTTAGTACCATTTGTAAGTATTGATGTTCCAGCTTCTTTTAATAAATTATTTACTTTTTCTTCAGGTTTTACTACTAATTTTTTTAATCTTTCTATTTCTTTTTTTATATTTTCTCTTTTATCTTCAAATTTTTTATATCTTTCATCTGAAATTAGTCCTATTTCATGTCCTATTGGTGTTAATCTTAAATCTGCATTGTCTTGTCTTAAAAGTAGCCTATATTCTGCCCTAGATGTCATCATTCTATATGGTTCATTTGTTCCTTTAGTAACAATATCATCAATTAACACACCAATATATGCCTGGCTTCTATCTAATATTAAAGGTTCTTTATTATCTATTTTTCTAGATGCATTTATTCCCGCAATTAATCCTTGACATGCAGCTTCTTCATATCCTGATGTTCCATTTATTTGTCCTGCCATAAATAATCCATCTATTCCCTTATATTCTAATGATAATTTTAAATTTGATGGTTCTATACAATCATATTCTATAGCATATGCAGGTCTTGTAAATTCTGCGTGTTCTAATCCTGGTATTGTATGATATAAAGCAATTTGAACATCTTCTGGTAAAGAAGAACTCATTCCTTGTATATACATTTCCTCAGTATCTAAACCTACTGGCTCTACAAATGCTTGATGTCTTGGTTTATCGCTAAATCTAACTACTTTATCTTCTATAGAAGGACAATATCTTGGTCCTGTTCCCTCTATTTGTCCTGAAAATAAAGGCGATCTATCTAAATTTTTTCTTATTATTTCATGTGTTTTTTCATTTGTATATGTTAAATAACAATCAACTTGTTCAAAGTTTTTAGGTTCATCCTCAAATGAAAATGCCTCTACATCTTTATCTCCTTTTTGTACTTCCATTTTACTAAAATCAATACTTCTTCTATTTATTCTAGCAGGTGTTCCTGTTTTAAATCTTACTAAATTAATTCCTAATTTTTTTAAACAATCTGATAGTTTATTTGCTGCAGCTACTCCATCTGGTCCACTTTCTTTTGAATATTCTCCTATAAATATTTTACCTTTCAAATAAGTTCCTGTTGCAACAATTACAGTTTTTACTTTATATATTGCACCTAAGTCTGTTTTTATTGCACTTACATGTCCATCTTCCAATTCAATATCTACAATCTCTGCTTGCTTTACTTCTAAATTTTCTTGTTTTTCTAATGTATGTTTCATTTCTGCTTGATATTTTTTTCTATCAGCTTGTGCTCTTAATGAATGCACTGCTGGTCCTTTTGATGTATTTAACATTTTTACTTGTATCATTGTCTTATCTATATTTTTCCCCATCTCTCCACCTAATGCATCTATTTCTCTTACTAAATGTCCTTTAGAACTTCCTCCTATATGTGGATTGCATGGCATATTAGCTATTGCTTCTAAGCTAATAGAAAATATTAAAGTTTTTTTACCTAATCTTGCTGCTGCAAGTGCAGCTTCACAACCAGCATGTCCTGCTCCTATTACAGCAACATCATAATCTCCTGCATAATATTCTCCTTTTTTTGTTCGCATTTTTTTACTTCCTTTCTCCATTTTTTATAAGGTTCCACGCGTACTTTTAGTTCTCTTTCCCGCTTGGCTCTAAGGTTTGCTCAGATTGTTCCATTCCGTGTGAAACGTAAAATAGTGTTTGCCCTATTTTTTCGGTTTATTTTGACCCTATAAGTTCAACTTTTGTCAATTTTTGTTCGCTTAACTAACCATATGTTTGCTTGTATTTACTATATTTTTTCTATGTTTTTTAACTTTCAAATTTATTTTTATTTTTATTTAAATAGAACTATTAGGTTTTATGTAAAATCTTAAAATATTAGTTCTCATTAAACCTATATGTTCATTCTTTATTTTCTATTTTCGCTCTTTTTTTACATTATGTATTTGTTGTGAAAATCTATTTAAAATGTTTTTTGTTTGTTCTATATGAAATTACATTCTTTTTCATTTTTTGCTGCTTATTTTTGATTCTCGCTTGTAATTTTATTTGCCTAAACAGAACTTTGAAAATATTTCATCTATAATATCATCTGTTACAATTTCTCCTGTTATATTTGCTAAATCTTCCAAAATATCTTTAATAAAAATTGCAATAATATCTAATGGCATTTTATTTTCCATTGTTTCTTTTGCTTTTTTTACACTTTCTAATGCTTTTTCAATTAAATTTTTATGTCTTACATTTGTAATTACTATATCTTGGTCTAAATTTATTTCATTTAATTCAAATAAATTGCTTATTTCATCATATAATTCTTCTATACCTTGTTTCTTTAATGCTGATATCTTTAATATTGAATTGCTTACAGCCTTAAGTCTTTCGTCATTTTCGTCTATTTTACTTTCTAGGTCCATTTTATTTAAAATAATTATTGTTTTTTTGTTTTTAGCTAGATTTAAAATCTCTAAATCTTCTTGTGTTAGCTCTTTTGACGCATCAAATATTGCAATTATAAGGTCTGCTTCATTTGCTATTTCCTTAGATTTTTCAATTCCTATTTTTTCTACTTCATCATTTGCTTTCCTTATTCCTGCTGTATCTATTAGCTTTAAAGGTATTCCGTTTACAGTAACAAATTCTTCTATTGTGTCTCTTGTTGTTCCTTCATATTCTGTAACAATAGCTCTATTTTCCTTTAAAATAGCATTTAACAAAGATGATTTACCTGCATTGGGTCTACCTATAATTGCTGTTTTTATTCCTTCTTTTATTATTTTTCCATTATCAAAGCTTTTTTCTAGCTTAGTTAATTTCTTTCCTACACTATCGAGCATATCTGTAATTTGCTTGCTTGTAACCTCATCTACATCGTATTCCGGATAGTCTATGCTAACATCTATATTTACCATTACATCCATTATTTCTTTTTTAATTTCTGCTATCTTTTCTGATAAAAATCCCTCTAATTGCTTAATTCCAGTTTTTGCTTCTTTTTCAGATTTTGCATTTATAACATCTATTACAGATTCTGCTTGAAGTAAGTCTATTCTTCCATTTAAAAAAGCTCTTTTGGTAAATTCTCCTGGTTCTGCTAAGTCTGCTCCATTACTTAAGCATAATTCTAATATCTTTTTTACAACAACATTTCCTCCATGTGAGTTTATTTCACACATATTCTCTGTTGTATAGCTTTTGGGAGCTTTAAAATAAGAAACTAAAACTTCATCTACAACACTTCCTGTAGAATCTGCAATATGACCATATTTCATTGTATATCCTTTTATTTCTTCTATTGGTTGTTTTTTCTTTGGAACAAATATTTTTTCTAATACATCAAAGCAATTTTCTCCACTCATTCTGATTATTCCAATTCCTCCAATTCCGAGGAGCCGTAGAGATTGACGCAATTGTACTCATATTTTTACACCTTCTTTTTTTATATTTTTTATTAAAAAAAGTCAAAGATAGATATTACAAATTATTTTGTAAAATCTGACCTTTGACCTCCGATTTTAACTATATTTAATTATTTTTTCTTTAATGATATTACTATTCTTCTATAAGGCTCTTCGCCTATACTATTAGTTTCTACCATATCATTTCCTTGTAATTTGCTATGAATTATTTTTCTTTCATAAGCTTGCATTGGTTCTAATTTAACTGTTTTTCTTGTTTTTATAACTGTTTTTGCAACTTTTTCTGCTAAATCTTCCAATGTTTTTTCTCTTTTTTCTTTATATCCTTCTATATCAAGTATTACTCTAACTCTATCTTCTATTCCTTTTCCAGCTATTGCTGTTAAGATATTTTGAAAAGCATATAATGTTTCGCCTCTATATCCTATTAAATAGCCTAGATTTGGACTCTTTAAATCAACATATACAGCATTTTGTGTTTTTCTTATGTTATATGTTGTATCTTCTGGTAATTCTGGTTTTAATTTATTTAAAAAGCTCTTAATGTTGTTTTCTACCATTTCTTGCTCTTCTTCTGATAAAACTATTTCTCTTTTTGGCTTGTTTTCGTGTATATCTTCTTTTAATGTTAATTCTACTTTTACAACTCTTGGTGCTAGAATACTGAAAAAGCTTCTTTTATCTTCATTTTCTAATACTTTAACATCTACCATTTTTCTACTTACATTTAACTCTTTTATCCCTTTTTCAATAGCTTCATTAGTTGTTTTTCCTTCAGAAATAATTGTTTTTGCCATTCTTTTTAGTTCCTCCCTTTATTTTATCACTTTATCTAAAATTAATCTTTCTGCGATCATTAGTATATTGCTCATTAACCAATATAAAGCAAGTCCTAAAGGTGCTATAAATGCAATTGATATAGACATAATTGGCATCATCCAAGACATCATTTTGTTTGTTTGCATTACAGCATCCATTTCATTGTTTTCTTCTTGTGGTACTAATTCTTTTCCTGTTGTTCCATCTATTTGAGTTGCTTTTTCCTTTTGTTTCTTAGCATTCTTTTGTTGCATTGCTGTTGTCATTTTTATTGAAACAAAAGAAGATAAAATGTATAAAGCAGGAATAATATATACTGTATAATCAGTCATATTTTGTTGTGGTATTTTACTCAAATCTAATCCTAGAAAATTCATTTGAAGATTTAATTTATCTACATTTTGATCATCTGGATTTTGTTCTTTTAACCAATTATGTTCTCTTATTAAATCTATCTCAGGATAAACTTGACTTACGGATTTACCGTTTTGCTGCATTTGTTCTACATAACGATTTATATCTTCTTGTGGTAATTTTTCCATAAATGTTAATGGACTTCTTACCAAATAGAATATTGATAATAATAAAAGTAATTGTACTATGGCTGTTAAACAACCACTAAAAGGACTCATGTTTTCTGTTTTATAAAGATTCATCATTTCTTGATTCATCTTTTCTGGGTCATTTTTATATTTAAACTGAATTACTTTCATTTTTTCTTGCAATTCATTACTTTTCTTTAATGTTCTTTGTTGTTTTATTGATAATGGTAATAGTATTATTTTTATTACTATTGTAAATAAAATAATCGCTAAACCATAGTTGTTTACTATATTGTATACAAATTGTAGTAAATAGCCAAAAATATTAGCAAAGAATTCAAACATTTACTTATTTTCCCCCTACTTTTTTATTTTAGTGGGTCATATCCACCTTTTGAGAAAGGATTACATCTTAAAATTCTCCAAATTCCTAAAGCCAGTCCCTTCCCTGCTCCATATTTTTCAATAGCTTGCTTTGTATATTCTGAGCAAGTTGGATAAAATTTGCATTTAATATTTTTACTTGAAAGCCATTTTGAAATATGTTTTTGATATAGGCATATAAGCCATATCAGTAATTTTTTCATTGTTCTTCCTCTATTAATATTCCTGCTTTATCAAAAATTTTCTCCATATCTTTTTTTACATTTTCGTATATTGCTTTTTTAGTATCAACTCGTTTTTTCCATAAAAAAACTATGGAATATCCTGTTTTTATACTATTTTCTAGTTCTTTATAAGTTTCTCTGAATAGTCTTTTTATATAATTTCTTTTTGTCGCTTTAGCTATTTTAGAACCTATTGCAATGCCTAAATAATTATTTTTCTTGATATTATTTTCTTTGATAAATGCTTCTATACAATATCCTGAAAAATATTTTCCTTTTGATAAAACAGTTCTAAATTCATAATTTTTTTTTAACATTTTAGTTTTTTTCATTATTCTACTTCCCTTCCAACAATGAAAAAAAGCTTTAGAACTTAATTATTGGAAAAGGCTCGCAGATTTAAAAGCGGCCTTTTTCTTTTTATTTTTGATAATTAAATTAAGCTGTTAATTTTTTTCTACCTTTTGCTTTTCTTGCTTTTAATACGTTTCTTCCAGATTTTGTTTTCATTCTTTTCATGAAACCATGTTCTTTCTTTTCTTGTCTATTTTTTGGTTGAAATGTTCTTTTCATTTTAGCACCTCCTACTGTATTTTATATATTTCCTTGCGGAATCACTTACAAACATAATAACAAGTATATCGATTATACCCCATAAATTCTATTACTGTCAAGTTGTTTTTATAAAATTTTTTGCTTTTTTTGTAATATAATTGTAATATTTTATTAATTTTCCACAGTTTTTTTACAATTATCCACAACTAACAAAAAATTTTCCACAATCTTATTGACTTATTGTGTATAAATTTGTTATTATGTGTAAAGTAAAAAATAAGTGAGTTTTTTATTGATATTTCTTGAAATTTTGTTCGTAAAAATATTCAAGTTTTTTACAAAAAGATTACAAAGTTATCAACAGTTGTGGATAACTTTGTGGATAATTTTTAGAAAGGATGATTTTTAATGGCCATCGAAAAAGAAGAATTAATTGCAAAAATAAAAGAACTTTTAAAACCTGAAGTTACTAAAATATCTTATGATACTTGGATAATGCCATTAGATATTAGAAGTATTGATGGAAATCATATTGTTTTTACAGCTAATTCAGAATTTCAAAAAGATTTTATCGAAAATAAGTATAAAAGCTTAATTTTCAACACATTACGTTATATTACAAATAAAGAATGGACTTTTTCAGTAGTTGATTTATCTAAAGAAGAAAACAATGATGCAAAAGAGATTATTTCCAATACAAATAATAATCCATCACCTGAAGTTGAAATAAACAAGTCTACATTAAATCCAAAATATACTTTTGAAACTTTCGTTGTTGGAAATAATAATAGGTTCGCACATGCTGCAGCTTTAGCTGTAGGAAATGAACCTTCAAAGTCTTACAATCCTTTATTTTTGTATGGGGGAGTAGGTTTAGGAAAAACTCACTTAATGCACGCAATTGGTAACAGAATATTGGAAAATAATCCAAATACTAATGTTTTGTATGTTACTTCTGAGAAATTCACTAATCAATTAATTAATGCTATAAAAGATAACAAGAATGAATTTTTTAGAAACAAATATAGAAACATTGATGTTTTACTAATTGATGATATTCAATTTATAGCTGGAAAAGAAAGAGTTCAAGAAGAGTTTTTCCATACTTTTAATTCTCTATATGAAGATGGAAAACAAATTATTATCTCTAGTGATAAGCCACCAAGGGATATTCAATTTTTAGAGGATAGGCTTAAATCAAGGTTTGAATGGGGATTACTTGCTGATATTTCTTGTCCTGATTATGAAACTCGTTTAGCTATTTTAAGGAAAAAAGCAGGGGATGAAAATATTATTATTGATGATTTTATTCTTTCAAATATTGCAAATAAAATTGATTCTAACATTAGAGAATTGGAAGGAGTATTCAACAAAATAGTAGCTAGAGCCTCTCTTACACATAGTCCAATAACAATTGAACTATCTGAAAAAATAATTAATGAATTCAAATATGAAAATGAAAAAGTAATATCTTGTGATTTCATTAAGGAAACTGTTGCTAAATATTTTAGCATAAGTAAAGATGATTTATCAGGAAATAAAAGGTCTAATGATATTGCATTTCCTAGACAAATTGCAATGTATCTTTGTAGAGAAGTAGCAAATATGTCATATCCTCAAATTGGAGTAGACTTCGGGGGAAGAGACCACTCAACAGTAATGCATGCTTGTAAAAAAATAGAAAAAGAAGTTAAAGAAAAAAATAATACTAAGTTAATTGTGGATAGTGTGAAAAACATAATCATAAAAGGTAAACAATAAGAACTAAAATAATTTTAGAAATTTTTTAAAATTTATGTTTGAAAAAATATTGTTTGGGAAAACGACAATGCTTCTCTTCTTACGGAAAGCTTACATTCGTTATCCACACCCACCTGTTAATAACCTGTGTATAAACTGTGTATATCTCAGTTTTACACAATTCAAAATTTAAACTGTGGATTATTCGACAAGTTTTCCACTAAGTTATAAACATCTTTTTTGCTAGGGAATCAACATATCCACATAGTTATCCACAGTTTCCACAGCACCTATTACTATTACTACTAATAATTATTTATTTTATAAAATATATAAGGAGGAATAAAAATGAAATTCGTTTGTTATAAAGACAAAATAATAAAAGCTATTAATTCCGTAGTAAAAGGAGTAGCTTCAAAAACAACAATGCCTATATTAGAAGGTATTTTAATTCAAACTAATGATAATGAGATAAAATTAACAACATATGATTTAGAGATTGGTATAGAATATGTAATGGATTGTGAAGTACAAGAACAAGGAAGTACAGTAGTAAATGCTATAATGTTTAGTGAAATTATTAGAAAACTACCAGATACAGAAATTTATATTTCTGTAAATGATAAAAATTTATTAGAAATTGAATGTGAAGGTTCTTTATATAAATTAGCAACTATGAATCCAGATGAATTTCCAGAATTACCAAAAATAGAAGTTGAAAATTCTATTGAAATTGACCAAAATGTATTAAAAAATATGATTAGAAGAACAATTTTTGCAGTAAGTAATGAAGAAAGTAGACCAATTTTTACAGGATGTTTATTCGAAATTGAAAATAATAAATTGAATGTAGTTGCAGTAGATGGTTTTAGATTAGCTTTAAGAAGTATATATTTAAATAAACAAACTAATGATTTTAGTGCAGTAATACCAGGAAAAACTTTAAATGAAGTAAATAAAATAATTTCAGATTCTTTCGAACCAGTAAAAATAGGAGTTGCTAAGAATCAAGCATTATTTGAAATGGATAATTGTAAAGTTGTAACAAGAATTTTAGATGGAGAATTTTTAAATTATAAGAACGTAATTCCAAGCAATTGGGAGACAAGAATAAGAGTAAATAAGAATAGTTTACAAAATAGTTTTGAAAGAGTTAGCTTAATTTCAGCATCTAGTGTTGAAAAAGAAAAGAAATATCCTGTAAAAGTACAAGTTGATATTGGAAAAGTTGTTATTTCTTGTACAAACCAAACAGGGGATGCAAAAGAAGAGTTATATGTTTCAACTGAAGGAAAGAACTTAGAAGCAGGATTCAATCCAAAATATTTCTTAGATAGTTTAAAAGCAATTGATGATGAGGAAGTATATGTAGAATTTGGAAGTAGTATTTCACCATGTTTAATAAAATCTGTTGATAATAATGATTATACATATATGATATTACCAATAAGATTAAAAGAATAAAAATTTTAAGTCAAGGTAGGAAAAAATACCTTGACTTTTATTTTAGTTATCCACAGTTAATCATCAAATTGTGGATAACTAGGGGGGATAAGTTATTAAAAAAAATCGAAAAAAATAGAAAAAAAAAGATATCGTGAGAAAATGAAAGTTTTTATAATATGTGGATAACTTTTATAAAAAAATAAATAAAAAAAATTCGAAAAAATTCGAAAAAAATAGAATAAATTAGAAAAAAAGAGAAAACAGAAGATAATTATAATTGTGGATAACTTTTTTATAAAAAAATTAAAATAAAAATATAAAAAAATAAGAAAAAATTCAAATAAATTAGTAAAAAAAAGAATAAATTAGAAAACGAGAGAAAAAAGGAGATAATTAATTTTTTTAAAATAATAAAATAAATAAAAATATTTCTTTCATAAAAAGCTAAAAAAATTAATTAAGAAATAATAAAATAAAATATAAAAAAATATAAAAAAATAAGAAAAAAAATCAAATAAATTCGAAAAAAATAGAATAAATTAGAAAACGAGAGAAAAAAGGAGATAATTAATTTTTTTAAAATAATAAAATAAATAAAAATATTTCTT
>CALXFJ010000041.1 GCA_944387565.1 uncultured Clostridia bacterium | reverse complement strand
TGATATTTAGCATTTAATACTTCATGTTTAATTCCTTCTTGTTTCAATAGTTTAGAAAGCTTTTCTGATTTTTCAATTGATACAGTACCAACCAAAACTGGTTGTCCTTTTTTATGACTTTCTTTTATACTTTCAACAATTGCTTTGAATTTTGCTTTTTCATTTTTGTAAATTACATCATTTTCATCTTTACGAATCATTGGTTTGTTTGTTGGAATTGCTACTACATCTAAGTTATAAATTTCCTCAAACTCTGCTGCTTCTGTCATAGCAGTACCAGTCATACCTGATAATTTATCATACATTCTAAAGAAATTTTGGAATGTAATTGTAGCTAAAGTTTTTGATTCATCAGCTATTTTTACATGTTCTTTTGCTTCAATTGCTTGGTGAAGACCATTATTATAACGTCTTCCATACATTATACGTCCTGTAAATTCATCAACTATTAAAACTTCTCCATCTTTTACGATGTAATCTTTATCTTTTTTCATAACACCATGTGCACGTAATGCTTGATTTACATTGTGTACTAATGTAGAGTTCTCTAAATCATTAAAATTCTTTAATCCAAATTCTTCTTCTGCCTTTTTAATTCCTTTTTGGGTTAATGTTGCTGATTTTGCTTTTAAGTCAACTATATAATCATATTTTTCATTATCTTCTGCTTGTTCAAAATCTTTAACATCTTCTTCTACTATTACTTTTGGTGTTAATTTTCTTACAAAGTTATCTGCTTTTTTATATAAATCATTTGTATTGTCTGCAGCTCTACCTGAAATAATAAGAGGTGTACGTGCTTCATCTATTAAAATACTATCAATTTCATCAACGATTGCATAATGAAGTCCACGTTGAACTAATTGGTCTTTATAAATTACCATATTATCTCTTAAATAATCAAAACCAAATTCATTATTAGTTCCATATGTTATATCAGCATTATAAGCTGCTTGTTTTTCTTTTGGTTCCATTCCTGCTATTACTAGTCCAACAGAAAGACCTAAGAATTTATATAATTTTCCCATCCACTCGCTATCTCTTTTTGCTAAGTAGTCATTTACTGTAATTACATGAACACCTTTTCCTTCTAATGCATTTAAATATACTGGTAATGTCGCAACTAAAGTTTTTCCTTCACCAGTTTTCATCTCTGCGATTCTACCTTGGTGTAAGATAATACCACCTATCAATTGAACATCAAAATGTCTCATTCCTAAAACTCTTTTTGATGCTTCTCTTACTACTGCAAAAGCTTCTGGTAAAATGTCATCTAATGTTTTTCCATTTTTTAATTGCTCTTTGAAATAATCTGTTTTTGCTCTTAATTCACTGTCTGTTAATTTTGAAATTTCTTCTTCTAAAGAGTTTATTTTGTCCACTATCGGTTTTACTCTTTTTACTTCCTTTTCACTATAAGTTTTGAAAATCTTTCTAAATATACTCATTTGTTTCAATCCTTCCTTAAGTTTACTTTTTTACTTTGTAAATATATCACTAAATAGCTTTTTTATCAAGTTTTTTTAAAAGTTTTTTATAAAAAAACAAGCAGCCTTATAAAAGACCGCTTGTTTGCCTATTTTTTCAATCCTAATTTTATAGAATTGAATGGTTTCCTAGAAGTTGTATTGCCATGAAAATTGAGTTCCTGTTATAAGTTTTAACAGTAAAACTCATTTTCCATTTGGTATCAGGACACCTTTGCTCTCTGAACCCAACTACTCCATCTCCTTCAATATTTAATTTATTGTCAAGATGGAAAAAGTAATTATTAATTGGGTTAAAAGGTCTATATATTACACAAGCCCTAATAAGATAGGTATCATATACTGATATTTTAGAAAAGTTAGCAATTTCATTTAAGAAATTAGAACCTTTCGTAATATCTAAATCGACCCTATGAGGAACAAATAGTATTCTATATACCATTTTTTCAATGCAGTTCAAAGCTGACATTGCTTCTTCATAACTAATCACTCCTCCAAATGCAGGAGATACTAAGATAAGCTTTACATCCATCGCACTTCTACTTAAATAGTTCAAAGCTTGTGCAAATTGGATAGCTGCCTTAGTATGCCCTAGAAGAATAATTTTATAATCAGAATAATTCTGATTAAGATATTCAGCTAGTTCTCTTGCACTATTATCTATTCCCTGACATTCAAAAGGAAAATATGAACAGACAATTTCATAATCTGCCTTTTTACTTTGTTCTTTTAACAAATGTTTAATTTGTTTTTTAGGAATAGAAAAATTAAAATCGTGTTTAATTATCAAATTAGCATTGTCAATACTGACATTTCCATCATTTCCAAAGATAATTAAGGTTTTTGATTTACCTTTCTTTACTCTTTGGAGAATAAGATTCCGACTTTTAAATATGATATCTGTCATATAATAACCATTGCACTGAAAAATGCAACGCCAAATAACGACAAAAATCATACTAATAATCATAATCAAGCATACAACTAAAAGGATGTTCATTGGTGTGAAATAAGTTAGTAAACCCATTTCTCCTCCATTGTCTTTGATAGTCAAAAATTAAAAGCATTTATTATTTTAGCACATTTTTTAATATATTTCAATTCATATTTACAAATAAAAATAATATATATTATTAAATACAAAATAGAAAAGAGGAATAAATATGTTTGTTTTTAATGTTAAGATAAATGGAAGTAAAGTTTTTAAAGCTATTTTTTTATGCATGTTAATTATACTATTAATAATTTTAGGAATAGTTATTTTTAGAGTACTAACAGGTGCTAAGAATACTTCTAATGCTTATCAAAATAAAGTAAATACAATATCTGCTTCAAATTATACAAATGTTTTAAAAGCTGTTCATGATAATATAGATGATTATATTGGTACAAAAATTAAATTTACAGGATATGTGTATCGTGTTTTAGACTTAAAAGAAAATCAATTTGTTTTAGCTAGAGATATGATTATTTCTTCTGATTATCAAAGTGTAATTGTTGGTTTCCTTTGTGAATATGATAAAGCTAAAGATTTCCAAGATAATACTTGGATAGAAATTACAGGTGAAATTACTAAAGGTAACTATCATGGTGATATGCCAATAGTAAAGATAACAAATATCAACAAAGTTAATAAACCAAATGATGAATACGTATATCCTCCTGATGAAAATTATATTCCTACTAGTGGTATTGTGTAGAATTTTACAAATTTGCAATATTATGTTATAATGTGAGTCGGAAAAATTTAATATGAAAGAGAGATAGACAAATGAGTAATTCAGAAGAATTTAGAAAAAGTTTACAATGTTCTCCTTCTGCAATCCCAACAGAAGAAGAAAAGCAAAAAATAATTAATGAATATAAAAGTAAAATGTCAAAACGTTTTAATAGTTATTATGAGGATCCAGCTATTAGAAATTATTTTAATCATGTAATAGCTGCTATTATGATATCTCAATATGAAAACTATGAACAATTTGGTATAAACATTCCTTATAGATATAAAGCTCGTAATAGTACGAAAAATAAAATTGAAAATCGTTTGAATGATGCGGTTGTTCATTATACAGATGATGGAAATCTTGTTTTAGATAATATGCCACAGTTAAATGATATTTTTGCTATGAAAATTGTTTCTAGAAGAAGACCTCCCGTTCTTCATTCAGATGACCCTCAAATACAAGAATATATTGAAGAGCAAAGAAATAACAGAGATTTTCTTGAAAGGATGCAAAAATTTAGGTCAAGTTTAATGATAAATGATAATGGCTCAAAGAAAGCTAGCAATTATAAATATGAATGCAGCAAAATAGAATATTATGAAAAATGTAAAGAAGTATTAACAAAATTAAAAGAAGTTGTTGACCCTAAAGCTACAAAATTAATTGAATATTATGATAAAAAAATTGAAGATATTGAAAGCTGTTTAGAATTTTTACGTGCATCTCACACTAACGATGAGCCGGATGAAATCGTTTCTGAAGCAGACTATACTAATCCTAATTTTAATTTTTTTGACCTTCTTCGGAGAATTTGAAGGAAAATATTACAATAAATCTGATTTGGAGATTTTAACAAAACAAGTATGTTCACTTTTTAATTCAAACCCTACTTTTGAAAAATTAGGAATTAAACTTAGCGATATTCCTATTGAGAGAAAAAGAACTGAAAACGGATTTGAATCAAACTTCATATATCTTGATACATTACTTGGAAAAATAGAATGTCAATTGCAAACTGAAAATCAGTATCGTTTTGGAAATTTCGGTTTTGCAGCACATACAAAATTAAAAGGGAAAAAAATTCATCCAGTAGGAATACCTGTAGATGTTAAAGATAAAGAAAAAATTAAAGAATACAGAAAAGCTGTTAAATCTATATCTCCTGATAGTTTCCTAGCTAGAATGGATGATAATGAAATTGGTAGAGTTATGATATTAGAATTTGGAGATTATCAAAATTATTCAAATGTAATTTCTCAAATAGCTAAAGGAGACCCAAGTGAAAGTTTCCTATATTCTTATAGGTCAAAAGCTTATGCTTTAAAAGATGTATTATTTGATAAAGAAGAACGTTCTTTTGGATTTATTGAAGCAGATATACAAAGATATGTTAATAGTGATGAATTCCAAGAACTTAAAAATAGATATCAAACTCAAGAAGAAGATAAAAATACCGCTGAAATTGATATTTCTGAAGAAGAAGCAAGATAAAACTCTTGCTTCTTTTACTTTCTATCAAAAATTGTTTTGAATACGCCCTTATCTATTAAATTTGCAAATATATTTTTAAATATTATAAGTACAATTGGTCCTACTAAAAGTCCAATTATTCCTATCAATTTAAATCCTGTATACATTGCAATTAAAGTAAATATTGGATGTACGCCTATATTTTTACTAACTAACTTTGGCTCTAATATTTGTCTTACAATACTCATTATAATAAGTAAAACAATAATTGCAATTCCTAAATTTATATCTCCATTTATTGCACAGATAATTGCCCATGGTATCATAAAGGTTCCTGAGCCTAAAATTGGAAGTGCATCTACAAACCCTATTGCTAATGCCATAAGAAGAGGATATTTTACATTAAAGCCTACAAATTGTAATATATAAAGACCAATTAAGGAAATTATAAAGGAAATAAATACTAAGGTTACTTCTGCTTTTAAATATCCTCCTAATGTTTGTATTAAATCTTTTAGATGTATTCCTATTTTTTTAACCCATACTTTTGGTAAATGATGTTCTACTTGGTCTAAAATATATATTTTATCTACACATATAAAATATAAAGCAATTACAGTTATTCCTATACATATTGCAATTGATGGAATACTTGTTACTAAATTTATTAAACTAGTTAAAGTATTTTTTAACCAATTAGAAACTGTTTGTAATATTTCTCCTGTAGAAGATTGGACTATTTCTAAAATTTCATCTGATAAATGTATTTTATCAAAATTAAAACTTGATATTAAATTATCAAATTGCATATATGCCTTATCAAAATAATCATTTATTCCTTGTAATAAACTAGATGCTTCAGAAAAAATCGTAATAATTAACCAAGTTAAAGTTCCTAATATTAATAATGAAACAATTATAAATATTATTATAGAACTTGCCCTTCTACTTAAATTAGTCTTTTTCATAATAAATTTAATTGCAGGTTCGATAATTAGAGAAATTATAAATGCAACTAAAAAAGGCATATAAAATACAGATAATTTTATTCCTATATATAAGCCTAATAGAATAAATATTACATATAAAATTCTTCTTACGACTTTACTCCAGTAAGAAACATTCCAAACCATAGTTTCCTCCTGCTTGTATTATATGCAAAGAAGCGGACTAATATCCGCTTCTTATATATATTTATCTTTTTATTCTGCATTTTTATTTCCATTACAATCACATATTTCTTCTATCGTATTACAAAATTCTTCTTTTCCTACTTTATTATCATTTTTAGTTAAATCACTTAGTGTTAACATTCCTACAACTCTATTTTGATTATCACATACAGGTAATCTTCTTATTTGATTTTGTCCCATTAAGCTTTCTGCATTTGTAATATCATCTGTATCTTTACATGTTTCTACATTACAAGACATAATGTCGCTTACAGGTATATTACATGCATCTTTACCACAAGCCATACATCTTAATACTAAGTCTCTATCTGTTAAAATTCCACAAACAGAATTATTATTATCACATACAGGAACACAACCTATATGGTTTTTGGCCATTAATTTTGCAACTTCTGAAACTTTTGTTTCTGGTTTAACAAAACAAACATCATGACACATACAATCTTTAACTTTCATTTTTCTTACCACCTTTCAAAATTTTCTTAATATTATTTTTTGTAAAAAACAAAATAATATTCTTAAAATCATTTTAAAATTTGAAAGATTGTAAAATGATAATTTTTGAATTTTTTTACATTTAATTATGAACTAAGTTCCATCATAACGTTCATCCCAATCACGAGAAAGTTTTTTATAAGGTATAAAATCAGGATTTTCTTTTTCAAATTCCTTTTCATCAAATGGACGCAGTATTCCTTCATCTACATCAATTAAATATTTTTGATTATCTACTTCTATAATTAAACATCTTCTATATATTGTTGCCGTTTTTTCATTACCTTTTATTTCTTTCCATGCTTTTTTTCTTGATTGTGGTCCCAAATATATATCCACTATTTCTTTCATATATTCATATATTCCCTGCTCATCAATTCCTTTTGATTTTAATACATCTATTGCATTTTTTAAAAAGTCTATGCTTTCAGAATTTTCTGTTTGTTTAAGATTTTCTACATTTTGCTTAGAGTTATTTATATCATTTTCTATTTTCTTTATAGCATCTTCATATCTTCCTTCATTAAATTTATTAAGTGCTGTTCTAAACTTACCTTCTTTATCATCTAAAATATTTATTCCTTGAACTGTTAAACCTGCTTTTAATCTTGTAAGATCTTTTATATTATCAAAACTATCTATATCTAGAGTCAAACTATATTGTTTACAAGTTAATCCGACAAAAATAATGAGTAAGACTTCTATCCCATAAAATACATGTATTGTAGTCATCACTATCTTTAAATAATTCCATAAGAGCTTTTGATAAATATCTAGATACTTCATAGCAAACTCTTTTATTGTGCTGTTCTCTATTATTTTTCCATTTATCATCAATATCTCTTCCATACCAATCAGGTAATTCATATGATTCATCATCAATTTTGTGTATGTAAGATAATATGTTATCATCATATACATAAGACATACATAATCTTTCAAAAATAGCTAAAATTTTATCTTCATTGTTTAGTTGATTATTTGTTCGTAAATTTTCCACAAAATTTTCAAGCTCATCTGGTATTTTCCATTCTGTTTTGTCATATATAATAAAATTATTTTTATTTATATTTTCGTTTCTATTTTTTTCTTCTGGGTTTAATACAATTATATGTTTTCTTCTAAAATATGAAGTCACCAACTCATTAAATTTATTAAGTTTATCTAAATTTATCACTTTAATTACTTCCCTTATATTATAATTATTTTATCTATAATATTTTAGATTATCCTCCATAATAAGGATATTCATTTTCTTCTGGATTGTATATAAATATTTTTTCATCAAGTTTTTCTTCGCCTATTAATTTTAATGTTTTATCAACACTATCAAGCAAATACATATTAGAATCAAAATTAAAAGTCAAACATCTTGAATAATGTTTTTCACCATTATCTTTTTCTTGTTTCCATAGTTTTTCTATTTCAATTCCTTCATTTTCAATTATAGCTCTCATATATTCGAAAAATCCTTGTGAATCAATATTATAACTATTTAATACATCTACAACACTATTAAAATATTTAATAGTATCTTTTCCTTTTAATTTTGTTTTTGCTTCTTCAATTTCAGCTAAATCATTTAATCTATTTTCATTAAATTTATCAAGTGCTTTTTGGAATTTTCCAGAATCATCTCTTAATATATTTATTCCAGTGATTGTTAGACCTAATTTTAATCTTGTAAGATCTTTTATATTGTTAAAATTATCCAAGTCTAAAATAATGCTATATTTTTCACCAGTTAAACCTACTACATAATGTAAATTTTCTTTATCTCCAACCATAAAAGCTTCCAAATTTTCTTTTCCATCTATTAATTCATTTATTGCTTTAGCATAAAATCTAGCAAATTCATAGCACACTCTTCTATTGTGTTTTTTTCTATTTTCTATCCATTTGTCTCCAACTATTCTTCCATACCAATCTACAGCAATATGTTTTATGTTATTTGGATCGCTTATATCTTTTCTAAAGAAATATAATACATTTACATCATATATATAATTTAAGCATATAAATTTATAAACTTCTAAGATTTTATCTTCTAAACTTAATGTGTCATCTTTTAATAATTTATTAACTAGTTTTTGAATTGGTTCTTCTACTTCCCATTTTACTTGATCATATTCAATCCAATCTTCTTTAATACTTCTATTAGGCTCTAATACTATTTTATAGTCTCCTTCTATTTTTTCACATATTTCATTATAAAACATTCTTATATATTCATCTTTCATTTCTTTAACTTCCTTTCTTAATATTTTTTATTTCCTTTTTTAAATAAATCATCAGGATTATAAGTATTATATTTAACAATTAAACTATTATCATTTATATATATTTTGCCTCTATTTAGTAAATCATAAAACATATTTGGAGCAATTAATTTTTTATATACACTTTCCAGATGTTCTTTTTTTACTCCAACATTTTGTAAAATTTCATAAGCTTCTGATTTATTGATTTTAAAGAAAAATGCTTCATCTTCTAGAAATTTTTTTATTTTTGAATTTTTATCATAATTAGCATTCTTATCTTTTAATAACTTTAACATTGCTTCATTCATAACAACAATAACTTTAAATTCATTCACTTTATTTTCTCCTTCATTTTTTATAATAATTCCATCTAGAAAGATTTTTGTTTACTTCTTCTTTTATTCTTTCTAAATTTACATTAGATATTTCATCAATAATTTTATAAGATAATTCTAAAGTTAAAATTTCAGGAACTCCTTCTTTGAAGAATACTTTATCTTTAACACTATCTAATAGAGTAACATTATATTTTTCCATTATACTTTTATTTGTAATATCATAATCATTGTATAGTACTGATTTACCGGTATTTGTTACATAATAATTATAAAATAAATAATCTGTTATTAAGTGTAAGAAAAATCCTTTATTAAAATCTGTGTCTATTTTATTATTATCTAAAAATTTTTTTAAGTTAGTATACCTAGGTGATTTCCCATAATGTGTTTTTGATTTATCATCTATAAAATCTGGTGCAACTATTCCTTTTTGAAATTCTTCTGAATAATTTTTATTTTGTTTTCTTAGATATTCTTGTCCTATTGCTAAGTGAATTACAAAACCTGGCATATTTTCTCCTCCTTTTTATTTTTATATAATATATTTTATCACATAAAAAAAGAAAAAAGTATGCTAAATTAAACTTTTTAGCATACAATTAAAATCATCTTTCATAAATATCCATATAATTATAATATCTTGGCATTATAGGTGGCCTTCCTCCTGGAAATGGTGGTCTTGGATTAGGTCTTCCTGGTCTTCCTAATAATTCTCTAATAATTAAAATTTTTATTAAATCTTTCAAATGATTGTTATTTCTTCTTTCATTTCTATTTTCTTTTTTTTCTTCTTTTATACCTTCATTCTTTATATTGGATTTAGAAATATTTTTTGTTTCATTTCTATTATTGCTATTTTGTACATCATTTTGTAAATTTATATTTACATTAATTTCATTATTATTTGCTTCAACAGCTTTGTATATTTCATTTGTCATATCTTCTACCAAATCAGGTGTTATATTCCCTTGGGCTGTACTACATCTTTTAGTAATCATCGGATATACAATTCTATATATTTCTGGATAACATTCTTCTAAAATAGGATTATTATTTAAATTGTTATAAGTGTTCATATTTGACATTTGGTTATAATACATATTATTATCATTATTATTTACATTTGGATATCCTAAAATTGACCTTATGTAATCATCTATTGGTTCGTTATTATACATAAAAAAACCTCCTTATTTTTTATATATAATATGGAGGTTTTATAAAATTTGTTACTTCTATAGTTTATTTACTAAACCTTTAAATTTATTTCCTCTATCTGCAAAATTTTTAAACATATCAAAACTTGCACTTGCTGGAGAAAATAGTACTATCTCCCCTACTTTTGCTTGTTTTCTTGCTAAATTTACCGCTTCTTCTAAGGTATTTACCATAAAGATATCTATATTTTTATTTTCTTTTTCCTCTTCTTCTTTTACTGCATCAAATATTTTTCCTGATGTTTGGCCAAGAAGTATTAATGTTTTTACTTTTTTTAGTATTGGTTTTGCAATTGGAGTATAATCTAAATTTTTATCATATCCACCAGCTATTAAAACTATATCTTCATCAAAAGATTTAAGTCCAGCAATTGTTCTTGTTGGCGAAGATGATACTGAGTCATTATACCATTTTACATCATCTATAGTTCTTACATATTCTAACCTATGTTCTACTGCTTTAAATTCTTTTATAGTATCTATACTTTTATCTATATCTACTAAAGAACTTGTTGCAGCTATTGCTGTAGCTATATTTTCAAAGTTATGTTCTCCTCTTAATAAAACATCTTTGCAATCTAATATATGAGTACGTATTCCATCTTCACATTTTTTAATTATTTTATTATCAACTATAAATCCATTTTCTAATTTTTCTTTTCCACTAAAGAATATTACTTTTGATTTTGCCTCTTTTGCACAATTTCTTGTTATGTCATTATCATAGTTTAAAATTATATAATCATCTTTGTTTTGATGTTTAAAAATGTTCTTCTTAGCATTTATGTATTCTTGATAATCTTTATGAATATTTAGATGGTTTGGTGTTATATTAGTAATTACTCCTATATGTGGACTAACATCCATTCCCATAAGTTGAAAACTACTTAATTCTAAAACAACAATGTCATTAGGTTTCATTTCATTTAATTTGGTAAATAATGGTATTCCAATATTTCCTCCTAGATATGTATTATATCCTGCATTTTTTAATATACTATAAATTAGACTAGTAGTTGTAGTTTTTCCATCACTTCCTGTTACTCCAATTATAGTCGCTGGAGTTAATTTCATAAGCATTTCTATTTCAGAAGTAATTATTGCTCCTCTTTTTTCTTCTTCTACTAATTCTTTTCTTGTTGGTAAAAAACTTGGTGAACGGAATATAATGTCAAAGCCTTTCAAATTTTCAAAACAATTTTTTCCAAAAAAATAATCAAATTTATATTTTTTTAATTTCTCTAGTATGTTCTTTTCTATATCTTTTTCTTCTTTTTCATCAAATACTGTTACTTTTGCATTTTTTTCATACATATAATCTAGAAGTGGCAAATTACTTACACCTAACCCTATAATTGCAACTTTTTTAAATTTTAAATAATTATTAAATTCTTCTAAATTTTCATTTATATATTCCATTTTCTTCCTCCGAAATCATTTATAATTAATTTTTATTTATTTTTTTAGTATTATATAACAGTTTATTAAAAAAAACAAATTGTACCAGAATATTTTTTTATATTTTAGCTAACAATAATATTAGTTTGAATGGAGGTGCTTTTCATGTCAAAGAAAAATGATAAAGAAAATAGAAACAACAAAAATAATCAAAATAACCAAAACAATCAAAATAACAACAATGAAAATAACAACAGAAATTCTAGATAGTTGTTTAATTTAAGTAAAAGAAGGTATTTTTTCTTATACCTTCTTTTACTGTTTTAATTTAATTGATTATCTATTTCTTTTAAAATAACATCATGTGCACTACCTTCTGATATGCTTAAATCTGAAACAAGTGTTAATCTTGCCTTTTCATGTAATTCTTTAATTGTTATACTTCCACAATTACACATAGTTGATTTTATTTTTGCTATAGTTACATCTAAATTATCTTTTAGTCTTCCGGCATATGGTATATAAGAATCCACTCCTTCTTCAAATGAAAGTTTTTTTGCTCCTCCTAAGTCATATCTTTGCCAGTTTCTTGCACGATTAGAACCTTCTCCCCAATATTCTTTTACATATGTATTTCCTTTTTTTACAACTCTTGTTGGGCTTTCATCAAATCTTGCAAAATATCTTCCCATCATAACAAAATCTGCTCCTAATGCTAATGCAATTGTTATATGATAATCATGTACTATTCCTCCATCTGAACATACTGGAATATATATTCCTGTTTCTTTATAATATCCATCACGTGCTTTTACAACATCCATTAAACTTGATGCTTGTCCACGTCCTATTCCTTTTGTTTCACGTGTTATACAAATAGAGCCTCCACCTACTCCTACTTTTATAAAATCCGCTCCTGCTTCTGCTAAATATCTAAACCCTTCACTATCTACTACATTTCCTGCACCAATTTTTACAGAATCACCATATTTTTTTCTTACAAAATCAATTGTATTTTTTTGCCAAACTGAGTAACCATCTGAAGAGTCTATACATAGTAAATCTACACCTGCATCTACTAAAGCTGGTATTCTTTCTTCAAAATCTCTTGTATTTACACCTGCTCCTACTATATATCTTTTATTTTCATCTAATAAAGAATATGGATTATTTTTTCTATCTTCATAATCTTTACGAAATACTAAATATTTTAAATTTCCTTCTTTATCTAAAATTGGTAAACAAGCTATTTTATTTTCCCATATAATATCATTTGCTTCTGATAATGAGATTCCTTCATTTGCCCAAACAATTTTCTCTTTTGGTGTCATGAAATTGCTTATTGGTTCATCTAGATTATCTCTTGAAATACGATAATCTTTATCTGTTACTAATCCTAAAAATTTACCATTGCTTGTCCCATCTTCTGTTATAATAACTGTTGAATGTCCTGTTTCTTGAATTAAATTAAGAACTTCACTAAGTGTTGTATCTTTTTTTACATTTGAATCACTTACAACAAAACCTGCTTTATGTTTTTTTACTTTTCTTACCATTTTCGCTTGTGATTCGATAGATTGTGAGCCATAAATAAAAGCAACACCCCCTTCTCTAGCTAATGCAATTCCCATTTCTTCTCCTGAAACTGATTGCATAATAGCAGATACCATTGGAATGTTGGCATAATACTTAGGTTCTTCACCTTTCTTAAATTTTACAAGTGGTGTTTTTAATGATACATTTGATGGGATACATCTTTCATCTGTTAAATTTGGTAATAATAGAAATTCGTTAAATGTCCTTGAAATATCCTCTAATATTTTGGCCATATTTTTCTCCTCCCCTACTTTTTATTTTCAATATTATATTATAAGAATTTTATAAAGTAAATAATTTATTTAATTTATT
>CALXFJ010000040.1 GCA_944387565.1 uncultured Clostridia bacterium | reverse complement strand
TCAATTATTTCTTGTTTTCTAGTTTGTACTGCAAAATATGTTTGAGCAAATGCAATTTCTTCTTTTTTAGAATCTCCATTTTGAGCAATTAAATAACAAGCATATCTCGTTAACATATAGTCTTGTATTGGTCTTTTTGCACCTTTTGCTAAATTTATCATTTTCGTAACCTCACGAAAATGATTTTCTACAGGTATACCAGCATTTTCACAAGATTTCATTGCTTTTTTTATCGTTTCAATAAAATTTTCCCATCTTTTGTAACCCAATTGAATCTGTAAATCCCTTGCATACCAAAATTCTATATTTTCTTTTTCTTCTGTATTGATAATAGAATCAAACTTTTCTTTTAATTCTATCAGCTTGGATTTTTCAAATTCCATAACTATCACATCCTTGCGGTATTTACTTATAATAACATATTTGTATGATTTATTGGCTCGTTTTTTAGTATATAGATTACAATTTTTATGATATTACTGTACGATATATTTTAGAACGTTTGTTTGTAATTGTCAAGTGTTTTTTCTAATATTTATTTTTATCTATATCATTTAATTTCATAAGAAGTATCTTTTCCATAACTTCCCGAAAAGTTGATCCATTCTTATAAAATGTAAGATTTATACTTTTCGATTTTTCTTAAATGCTCTAGTGATATATCCTCGTGTCCATTTCTGACATCCAATGGTTGGTCCTCAGCTTATGGCTTATCTTTGCCAGGTAAATATGTGGCTTGAAAAGTATGAGCCTAAAATTGAAATATGAGACAAATTAGGGACACTCCTTTTTTGTCTCATTTTATATTTATTCACAAAATCTTTCCTTCATCTCTCTTGAAAATTTTTCTCTATTATGGTATTGTTTCTGTAAAATATTAAATATTTAGGAGGTTTTATTTTGAAAATATTTTCACAAAATATATATGAAGTTATTGAAAATAATGTAAAGAAACATATTTTAATAATATACAATATGTCTCCTAATCATTATGTTGGGCTAACTATTCATAACAAAAATTCTAATAATCTTATACATATAAATTCTATAAATAAATTTGTTAATATCAACGATTTACAAGAATATAACAGAAATGATATTAAGGGACTTGTTTATGTTAAAGGTAAATTTTTAAAAGTAAATAATGAAGATTTTTCTTATATTTTAAAACTTTTAAAAGATTCTTTAATAAAAAAACTAAGTAATGAAATTAATTATAATGATATTGAAAAAATCAAATATTTAAAATGGTGTTATGATAAGTTATTATTAAATAACAACGACATTAAAATTTCTAATCTAAATTCTAATTCTATTTGTTGGGTTGATTTTGGGCAAAATGTAGGTTCTGAAATAAGAAAGCTAAGACCTGCTATTTTATGGCGTTCTTCTTCTGACAAAAAAATGTGGACTGTAATTCCTCTAAGTAGTAAATGTTATAATGACAAATATTATTTTCATTATGATTTAGAAAATCTACCTCATAGTACAGCAAAAATTGAAGCTATGGCAAATTTTAGTTATAAACGAATTAGAGAACCTTTCTTTTATAACAGACAAATTGCTCATTTATCAAAAAATGACTATGATAAAATTTTAATTACATTAAAAAAATATTATCTTTTTGATAATTAATTTTCTAAAAATATTGACTACATAAGAAAATTTTTGTATACTATAATTACATTTAACTGTTGCACATCCTATTGGTTGTGGAAGTTGTTCTTCGAAGACTAGGTTATAGACCTAGTCTTTGCTCTTTTTTTGAATAAAATTTAATTTTTTTCATATAATATTACTACATTTAATGTTGCGCATTTAAATGTGTATATTCGTTTATAAACGTAAGAAATCCCTCCTTTTGGGAGGGATTCTTTTTATCTTTCCTCGTCTTCTTTACTATGATTGTTTCTTTGAGAATCAGCAACATCTTCGAAAAGCTCTAATATATGGTCTGTTACTTTTTCTTGTGCATAATTTTCTCTTGTATAATCTACTATATATTTATTATCAAATCTATCTTTTCCACTTAATACATCACAAACCGCATCACTTAAAGCTTCGCTATCATCCATTGGAACCAATACACCAAGTGGTGTTACATATGTTTTTGATGTGTCTGATATATCTTGTTTGTCAGAGTTTAATATTCCTGGAATTCCACCAGCATTTGTTCCTATTACTGGATGTCCACATGCCATTCCCTCTAATACTACTAAACCAAATGGTTCATTTCTTGATGGAATCAAAGATACATCAGCTAAATTTTGAATACTTCTTACTTCATCTGTGTTCTTCCTTCCTACAAAATGAGTATTTTTTAGTTTTAGTTCTTCTGCTTGTTTCTTTAATTTTTCTTCTAATTGTCCAGAACCTACTATTACTGTTGCTACTTTTTTACCTTGTTCTTGCATTTCTTCTTCGTAGTTTTTAGCAGCATCTAATAGAACATCTATTCCTTTAAAATCTGCAAATTTTCCTACAAATACTACTAATTTATCATAATCTAAAGGTATCTTTCCATCTTCAGTATTTTGTGATACTAATTTTCCTATAACATCTTCCTTTGTTACATTTTTATCTACATAGAATTTTTTAGTATCATATCCATTTTCAATTAATTCTACTTTATTTGCTGCTAATGGGAATAATTCTGTAAATTTTTCTTTTTGTGCTTCTGATATTACAATAATTTTCTTAGAATTAAGCGCAGACCTATTTGCATGTTCAATATATAAATTATACTTTGTTTCTTCATCTTTTAATCTTTTTATTTCTTCAGGATTTGTTTCAGTCTTTAATTTATTACGTATTTCGCCTAATTCTTTTATACTTCTTTCATATCCCATTAAATCTGTTCCATGTATTGTTGTAACAACAGGAACTCCTGTCTCTGTACAAATACTTGCAGTAATCCAATTATGTTGTGCATGGATAATATCTGGTTTTGATTCTTTAACTTCATCATTTATTGCTTTTCTAAATGCTCCTTGATATTCTTTTATTTGATCTAACGTTGCATCCCAGAAATTAGCTGTACTTTCTGTATGTGTTGTAAACATTAAATAATTAAAATCACATTGCCCAAGTATAGGTTCTCCTTCTTCTTCGTTTTTAAATGGGACTACATGATATTTTACTCCTGGGATTTTATCAAAGTCTAATTTATTGTTTCCTGTAATTACTGTAACATTTTTACCTTTATTTAAATATGAGTTTGCAAGTGCTGTTACTTGTACTCCACTTCCTGCTCCATATGTTGGGAATGCAGTTACTATTAAAATATTGTTTACATTATTCTTTTTATTCATAATTATCTTCCTTCCTTATTTTATTTCATTTTTTCCTTTATTTTAGATAAAGTATTTAAAGCATCAATTGGTGTTAATTCATCTAAATTAATTTTATCTATTTCATGAGCAATTTCTGCTAATTTATAGTTATACATGTCAAATTGCCCCTCTACTTGTTTTGTATCTTTTTTCTCATGTTTCTTACCTGTTAAAACATTTTTTCTTTCTATAGAACGTAAGATTTCATTTGCTCTACTTGTTACAACTTTTGGAACTCCAGCTAATCTTGCAACATGAATTCCATAACTTTCATCTGTACCTCCTCTTACTATTTTTCTTAAGAAAATAATGTCCTCTCCTTTTTCTTTAACTGCTATAGAGTAATTTTTTACTCCTTCTAGCTTTTCTTCTAATTCAGTAAGTTCATGATAG
Source organism: uncultured Clostridia bacterium (assembly GCA_944387565.1). Taxonomy (GTDB): domain Bacteria; phylum Bacillota; class Clostridia; order TANB77; family CAG-508; genus CAG-269. Next base: position 11,548 of record CALXFJ010000040.1, on the reverse strand, counting down.
TGTGTTGCAAATAATGTTTTTGCTCCACATTTTTCTTTATCTGCTATATATTCAGCAACTGCCCATGCAATTGATAAACCGTCATATGTTGAAGTTCCTCTTCCTATTTCATCTAAGATTACTAAACTATTTTTAGTTGCTTCTTTTAAAATAGTTGCCACTTCCATCATCTCTACCATAAACGTGCTTTGTCCCATACTTAAGTCATCAGATGCTCCAACTCTTGTAAAGATTTTATCTACCACACCAATATCTGCACTTTCTGCTGGTACAAAACTTCCCACTTGTGCCATTAGAGTAATTAAAGCCACCTGTCTCATGTATGTTGACTTACCAGCCATATTAGGTCCTGTTATAATTGCTAATCTGTTTTCGTTATTATCTAAATATGTATCATTTTCTACAAATTCCCCTGCACCTAATATTTTCTCAATTACAGGATGTCGTCCATTTTTTATATTTAATGTGCCATTATTATTAACATTTGGTTTGCAATAATTCATATCTTCTGCTACTTGTGCAAATGATGTAAGTACATCTAATGTAGAAATCACTTCACTTGTTGTTTGAAGTCTTTTAACATTTTTAGCAATTTCTCCTCTTATTTGTATAAAAGCTTCATATTCTAAGTTAACTACTCTTTCTTCTGCACCTAATATTTGGTTTTCTAAGTTCTTTAATTCTTCTGTTATATATCTTTCTGCATTTGTTAATGTTTGTTTTCTTATATATCTTTCTGGAACTTGATTTAAATAAGATTTTGTTACTTCTAAATAATAACCAAATACTTTATTAAATCCAATTTTTAAATTCTTAATTCCCGTTTTTTCTTTTTCTTCCGCTTCTAACTGAACAAGCCAATTTTTTCCTTCTGTTTGTGCTGTTTTTAATTTATCAATTTCTTCATCAAATCCTAGTTTTATTATTCCACCTTCTTTTATTACCATTGGTGGGTCATCTACTATTGATTCATCTATTAATTTATAAATATCTTGTAACTCATCTAATCTTTCATATAAAGATTTTAATAAATCTGACTTACAATTTTCTAATATTTTCTTTACTTCAGGTAATTTACATAGTGAATTTTTAAGTGTTACCATATCTCTTGCATTAGCATTTCCATATGCCATTTTTCCTGCTAATCTTTCTATGTCATATACTTTCTTTAAGTTTTCTATTATGTCTCCTCTTAGAATTAGATTATCTTTTAATTCTTCTACTGCATCTAATCTTTGATTTATTTCTTTCACATCTATTAATGGGTCATTTAGCCATCTTCTAAGTAATCTTCCACCCATTGATGTTGCAGTTTTATCTAACACCCAAAGAAGTGTTCCTTTTTTTGATTTATCTCTCATTTTTTCTGTTATTTCTAAATTTCTTCTTGCATTTATATCTAATGACATATATTTTGATATTTGATAAATCGTTATTTTATTTATATGGTCCAAAGAAGTTTTTTGTGTTTCTTCTATATATTCTATTAATGCATTTATTGAGCTTATAGCTAATCTTTTATCAGAAATATCTTCTATTTTTTTACCATTATTATCTACTATATTAAATCTTAGATTTATATTATTTAATTCATCATTAAAGAACTTATCATTAAATCTTGTTACATAAACATTTTCAAAACGTTCTTTTATTTTATCCATTTCTTCAGAGCAATCTGCCATCATAGAATTTACAACTAATTCACTAGGTGTATATCTTGCGAGTTCATCTAATAACATTGGGAAATTGTAGTTATCTTTTATTTCAGCTGAATAAAATTCACCTGTTGATATATCACATACACTAATTCCATAATAAATTCCTGTTTTATAAATAGACATTATATAATTGTTTTTTCTTTCTTCTAGCATGTTACTATCTACTACAGTTCCAGGTGTTACTACTCTTATTACTCCTCTTTTTACTATTCCTTTTGCTTTTTTTGGGTCTTCTAATTGCTCACAAATAGCAACTTTATAACCTTTTGCTATTAATTTTGATATATATATTTCTGCTGCATGATGTGGAACTCCGACACATTGGTGCTCTTTCTTCTTGTCCACAATCTTTTCCTGTTAGAGTAAGCTCTAGTTCTCTTGATGCTGTTATTGCATCATCAAAAAACATTTCATAGAAATCTCCTAAACGATAAAACAAGATACAATCTTGATATTCTTTTTTTGTTTCTAAATATCTTTGCATCATTGGTGAATATTCTGCCATATTATATTCTTCCCTTCTTATTATTCATCTATTTTTCCTTTTAAATACCACATATGTTCTGATAAAATTTTTAAATCTACTATTTTATTTATTAAATCTTTGCTTCCTTCAAATACAACAACTTTATTACTATCTGTTCTTCCTGTTAACATATCTTTATTATTTTTGCTTTCTCCTTCTACTAATACTTTTTGATATGTTCCTATATATTTTTTATTGTTTTCTTCTATTCCGCCTTCTACCAAATCTTTTAGTCTATTGAATCTTTCATGTTTTATTTCTTCTGGTATTTGATTTTCCATTCTGTCTCCTGGTGTTCCTACTCTTCTTGAGTATATAAACATATATACTTGTTCAAAATTTACTTTTCTTACTACATCTAATGTATCTTCAAATTCTTCTTCTGTCTCTCCAGGAAATCCCACTATTATATCTGTTGACAATGTTAGGTTAGGTATTTTTGCTTTCATTTTATCTACTAATTCTAAAAATTGTTCTTTTGTATATTTTCTATTCATTGCTTTTAATACTCTCGTACTTCCTGATTGAAGCGGTAAATGAATTAATTTACATACCTTATCACATTTTGCAATTGCTTCTATTACATCATCTGTAAAATCTTTTGGATGTGGTGATACAAAACGTATTCTTTCTATTCCATCTATTTTGTTTATTGCTTCAAGTAATGTTGCAAATGAATGTACTCCATCATATTCTTCAAAAGGAATACTTTTTTCTCTTTCTACTCTTAAATATGAATTTACATTTTGACCAAGTAATGTTATTTCTTTATATCCTTCTTTTGCTAATTCTCTTATTTCATTTATAATATCACGTGGACTTCTACTTCTTTCTCTTCCACGTACATATGGAACTATGCAAAATGAGCAAAAATTATTACATCCATTCATTATTGTCACAGATGCTTTTATTTTACTATCTCTTTTTATTGGTAATCCCTCATAAATTTCACCATCTACATCTATTACATCTTCTATTTTTCTTTTTTCCTCTAATGCTTTATATAAATCTTCAGGAAATTTGTATAATGTATGTGTTCCAAAAATTATATCTACATATGGATAGCTTTGTTTTATTTTATCTGTTATATGTTTTTCTTGCATCATACAGCCACCAATTGCAATTATTATTCCTTTTTCTTCTTTTAATTTTTTTAGTTCTCCAACTTTTCCGAATAATCTTTCTTCTGCGTTTTCTCTTACACAACATGTGTTAAATAATGCAATATCCGCTTCTTTTACATTTTCTGTTTTACTATATCCCATGTTTTCAAGCATTCCACATATTTTTTCACTGTCATTTTCATTTAACTGACATCCCATTGTTAAGATATTATATTTTAAATTTTTACCTTTATTTAATCCTTTTACTTTTTCCATATATTCTTCTTGTTTTTTTACATCGTTTGTCGTATCCATTTTCTACCTCCGTTTACTTGCTTATTTTATTATATTTTTCGTGATTTTGCAAGAAAAACAAAAAAATAGAGTAATATTTTTACTCTACTTTCTTTATCTTTATTATTCAAGACCATATTTCTTTTTAAATCTGTCTGCTCTTCCACCAACTGTTTCTTGTCTTAAGTTTCCTGTCCAGAATGGGTGGCATTTTGAACATACATCTACTTTTATATCTTTTTTAGTTGAACCTACTTCTAGAACATTTCCACATGCACAAGTAATAGTTGTTTGATTGTATTCTGGTTGTATATCTTTTTTCATTTTGTTCACCTCTCTTTAATTTAATAACATGACTGTTTTTTATAATAACATATTTTTAAATGTTTTTCAAGCTTTTTGTCTAATTTGTTTGATTTTCTTCCTGAGTTTCGTTTTCTTCTTGTTGTTCTTGCATGTATTCTGCTGAGTATAGCATTTCTTTGTTTAATGATAGTTTATGTACTAATTTACTCATTATATTAAATACACATGCTATTATTAATATTAACATTCCTATTTTTTTCCAATATTTAGCTAGCATATTTTTTCTCCCTTTTTTATACTACATATTAATTATACTTTTATTTTATGAAAAAGTCAATTATTTTTAAATTAATTTGTATTTGTGAATTTTTAATTTTTCCAAAAATTATGTCATTTTTTGTTTTATAAAAAAAATATATTTGGTTAAAATAAATAAAGGTGATTAACGTGAAAAATAAAGTATGGATAATATTAGGTATATTATTAATTATTGCAATTGGATTTGCTATATATTTTGAATTTAATAATAATAACAATAATAATGGAGACTATGAAGCTCAAAGAACTTCTACTAATGAAAATAATAATAGCAACGATAATAATACTTCAGATAATACTACTAATAATGAAACAACTGAAGGAGATAATACTGCTAATGAAACCAACCAATCTCAAAATCAAACTCCAAATGAAGTAAAAGAAGAAAAGAAAGAATATAAAGAAGAACAGCTTTCAACTTTTTCAACAAAAATATATTCTAATGATTCAGCAAGACAAAACAATATAAAAATAACATGTAATACCTTAAATAATACAACTGTAAAAAACGGAGCTACTTTTTCGTTTTGTAATACTGTAGGAAAAGCAACATCCCAAAAAGGATATCAAGAAGCGGATGTTTATGACCATGATGGAAATAAAACTAAAGGCCTCGGAGGTGGAAATTGCCAAGTAAGTAGTACTTTATACAATGCTGTACTTGAAGTATCTTCTTTAAAAGTAACAGAAAGACATGCACACAGTAATTATGTCCCATATGTAAAAAAAGGAAAAGATGCAGCCGTTGCTTATGGTAGTTATGATTTAAAATTTGTAAATAATTCTGGAAACGATATAAAAATAAAAGCGTCAACAGACGGAAAAAGCGTCACTATTAGTATAATAAGCCTTAAAGAAATATAATTTACTTCCCTCTTTTTGAATATTTAAAATATGGATTGAATATATTTTAATATCAATTGGAGGGATTTTTATGCAAAAATTAAAATTATCTATAAGTTTACTTCTTGTTTTCTCTATATGTCTTTTTGTTACTTTTCCTTGTTTTGCAGCTAGCTTAGATTATATTTGGTCTGAATCTCAAGAAACATCTGCACTTCCTCAGGAAGAAGAAATAGAAGAAAGTAACTCACTTAATTTAGAATCAGGTTCTGCTATTTTAATAGAACAAACAACAGGAAAAATTTTATATGCACATAATATTCATGAACAATTACGCCCTGCATCAGTTACTAAAGTAATGAGTATTTTATTAATAATGGAAGCACTAGATAGTCGGAAAAATCAGTCTAACAGACCAAGTCCCTTGTAGTGAAAATGCTGCTTCTATGGGTGGTTCACAAATATGGCTTGACCCTAGAGAAACTTTATCAGTAGATGAAATGTTAAAAGCAATATGTGTAAACTCAGCAAATGACTGTGTAGTAGCAATGGCAGAATATATTGCAGGTTCTGAAGAGGCATTTGTTCAAATGATGAATGATAAAGCAAAAGAACTAGGAATGAATGACACAACATTTAAAAACTGCCATGGATTAGATGAAGATGGTCATGTGACATCTAGCTATGATATAGCATTAATGTCAAGAGAACTTTTAAATAATCATCCAACTATTACTAATTACACAACAATTTGGATGGACACATTGCGTGACCGGAAAGTCGCAACTATCTAATACAAACAAACTTATAAAAACATACAAAGGTGCAACAGGTTTAAAAACAGGTTCTACTTCACTTGCTTTATATAATTTATCAGCTAGTGCAACAAGAGATGGTTTATCCTTAATTGCTGTTATCATGAAAGCTCCAACTACTAAAATAAGATTTGAAGAAGCTGCTAAATTATTAGACTATGGTTTTAATACATTCTCTTTCAAAGAATTTGGTAAAAAGGATGATTTAGTAAAAACATTAACTGTTAATAAAGGAAGTTCTAAAACAGTTGATGCTGTTTTAAATGAAAACTGTGGTACTTTGATAGAAAAAGGAAAAGAAAAAGATGTTGAACAAACTATATCTTTAGAAGAAACCGTGCAAGCACCAATAAAAAAAGGTCAAAAACTTCGGTGAAGTTGTATTTACAATTAATGGCGAACCTTTAACTACGGTAGATATAGTTGCTAAAGAAGATGTAGGAAAAGTAAACTTATTCTCAATTGCCAAAAGAATATATTACTCATGGGTAGACTTATTAAGAAGTTGAAACAATTAGGGACGGAGCTTTTTTGTCTCAGTTTTATAGTATTTTACAGATTGAGACAAAAAAGCTCCGTCCCTAAAATTCTCACTCATCTTCTAGTGTTTCGTCATATTCAAATTCATATGTTTCGTCTTTGTTTTCATTATTTTCTTTTATTTGATTTGCTTTTTCTGTTACTTTGTCTATTTTTTCTTCTACTTTTCCTTTATTTTTACTTTGCTTTTGTTCTTTCTTTTGCATTTCTTTTAATATTTTTGATGTTTCTTCTTTTTTATTTTGTATACATCTATTCATCATGTTGTTAGTTTTTTCAAGTATGTCAGGAATATAATCTAATAATTTATCTAATGAAGATGAATGGTTTATTGGCATTAGTTTTACGTTATTGGGTTGAATTACTAAAAATGCTATCGGATTAATTGTAACTCCTGCTCCTGAACCACCGCCAAATGGTAATCTATACTGGATTTCCTCTTCTTTGTCTTTTTTGCTATATTCATCTACAGTCTCTCCTTTAAATTCGCTTCCTCCCGCTGCAAATCCAAAAGAAACTTTCGAAATTGGTATTATTACCACATTGTTTGAGGTTTCTATTGGTTCTCCTATAATAGTATTTACATCAATCATATCCTGGATGCTATTCATAGCTGTAACCATAAGCCCTTCTATTGGATGTTCGCTCATAATTTTTCACTCCTTCTTTTTTATTTAAGATATATATTATATTTATAATATGTATCATTTTTATTTGGAATATACCTGATAATGCTATATTTAGTATATTTTGATTATTATATATTGGTTTTATCTGGAAACTTTGTTTTTCAAAATCTTTAACTTTTCTTCTTATAATTATAGAAATAATTGTACTTATTATTGGAATTAAAACTGCAGTTAATGCTGCATTTTCCGTTCCTAATTCTATTTTTAAATCTAGATTTTCTATTTTTAAACTATTTGTTTTTGTAATTTCTAATATCTTTCGAAATATATTTTTATCTTCTTCTAAATTATTTATATCTATTTTTTTGAATTTTTCTTTTATTTTTAATTTTTCAATTAATTTTTTAGTAACTTTTATACTCAGTATTGGAATTTTATTTAAAATACATAATTTAATCCTCAAACTATCTTTTTTATTTTTCTGTTTATTTTTTAATATGCCTGATAAATAAGTAACATCTTTTAATTCTATTACTATCTTTGAAGATAAAAACAATATAATTATTATAATTAAAAAAATAAAAAGAAAAACCAATATTTTCGCCCTCCTTTCAGAGGATTTAATATTAGTTTTTCCAAAAATTTCTTTTTTAAACATATTTTAACTACTTTTTTTAGCCTTTTCTACTAGTATATCTCCAAATAATTCTTCTTGGTCTGTTTTTACTTTACTTCTTCTTGATAATTCTAATAATCCTGAAAATGCTGTTACTACTTCTTGTTTATTACGTTTTTTTAAAGAAAATATTTTATTAAATACAAACCTTTTTTGCTTTACTAATATTTTAAACATTTCTTTTACTTTACTTGCAACTGTGTAATTATCTTTAATTGCTATTTTTTCTATATTTTTTGCATTTTCATTTATTTTATCTTTATTTTTTTCTATAACATTACTATACATTTTTGGTATTAGGTTTTTATTATAATCTTTTTCTAGTTTTTGTTTTGGAAGTTCAATTTCTTCTGGTGCTTTAAAATATCTTTTTGAATATTCTAAATAATTTTCTTTAAGTTTTTTACTAATTTCTTTAAATTTTTTATATTCTATGATTCTTCTAATTAATTCTTCTTCTGTTATTTCTTCTTCCTCTTCTTCTTGTTTTGGAAGTAAGTTTTTAGATTTTAAATATAAAAGTGTTGATGCCATTACTAAAAATTCACTTGCTATTTCTAAATTTAACTTTTCTTGTTCCTTCAAATAATCTATATATTGGTCTGTTATTTCACTTAAATTTATATCATATATATTCATTTGATTTTTATCTATTAAATGACATAATAAATCAAGTGGACCCTCAAAATTATCTATTTTTATTGCATATTTTTTTGTTTCTAATGTAAGTATCGCCATTTTCCTACTCCTCATCTTTAATTGCTTTATTTATATTTTCCATTTTATAGCCTTTTTTTAATAAAAATTGTTTTATTTCATCTTCTTCCATTGAAAGTGATTTTTTATAAAATATATTTGATGCAGATTTTATTTCATATTCTTCTAATTCATCTTTATTTTCATAAATATAATCTTCTATATCACTTTTGCTTAATCCTTTTGCCTGTAGTTTGTATTTTATTTCTCTTATTGATAAATTTTTTAATGCCATATAGTTATTAACTGTTTTTTGAATGAATTCTTTATCATTAATATATCCTGCTTCTTTTAAATATTCTATTATATCTTCTAATAAGTTTTCATCCATTGTTTTTTCAAACTTTGTTCTTACTTCTTGTTCACTTCTTTTTTTGTATAGTATATATTTTAATACTTTTGTTTTTTCTCTATCAAATTCTTCTATTGAATACATAATTTTTACCTCTTTTTTCTTTAACATTTTACTATAATTTCCTAAAAAATACAAGCATATTTTCCCAAAGAATATTTTTCCTTTAGTTGAATTTTATGTTAATACATGCTATAATATTACAGACAAAGTCAAATGCTTTTGATTTTTATTAAATAGTAGCAATTGCTACTATTTAAGCAAGTAAAAACATAAAAGTTTTTACTAATTAGCAAGGTTTTATGAATCTGAAAGGATTTAAAATGTGCAAAAAAGTTGAAGAAGTTATGCAGGACCTTGAAGAACCTTCAATGGTTAAGGTATTTATCCAAGGGATTAACTTACCAGATATTGAGCTGAATGGTAAATGCATGTCATTTGGAGCAAATAATTTTAAAATTTTAATTGTTCCTCCTGATATTGCTGAATTCTATTTAAAAGAAAATTCAAGCAAAATTTCACACTCATATATGGAACCTGCCCAAAATGGTAATTGCATTATTTACAACGACCCTGCTAAAGTTATAAAAGCAGAAAATACAGAAGTTCCAACTATGGAAGTTTCATGTCCCAAGACAAGAAGCACTTATAGTTTCTAATTTCTATCTGTTTGTATAACTTATCTTCCTCTAGTACTAATTTTAGTGCTAGAGGTTTTTATTTTGAATAATCTTATGAATAAATCATACTTTATAATTTAAATATTAATTAAAATTTTTTTGAAAATTTTAAAAAAACTATTACATGGATTTTTAAAAAATAGTATAATAATTTTTGGGACAAAATTAGACCCTTAAATATAAAATTTTTGAAAGGAGGATTTAAAAATGCCAACAAACAAGAAAGAAGGAATTATTTTTGGAATTTGTATGTGCTTAATAATGGTATTTTTTATGGGATTATTAAATATTTCTATTCACTTAGGAGGTTTTAATTTAAATTCTATTAAAACTTGTTTAATAGCTTTCCCTGTAACATTTATTATTGCATATGTTTTAGAAACATTTATTGTGGGAAGAATAAATGGTATGCTATTAGCTTATTTTGTTTCAAAAAAAGATAGCAAAAATGCTTATATTTTATTTAACTGCTTCTTTATTGTTACAATGATGTCTTTATTAATGACTATAGTTGGAGGTCTTCTTGGAGGAGACACTTTACAAACTGTATTAGGAGAATTCTTCATTAGATGGCCACGTAATTTCTGTGCAGCATTTTTCTTAAATATTTTAGTTGCTGGCCCTGTTAGCAGAACTATTCTAAAAGCTATTCAAAAAAATTCTGTTTCAGATTCAAATATTCCTAATGTTGAAAATGAAGAATCAATCTAAAAAGGAATACACTTAAAACCATTTTATTTAAGTGTATTCTTTTTTATTTATAATAAATTTTCTTTAAGCATAAATATTTATATCTTTGTCATTAGATAAGAAATTCATAACTAAATCTATAATTATTTCTTTTTCTTTTGGATTAGATTCTGCAATAAGTAATGTTAATGCTACTAAAGTATTATTGTCTATTACTTGTTCTCCACCTTTGTATAATATTCCGTAAAAATTCAAAAAATATATAAATAACGTTGCTGCTATTCTTTTATTTCCATCAGCAAACACATGGTTTTTTACTACTAAATATAAGAAATTCGCACCTTTTTCTTCTATACTTTTGTATACATCTTGTCCGTCAAATGTTTGATAAATATTTCCTATTATTGATTCTAAACCTTTGTTTCTCTCAATTGCAAATAAATCACTTACTTCGTTAAACTTAAGTTTATTAATAATATTTATACAATCTTCATATTTTATTTTTCTTTCATCTGTCTTTCCTTTTACCTTTTTTAGTTTTCTATGGTCATAATCATCTAATATATTTAATGCCTTTGAATAATTTCCAATTACTTTTAATATTTCTTTTGCATCATTTCCTTCTAATCTTTCATCCATTCTATTTGCTATATCTATTAGTTTTATTGTTTTTTCTAAATATTCTAATCTTTTTTGATTTACTGCATAACCTTTTAACATATAATCTTTTAAAACTTTATTAGCCCATTGTCTAAATATAATACCATTTTTTGATTTTACTCTATAACCAATACTTAATATCATATCTAGATTATAATATTCTACATTCCTAGTCACTTCTCTTTCTCCTTCTTTTTGAACTGTCGCAAAATTTGCGACAGTTGGAACTCCTTTTAATTCTTCCTTTAAAGCATTGTTGATATGTTTACCTATAGTTTTTACATCTCTTCCAAATAATTCAGCCAATTGTTGTCTATTTAACCACACAGTATCATCTTTTAAATTAACTTCTAGTTTCACTCCTTGATTCTCAAATAAAATAATTTCATTTTTCTTTTCTTTCATAATACAACATCCTTTCTTTTTTATTTAATAATTTAATTTAACCGTTCAAATCTGTTGCTTGATTTTACTATTCATTCAATATTTTGTCAATAATTTTGTTTACTTCTCTGTAAATTTTTCCAAAAACTAAAAGGGACCAAATAGATAAAATTATTATCTAGGTTCTATAATAAATGTTGGGGTGGTTAAAACACTTCAACATTTTTTTGTAAAAAATAATGCACTTATCTAAAATAC
>CALXFJ010000039.1 GCA_944387565.1 uncultured Clostridia bacterium | reverse complement strand
CCTACATATGTTCCTGTTAATGTTACACTATTTACTTTACTATAATTATTTATATTATTTCCTATTGCTGCATCTTTATTTGTATAAATTGTTGCCTTTGTTGTTCCATACCAATCTATATTAAAATTAACTGTTTTTGTTATTGGAGTCTCTGTTCCATCTTCTCCTACATATGTTCCTGTTAATGTTACACTATTTACTTTACTATAATTATTTATATTATTTCCTATTGCTGCATCTTTGCTTGATGAATAAGAATAGTCTCCGCTTCTGACTATTCCAGTAATCATCTTTTGTGTTCCATTATTTAACTGGTTAAATTCTATTGTTCTTACATTGTTTCCAATATAATTATCCTTTAACTCATCATCTTTTGGAAGTGTCGTTTGGAAATAAAAATTACCATCATTTATTGTAATTTTTGCATCTTTAAGATACCCTGCTGTTTGTACATTTAATTCCATATACAAGGTATCTTCTTTTCCTATTTCTTTACTTGTTCCTCTTATACTCTCTGCATATCCATCTCCATTTAAGTCACGTAAAAAGAAAGCATCGAATTTTACATTATCTGTTCCTTCAATGTTTTCATCTCCATCTTTTACTTCTTCATACGTCATTGCTTTTGCAAGCTCTGTATTATTTGCTAGCATCCTTGCATATTCAACATTTTTATAAATCAATGTTGATACTACTCCAACTATTACAAGTACAATTGCAATTATTAGAGTAATCTTTTTGTATTTTAAAATTGTTCCCTTAACAGAACTTAATTTTTGTTTGAACTTTTCCATAAAAACAGTCTCCTTTTTTTGTATTTTTAATAATATATATAATAATTATATATACTTAAATCACATTAGTAAATCCGACATTCTCGGACAAAAATGGCTGTTATCACGGAAATATCTATTTCTTGTTTTTTAACTTTATATTACTTTTTGTTTTCATTTTGTTACATAAACTATTCTTTTTTGACATTTTTCTTAGGGACATAATACTTATACGTTACTTAGGTTTTGCATATATTTTTAAATTACTATTTATATATTTCTAAAGCATTAGAATAGCTTTAGCCAAAAAAAATCACATAAGCTATAAACTTATGTGACTTTAATATTATTGTTCATTAAATATTGCTTCAAACTCATCTGCTCCGATTTTTTCTTTTTCTAATAATACACCTGCTACTTTGTGTAACTTATCAATATTTTCTGATAAAATTTGTTTTGCTCTGTTATAACCTTGGTCTACTATTTTCTTTACTTCTTCATCAATAATAGCTGCTGTTTCTTCTGAATATTCTTTAGTATGACCAAAATCTCTACCTAAGAATACTTCTTCTTGCCCTTGACCTAATGTTAATGTTCCAATTCTTTCACTCATACCATATATTGTAACCATACTTCTTGCAATCTTAGTTGCTCTTTCAATATCATTACTTGCTCCTGTAGAGATATCATTTAGAATTAAGCTTTCAGCTACTCTACCACCAAGTAGTGAAACAATATTTTCTTCCATTTCTGTTTTTGACATGAATGACTTATCCTCTGTAGGTCTATACATTGTATATCCTCCTGCCATTCCTCTTGGTACTATAGATATCTCATGTACTGGGTCTTGTGATGGTAAGAAATGACTTACTACTGCATGACCAGCTTCATGATATGCAACTAATTTATTTTCTTTTTCACTTCTTACTTTTGTTTTCTTTTCAGGTCCCATAGTAACTTTAACCATGGCATCTTCTATTTCTTTCATACCAATTTCATTTAAGTTTCTTCTTGCTGCTAAAAGTGCTGCTTCATTTAATACATTCTCCAAATCTGCACCTGCAAATCCAGAAGTATTTTTAGCAATAACTTTTAAGTCTACATCATCTGCTAATCTTTTCTTTCTTGAATGAACTTCAAGTATTTGTTCTCTTGCTTTTACATCTGGTAATCCTACTACTATTTGTCTATCAAATCTACCTGCTCTTAATAGAGCTTTATCTAATACATCTGGTCTGTTTGTTGCTGCTAATACTATTACTCCCTCGTTTTCAGCAAAACCATCCATTTCTACTAGTAATTGGTTTAATGTTTGTTCTCTTTCATCATGTCCTCCACCAAGTCCTGCACCTCTTTGACGTCCAACTGCATCAATTTCGTCTATAAATATAATACAAGGTGCGTTTTTCTTTGCTTGGTCAAATAAATCTCTAACTCTAGATGCACCAACACCAACGAACATTTCAACAAAGTCTGAACCACTTATTATAAAGAATGGTACTCCTGCTTCTCCAGCTACTGCTTTTGCTAAAAGAGTTTTACCTGTACCTGGTTGACCAACAAGCAATACTCCTTTTGGAATTCTTGCTCCCATATCTGTATATTTTTTAGGATTCTTTAAAAATTGTACTATTTCTTCTAATTCTTCTTTTTCTTCATCTACACCTGCAACATCATCAAATGTTATTCTATTTTTATCTGCTGGTGTCATCATTCTTGCTTTACTCTTTCCAAATGACATTGTCTTTCCACCAGGATTTCCATTTGCTGTTCCACCCATCATTAAGAACCAGAATATAAAGAATATTATTAATAATCCAAATGGTGTAAGTAAGCTAAGCACTGTAACAAATATTGATTGTGATTTTTCTTCTAATGTAAATGCTCCTTCTTTTAAATATTCTTCTGCATAGTTCATGAAATTATCCATACTTGGAATATTTACTTCTTTTTTCATTTTGTCATCTTTTAATGTTACTGTTGCTGAAGTTCCATTTGCATCTATTTCTATAGATTCTACATTTCCATTATTAATATTAGTTATTAATTCTGAATATTGTAATTTAGAATCACTATTTTCTACTATTGATGATAGTACAACAATAAAAATGACTCCTATTATTAACCACATGGCTAATGTTTTAATTCCGTTTTTCAAATTAATTCCTCCTCTTGTTCCCCTTTGTTTTTTTATCATATTGATTTATAACATATAAATTTTCCTTTGTAAATATTTTTTTTATGACTTTTTTATTACAACGAAGCATGTTTCACGTAATTTGTTACGGCTACTCATATTTCACTTAAAAAATAAATTTTATGATTTTTTACAAGTATTTTTATATTTTTATTTGGTGTTAAAAATTTATTTCCTATGTTGTTACTACAAAGTTTAATTATATCTTCTATATGTACTTTTCCTATTCCTTGGCAATTCCCTAAAAGCCTTGTTATAGTATATAACACAATTCTTGATTTTATAACCTTTTCTTCTTCATTAAATTTTTTTAAATCCAATATAATTTCTTTTTTATCTTCTTTTATTAATAAAGTTTCATAAGCCTTTTTTACTTTATTTTCTATATAATCATCTTCTTCTACAACTAATTCTGATAACCTACTTAAAGTATTTATTATGTTAGGATTAAATTCCTGTTTTATATACGGAATAACGATATTCCTAATTTTATTTCTTGTATAAGTATTATCGAAATTAGTTTTATCTATTCTAGGATTAAGATTCTTTTCTTTACAATAATTTTCAATTTCATATCTTTCACATTCTATTAATGGTCTTATATATTTTCCTCTTTTAGGTTCAATTCCTTTTAGACCTGATATTCCGCTTCCTCTTAAAATATTCATAATCATTGTTTCTGCTTTATCATTTTTATTATGCGCAATTGAAACTTTATTAGAACCTGTCTTTTCTAAAACTTCATCAAAGAATTTGTATCTTACAATTCTTCCCATTTCTTCTGTTCCTGTTTTATTATTATTTGCAAGTTTTAAAACATCTATACTTTTTGAATAAAAATCTATATTTTTTTCTTCACAATAGTTTTTTACATATAATTCATCTGATTTTGCTTCTTCTCGTATCATATGATTTATATGTGCTACACTAATTTCAAAGTCTATTATTTTTTCATTTTTTATTTCATTTAAGATATCTAGCATTGTAATTGAGTCTGGTCCCCCAGATACTGCTACTACTAGTTTATCTCCATCTTCTATTAAATTATATTTTTTTATTGTTTCTAAGACCTTTTTTTCCATTTTTCTACTCCTATAAAAAAATAAGTAATATTTTTTTAGTATTACTTATTTTACTATATTTTTAGAGGTTTTGCAAGTATTGGATTTTTGCTAATTAAATCGTTTCTAATCATCAAATCGTTTTTCAATATTAACAAATTTAGTATAATTTCCAAGCCATAATAATTCTACAGTTCCAGTTGAGCCTCCTCTGTGTTTTGCAATTATTACTTCTGCAATGTTTTTCTTTTCGCTATCTTCATTATAATAATCATCTCTATATAAAAACATTACAATATCAGCATCTTGCTCTATAGCTCCAGATTCACGTAAATCTGAAAGCATAGGTCTATGGTCTGGTCTTTGTTCCGCTGCTCTTGACAATTGTGATAATGCTATTACAGGAATGTTTAATTCTTTTGCAAGTATTTTTAAAGAACGGCTTATTTCTGAAATTTCCTGTTCACGGCTTCCGCCTCTTTTATTAGTTCCTTGTATTAATTGTAAGTAATCTATTACTACTAGTCCTATATTTTTTTCTAACTTTAGCTTTCTACATTTTGCTCTTATTTCCATTATATTAATACCTGGTGTATCATCAATATACATTTCAGCTTCTGATAATGGGCCAATTGCTTCTGCTAATTTTGTCCAATCGTCTTCTTCTAATTTTCCTGTTCTTACTTTATTGCTATCAACCATTGCTTCACTACATAGAATTCTGTTTACTAATTGTTCTTTAGACATCTCTAAACTAAATACTGCAACTGGTATATTGGCTTTCACTGCTGCATATGTTGCAATGTTTAAAGCAAATGCTGTTTTTCCCATTGCGGGTCTTGCTGCTATTAATACTAAATCAGAACCATGAAATCCTGCTGTTCTATAATCTAATTCAATAAAACCAGAAGGTACACCTGTTATATGTTGCTTTCTATTATATAATTCTTCTAGTTTAGTAAAACTTTCTACTAAAACATCTTTTAATGGACTATAACCTTTTTGATTTTTTTCTTGCATTATATTAAATATTTTCTTTTCTGCACCTTCCATAATGTCATCTACTTCTTCTGTTGGGCTATATCCTAATTCTATTATTTCATTTGCTGTTTTTATTAATCTTCTTAATGTTGATTTTTCTTCTACTATTTTAATATATTTCATAGCATTTGCTGTTGTTGGTACTTTGTCTGGTAATTCTGCTAAATATTCTAATCCCCCAACCTGCTCAAATTTTCCCATTGATTCTAATTCTGCTTTTACAGTAATTATATCAATTGGCTCTGACCTATTATATAAATTTAAAATAGCTTCATATATTTCTTTATTATCTTCTCTATAAAAATCTTCTGATTTTAATACTTCTATTGCAGATGTAACAGCATCGCTATCTGTTAGCATACTACCTATTACTGCTTGTTCTGCTTCTATATCATGTGGTGGTACTTTACCTAGTTCCATTTTTTCAGCTCCTTTGTCCCATTGGGTGTCTCATTGGTTGTCTCATTGGGGACGTTTCTCATGCGACATCCCTTTATTTACTTATTACATCAACTTTTAAATTTCCAATAACTCCATCATATAGTTTTATCGAGATTGTTCTTAAGCCTAATGTTTTTATTGTTTCTTTCAAGTCTATTTTCTTTTTATCTACTTCTATATTATAATTTTGTTTTAATAAATCTGCTATTTCTTTTGCTGATACTCCTCCAAATATTTTTCCATTTTCCCCTGCTTTTACAGGTACTTTTAATTGTATTCCAGATAATTTATCAGCTAATTTTTTTGCTTCTTCTTTTTCTTGTTCTTTTTTATATGCTTTTGAATCATTTTGTGCTTTTAGTTTACTCATATTTTCACTATTTGCTTCTACTGCTAATTTTTTTGGGAATAAAAAGTTTCTTGCATATCCATCTGATGCATTTATTATTTCATCTTTTTTTCCTACTCCTTTTATATCTACTTTTAATATTACTTTCATATTATCACGCCTTTCTAGAACAATATTCTACTCTATTTTCATAGTTTTTTCAAGGTCATTTTTACATCTAAGAAAAATTCCTAGAATTTTACAATTTACTTTTCTATATATACTATTTTATGTTTTAAATAAATTTATACATTTTTTAAATCCAATTATAAAAATGTATAAATAAAGAAAAAAGTAAGAAATTATAAAATTTCCCACTTTTTCTTTATTAACAATTGTGTCTTTTATAATCATTTTTTAATTGTCTTAAATTCTGTCTAGATATAAGGTATGACTAATAAAATTATGTTTAATTATTATTCTATATTCCTAATGTATACGGACTATACTGCGTTCCACTTCCTCCTGTTATCTTTATTGTAGATTTTAAAGTGAATACAGGACGAAGCCCATGTTCGCTACCGTTAGTGTTTACACTATTACTAGAAAATACGCCACATAATTCACCGCTTATTACATAACCACCTCTAACCGAACGTATTCCAAATCTATTAGCCCCACCTGCTTCATCATTCACTCCACGAGAAGCAAGCCAATACTCATCAATAATACTATTTATCTTTAGTTTTACCATTTGATTATAATCTAATGTATAATTTTCGTCCTCATTTTTCAACGTATTATTGTAAGTCTTAAACCAGCTAGCAGAATTTGTATAATATGTTGAAGCCTCCGAATTTTTATTATTTGGCACACTTCCTACACATCTTGCATCAGATGCATATGTTGTATTCAAATAATTCATTGCCTTGTTATTTAATGTTTTTACAGCATTATTATATGATGTTCTTGCTGTATTAAACTCTGAAGTTGAACTTCCATATATATACTTTCCTTGTCCATTTCCTAATTCTACATCTTCTACTGTATCCGTCGTTATTATTTGTATACCATAACCAGAACTTCTATCCCATAGAACTACACATTTTCTTGTTGTTCCGTTTTTATCAACATAATTTACATAGTCGCCCGCCTTTATTTCCTTCCATTGAGCATATAAAGTACCTGTTGCTGTTGGACTATAACTTGCACCCGCATCACCTGCTTTTGTTCCTGCACTTGGTTGTGTATACCAACCATTGAATACATATCCTCCTGTCCTTGTTGGCTTTGAAGGTAGTGTTATGCTATTTGCAACCTTACTTCCAATATAATTCATATATGCTGTACTTGTTTGAGCAGATGGTGTTGTTCCGCTGCCTCCATTTAAATTATATGAAGTCTTTACAGAATAAGTATATGAAGCATAATACGTTGTGTTATTTATTATATCTGCGGCTTTTCCACTTGCTACAGTTATTCCCGCATTAGCCGCATTAGATGTACTCCAACCTCTAAATGTATATCCACTTAAGCTTACTGAACCTAAATTTATACTTGCATTTCTGGATGATCCATCAAAATATCCATAAGCTGTTCCTGTGGCAGTTGCTGTTTGATTATTATAATATTTCTTAGTTGCCGTTACATTCTTTTTATATACTGCATAATATGTTGCATTTGATGTGCTTGGTGTTACTCCACTTGTTGCTGCTTTTGACGTCGCTACATGACTATATGCTGTACTTTGAGGTCCTTTACTTGAGCTTACTGCTGATGGAATACTTATATTTGATTGATATGTATTTACTCCTCCACTCTTTGAAACATAACTTCTTGTTCCACTTGCTGTTGCTGTTGTTGCTTTACTTCCGTTCCAATAATTAAATGTTGCTGTTATTGTTCTTTGATATACCGCATATAAAGTTGTTGATGCTGTTCCGTTTGGCTCTCTCTTATAATCACTACTTGCTTTCGTTGCATCATATGACCACCATTTAAATGTTCCACTATCATAATTTGATGGTTTTGGTGTACTATCTACTGTACATACATATGTACTTCCATTACTTCTTGCTCTTCTTGTTGATGTACTTGACGTATGTGCTGAACCATTATAGTAATAATATGTTATTCCTACATCATAGTAAGCATAATATTTTGTATTCGCTGTATTTACTGTCGCCGCTGTTGATGAGTTCACTGCTGTTGCTACTCCTTTATATTTTGTTCCATAATATCCTGTGCTTCCTGTTACTGCACTTGGGATTGATATGCTTCCATTATATGTATTTATTCCGCCACTCTTTGAAACATAGTTCTTTGTTCCTTTTGCCGTTGTGCTTGTTTGTGTTGCTGAATATGCATCTCCACCGTTATAATAGAATGTTGCTGTGACTGATTTCTCATATACAGCATATAAAGCTGTTACCGCTGTTGCATTTGGTGCACGTTTATAGCTTTCTCCTATTTGTGTTGCATCATATGACCACCACTTAAATGATGCTCCATCATAAGCTGATGGTGTTGGTGTACTATCTACTGTACATACATATGTACTTCCGTTACTTCTTGCTCTTCTTGTTGTTGAACTTGATGTATGTGATGAACCGTTATAGTAGTAATATGTTAACCCTACATCATAGAAAGCATAATATTTTGTATTTGCTGTATTTACTGTTGCTGCTGTTGATGAATTTACTGCTGATGCCACTCCTTTGTATTTTGTTCCGTAATATCCTGTACTTCCTGTTACTGTAGTTGGTACTGTTATACCACCTTGTACATATGCTCCACTTGAGTTCATATATCTTATTCCTTTTGCTGTTGTTGATGATTGTGTTGCTGCAAACTGGTCTGTTCCTCCATGATAATAGAATGTCGCTGTTATATTTGCTTGATATAGTCCATAGTAAGTTGTATTACTTGATAATGTTACACTAGCTCCACTATTTAGATTTACTGTTGCATTTCCTGTATTTGATGTCGACCAACCTCTTTGCGTATATGTAATTCCATCTTTACTTGCATTTGCAAGTGTTGGCGCTGTTATACTTCCACTAGTAGTTTTATTATATACTGTTGTTGATTTTGTTGTACTTACTTGTTTACTTCCATCCCAATAATTAAATGTTCCTGTTATTGTCTTACTATATATCGCATATAGTGTTACATTACTTGTTCCCATTGTTAGACTTGACAATTTTGTTGTTGCATCTTTATCTGTGTTCCATCCCACAAATGTATATCCACTCTTTGTTGCTGTTGGTGATAAATCAACACTTGTTCCTTTTACTACACTTGCACTTGTCTTAGTAGCTGCGGTTCCACCATTTTCACTATAATTATATGTTACTGTATAGCTATTTGCTGTCCAATGTGCATAGTATGTCGTATTTACTGCTGGTACTGTTGTAGTTGTTGCTATTTTGCTTCCTCCTGTTGGTGCTGTATACCAACCTGCAAATGTATAACCACCCCTGCTTGTTGTCGGTAATGTTCCTAATGCTGTTCCATATATTTTATTTTGTGTCGTTTTACTTGGGCTACCTTCCATTATTTCTAGTGAATGTACATATAATTGATCTCCTGCTGTCCAAGTACTTCCACTTAAGTAGAATACGAATGCTCTATATTGAGTGTCTTGTGCTGTAAATGTATGTGTTATCTTCTGCCATGATGTTGTTACATTTACTTTTTTAGTTCCTCCTTGTTCACTTCCTATATTTAATGTTTTATTTGAACTTGCCTTTACATATACACTCCATGTATACGTTTTTCCTACTGTTAGTTTTGCTGGTGTTGAATAATATGGTCCTCCACTTGTTCCTGCTGGCATTACAAATTTTATTTGTTGTCCATTCATTACACTCGTGTCTGATACATTTGATTTGCTTGTTGGTGTTGTTCCTGCTGCACTATATCTATTTGTTAGGTTTGTATCTGTCCATATGTTATTTGCATAAAAATTATTATCATATGTTATTGTATATGTGTTTGCACTTCTAGTGAAGTTTGCTGTTACCGTTGTTTTTGCATTTACTGTTCCACTAGTTGGAGACCAACTTGAGAATTTAGTTGTATATCCTGTTGCATCTTTTACTGTTGCTGTTACTTTTCTTCCATCTGATATTGTTAATGTACTTCCACTAGTTGAATATGTATTTCCTTTCGGTATTATTAATTCACTACTTGATACACTTCCATAACTTGTATTATTTACATTAATTGTCATTGTATAAAATTCAACTTTTATATTAACTGCACCTGTTCCCACTGTTCCACTTGCTGTGTATGCTACACTTACTCCATCTATTTTTAATCCATATACTTCCCATTTTGTTCCATAGTTATGTTTTGTATAATAATCTTCTACATATCCTTTATCTACTCCATCTACTCTTAAACCCACATATATTCTATCATTATATCCTCCTGAGCCATAAGATGTTCCATCTACATATAAGTTTACATCTATATAGTAGCTATTTATACTATATTGTGCATAATATGTTACATTACTTGATGGTACTATTGTATCTGCTGTTATTTTTTCTCCTCCACTTGCTTTAGTAAACCAACCATTGAATGTATATCCTGTCTTACTTGCCGTTGGTAATGTGCCTATCTTACTTCCAGCTCCTTTTGTTACTTTCTCTGTTTTTCCATCTCCATAATCATATGTTATTTGAACTCCTGCTACACTTACTTGTACTCCTTTTAAAAGTTTATTATTTCCTAAGTTATCATATATATAAACATGTGTATTATATGTTCCATATTCATTGTTATGTTCTGATATATTTACATGATATACCCATGTAGTTCCATCTGATTGTTTTACTCCTGTACATTTACTATTACTTGACCAATCTTTTACTAAATCATCTTGCCCATTACTTTCTGTCCATGTTGGGAATTGTACTCTATTTACTCCTGAACCTGTATCTTTTACTCCATATACATATACATCATATCCTGTTGTTGTTATATTTTTTACCTCTACACTTGTTCCTGTTGGTGCTGTTTTATCTATTTTTATTGTTGTAGTCTTTTCATCTGATATGTTTCCTGCTTTATCTACTACTCTATATCTTACGTTTTCATTTCTATCTACTGTATATGTTATTGTTCCTGTATTTCCACTTGTTGTTAATACTCTTGTTGTCCATGCTCCATTCTCATACCATTGGAATTCTTTTATTCCTGATTCATTATCTGTTCCATTTAATGTTATTTTTATATCATCTTTTGACCAATTTCCGTTAGTCGGATTTGTTATACTATCTATTGTTGGTTTTGTTTTATCTATATTTTTTATATCTAATGAAGCTGTTACTTTATTTCCTAGTACATCTGTTGCTTCTGCATATACTGTTCCATTCTTCTCTACTGTTACACTTGTTGCATTTGCTGTATTTGCTGAACCATATTCTGCTTTTCTATTTTGTGTAAGATTTGCTCCATATTCTACTGTTACTTTTACATTTCCATTTGTCCAATCTGTTATATCTGGTGTTAATTTTATTTTATTTCCATCTACTGTGTTATCTCCTACTGTAAATACATTTGATACTTTTATTTCTTCTGCTCTATTTCCTGCCTTATCTCTTACATTTGTCCATAAATAATAATTTCCTTTTGTACAATCTGTTTTTGTTACATCTGTTCCATTTTTAAAGTCATTCCATGTTGTTGGTTCTGTAGTATTTGAATTACTCCATGCATATTGTAATATATTTAGTCCACTCTTACTATCAGTTGCATTTAGAGTAGCTTTTATTGTTGCATTTCCACTTGTTGGCATTACATAATTTGTTCCGCCATTTGGTGTTATTGCAACTGTTGGTAATCCTTTATCTATTTTTAATGTTGTAGTCTTCTCATCTGATATGTTTCCAGCTTTATCTACTACTCTATATCTTATACTTTCATCTCTTTCTGCTGTATATGTTATTGTCCCTGTATTTCCATTTGTTGTTAAAGCTCTTGTTGTCCATGTTCCATTTTCATACCATTGGAATTCTTTTATTCCTGATTCATTGTCTGTTCCATTTAATGTTATTTTTAAATCATCTTTTGTCCAGTTTCCATTACTTGGATTTGTTATACTATCTATTGTTGGTTTTGTCTTATCTATATTCTTTATATCTAATGAAGCTGTTACTTTATTTCCAGCTATATCTGTTGCTTCCGCATATACTGTTCCATTCTTTTCTACTGTTACTTTTGTTTCATTTTCTACATTGGCCGAACCATATCCCGCTTTTCTATTTTGAGTTAAATTACTTCCATAATCTACTGTTACAATTACATTTCCATTTGTCCAATCTGTTATATCTGGAGTTAATGTTATTTTATTTGCCTCTGAGATATTGTCTGTTACAACAAATGCATTTGAAACTTTTATTTTCTCTGCCCTATTTCCCGCTTTATCTACTACCTTTGTCCATAAATAATAGCTTCCTACCTTGCAATCAGTTTTGCTTATCTCTTTTCCATTTTCAAAACTTTTCCATCCTTCTTGAGGTTCAATAGAATTTGAATTACTCCATGCATATTCTAAATTTGATGTTCCGCTTCCACCTTTATCACTTGCATTTAATACCACTTTTATTGTTGCATCCCCATTTGAAGGTATTGCATATGCTCCTCCACCATTTGGAGAAATCATTACTTCTGGTAACTCTTTATCTATTCTCGTTATTTCAATTTGTGCAGTTTTCCCTCCATATTCTGCTCTTATCAAGCTATTTTTTGTTATCTCGTACTTATTCGTATATTTTTCTTCTTTTTCGTTTACATAAAATTTTAGTGCAGAATTTTCATATCCACCACTATAATTTACTACAACATATACATTTTTGTTAGTCCATTCATTTACTGAATAACTTCCTCCATCCTCTTTGTATAAAGATATTGAAATATCTATGTTCTCTTTATTGCTATCTATTACCTTGTTATATTCGTCAGTCATTTGTTCTTCTACATTTGCTACCATATACTCTTCCTGTATCTTTTGGATTTGTTTGGTTTGATTACTTAATTTATTCATCATTCCTGTATATGAAGTAATCATGACAAGCATAATAAAAAGCATGGTTGCTAAAACAAATACTGTTACTGAACCTTTTTCACTTTTTATCTTTTTATTTATTATTTTTAATTGAAATTCATGCTCTTTAGTACTTTTACGTTCCATCATTCTCTCCCTTTTACTTTATTTTATGTACTAATATTATTTTAGAGTGTTTTTTTCATCATTTCAACCCATAAAAAAGAGCATATTTCAACATATGCTCTTTCTCTTTACGGATGCTACTTATAGGCATCCCTCATCTTTATATGATAAGTTTTTATCACTTTCATTACAAATTCATTACAGCTATTTTTACAATTTTTTTACATAATCCCTATCTTTGCTTTGCTTTTTTTAATCATTTAAAATACTTTATTTTACTTATATTTACTCATTTTATATCTTTGTCATAAGCTTGATCCATTGCACTATCATTACTTGTTTGATTATATTCTTGTTGTATTTTATTTAACTCTTCCATTTGAGCCGTAGTTTTATTTACGGAATAGAAGAATGCAACCACTAAAATACCAACAACTATAAGCATAGTAGCAAGTACAAAAACAGTTACAGAACCTCTTTGGTTATTTTTTAATTTTTTTAAAATCTCCATTTAAAAACTCCTTCTTTAGTTTTCAATCTCTGAAAAATATTCATGAATTCTATTTATTAACTCTTGTTTAGCTTCTTCCATAGTCATATTCTCAACTTGAGCACCTGCTAAAGTAATATGACCTCCGCCACCTAATTTTTCTAGAATTACTTGAACATTAATATCTCCAATAGAACGTCCACTTATGCAAATTTTCTCACCAGTATTTCCTAAAACAAATGAAGCTGTAATATCACTAATTGTTAATAACTCATCTGCCGCCTTTGCACAAATAAGATTTGCATCTTTTGTTACTTCATCATAAGTAGATACTGCAATTCCATCTGTTACAATTTCTGCTTTCTTTACAATATCAGCTATTATATTAAAACTTGCTAAATCACTTTGGAACCACTTTTTAACTCTTATTATATCAACACCACATCTACGTAAATATGCCGCAGCTTCAAAAGTTCTAACACCTGTTTTAAAAGTAAAGTTCTTAGTATCCATCATAATACCAGCATATAAACTCTCTGCTTCTATAGTTTTCAAGTCAACTTTCACTTCTGCATATTGTAATAACTCAGTTACAAGTTCTGCAGCTGATGAAGCATATACTTCTTGGAACATAAGTGTAGCATTTTCTATAAAATCAGTACTTCTTCTATGATGGTCAACTACAACTATTTTCTTAGCTCTTTCTAATAACTCTGGACTATCTACATAATTTACTTTGTGAGTATCTACTACAACAAGTACTGTATCTTCATCGATATTTTCTAAAGCAACTTCTTTATTAATGATTACATCTTCATATTCTGGCTCTTTGTCTAATGACTTTCTAAAAGTTTCTAGAGAAGGTGCATTATCACTACATACTATATATGCATTTGTATCTAAAGATTTTGCTAAACGATAAATACCTAAACAAGAACCTATACTATCCATATCAGGATTAGTATGTCCCATAACCATTACTTTATTTGCATCTTTAATTAAATTTTCTAATGCATGTGCTACAACTCTTGCTTTTACTTTTGTTCTCTTCTCTACTTCTTCAACTCTTCCACCAAAGAATTTATAAATCTCATTTTCACGAATAACAGCTTGGTCACCACCACGACCTAATACAACATCCATTGCACTTCTAGCTGATTTATATTTTTCTTTATCTGTTGAACCTTCATTTGAAATAGCAATACTTAGAGTAAATTGTACCTTTTCTTTAGTATCAATTTCTTTAATCTTATCTAATATACTAAATTTATCTTCTTTTATATCTTCTAAATATCTTTGTTCAAATAAAAATACATATCTATCTCTATCTGATTTTATCAAAACCCCATTTGATTTATTTGCCCAATCATACATTTCTTTATCTATCTCTGCAATGATTTGAGGTTTTTCAGCAGCATCTAATCTTTGCATTGTTTCTTCATAATTATCTATCATAATAATTCCAACACAAGATTTAGAATTTTTATATTCTTTTTGTAATTTAATATTTTCTGTATCATCTATAAAATATAGGATAATCATGTAATCTTTTTTATTCTTCTTATCTTTTGATTTATTTCTAAAATTAACATATCTTCCCATGATTTTATAGACTTTATTTCCAATTTTCATTTCTTTAATTATGTCTTTATTTCCTTTTTGTTTGTTTTTTTCTATTTCATCTTTTATATCTAATATTAAATCACTCATATATGTATTTATATCAATATTAGCAAATTCAGTTGTAAATTTCGTACTTCTCCAAATTACATTTCCATCTGTTTCTAATATAATTAATGGAAAAGGTGAATTTATTAAGCTTGTCTTTGCTGCTGTATCTACTGTTAATGTTAAGTCCTGTAATGTCTCTGAAATTTCACTCTTTCTTTTCTTATTTGCATAATAAGTATATCCTACTACTAATACATATATTAAAGCAGAAGGAATTATCATTGATACATTTTCTATACATATGACAATTAACAAAACCAAAATAATTGCTAAATATATCTTGGTTCTAGATACTAATGTTTCAAATACTTTTCTATTATTACTTTGCATAAAAATCTCCTTATATTTATTCTATTATATTTTACTAACAAAACTTACTTTTGTCAAGAAAAAGCAAAACTCTAAAACCTAATTTAT
>CALXFJ010000038.1 GCA_944387565.1 uncultured Clostridia bacterium | reverse complement strand
GGCTTAAGCCCAGAAGTGCCAGTACAAAAGCCTTCTAGGCTAAGAGCAAACCACCAGTTTTACTGGTGGTTATGATTAGTAAAAATGCACAAAAGTATACATAAAGTTGAAAAAATGAAAAGAATGTGTTATAATACTAGATGTAAGAATTCCGAATATAAAAAAGGAGGACAGACTAATGTGGGCAATAGTAATAGCCATATTGATAGTTTTGTTCGTCTGTTGGATTTCTTTTCGGATTTTTTTAAAAATTTCTGAGCCGATTTTTTCATACTTATATAAAAGTATAATAAATCGCATAAGAAGTTTAGGAATTACGGAAGAAGCAGCAAAAGCAATTTTTTCAGGAATAATTATTATTCTGATAATTATTTTTTTATTGCTAAGCTAACAATCCAAGAGTTATAGGTCAGTCCTAAAGTAGTTTTGTATAATTATACAAAACTACTTTTTTTATTAAAATTAATTGAAAAATTTAATATAAATCCGTTTACTAATATGAAAGTTAAAGATGTTGCGACAGATTTAGTAATGAATCAAATGATATTAGGACATTTCATAAAATAATATAAAATATTTTAAAATAAAAAAAGAGGCTAAATGCCTCAAAATTGGTTGCGGGGGATAGACTCGAACTACCGACCTCAGGGTTATGAGCCCTGCGAGCTGCCAACTGCTCCACCCCGCGATATAATTTTGACTTACAAAAGAATTTATGATATCATTTGTAAGGAATTAATACATTATTAATTTTACTACTAAAGTACTAGAATGTCAATACTTTTGATAATATTATATGAAAAAATAGATAAAATATTCATAAAATAATAAAAAAGGGGTGATAAAATGAATGAAACATTACCAATTATAATATGCCTTAGCATACCGTTTTTGGGAACTACACTAGGTTCAGCAATGGTATTCTTTATGAAAAATAAAGTAAACGCAAGATTACAAAAATTCTTATTAGGTTTTGCAGCAGGAGTAATGATGGCAGCAGCAGTATGGTCTCTTTTAATTCCATCAATAAATATGACAGCTGAACAAGGTGGAATAGAATGGTTGCCAGCGTGTGTGGGATTTTTACTAGGAATAGGATTTTTATTAATACTAGATACAATTATACCACATTTACATATAGATAGTGATAAACCGGAAGGTATAAAAGCAAAATTAAAAAAAGAAACGATGTTAGTTTTGGCAGTAACTCTTCATAATATACCGGAAGGTATGGCAGTTGGTGTAGTACTTGCAGCAGCATTAACAGGTGGAAGCTGGATGACAATCCCAGCAGCTATTACACTTGCAATAGGTATAGCATTACAGAATTTTCCAGAAGGCGCAATAATTTCTATGCCATTAAAAACAGAAGGAAAAACAAAATTAAAAGCTTTTATTGATGGGGTGTTATCAGGAATAGTTGAACCAGTTGCAGCGATAATTACAATACTTTTGACAGGATTAGTAACACCAATATTACCATATTTATTATCATTTGCAGCAGGTGCAATGGTATATGTAATTGTAGAAGAATTAATACCAGAAGCACAAAATGGAGAACATACAAACATAGGAACAGTAGGAGTTGCAATAGGGTTTGCATTAATGATGGTATTAGATATTGCATTAGGATAAAATGACAAAAAATGCTAGTATTTTTAAATATATGATGATATAATCTAGAAAAAAATAAGGAGGAATTTATTATGAAAAATGAATTAGTTATAAAAAGATGTAAATCATGTGGAGCTACAGTCAAAGTAATTGATGATTGTAATTGCAATGGATGTGGAATTATATGTTGTGGAGAACCAATGGAAAAATTAGTTCCAAATTCAGTAGATGCAGCAGTTGAAAAACATGTACCAACATATGAAAAAGTAGATGATGAATTACTTGTGAAAGTAAATCATGTAATGGAAAAAGAACACTATATAGAATGGATTAGTTTAGTAAAAGAAAATAAAGAAATAACTGTAAAATTATATCCAGAACAAGCAGCAGAAGTAAGATTCCCTTATATAAAAGGAGCAACACTTTATGCATATTGTAATAAACATGGATTATGGAAAAAAGAAGTAGAGGAGTAAAATGAAAGTATTATTTGCAACAACAAATCCAGCAAAAGTTAAAAATTATAAAGATAAATTAGAAAATAAAGGAATAAAAGTATTAACCTTAAAAGATTTAAATATTAATTTAAATGTAGATGAAAAAGGAAATACAGCTATAGAAAATGCAGTTATAAAAGCTAAAGCATATGGTAAAGAATCAGGAATGATTACAATAGGAATGGATACGAATTTATTCTTAGAGAAAGTATCTGATAAAGAACAACCAGGAACTCATGTAAGAAGAGTAAATGGAAAAACTTTATCAGATGAAGAAATGATTGAGTACTATTCTAAATTGGCTAATAAATATGGTGGTAAATTAGAGGCAACGTGGGTAAATGGAGTAGCAATATATAATAAAGGAGAAGTTAAAACATATAGTTTTAATAAAAATAAGTTTTATTTAATTGATAAAGTATCTCCAATAAGACATCCAGGATATCCATTAGATTCAATTAGTATTATACCTGACTTTAATAAATGCTTAACAGATTTAAATGAAGAAGAATCTAAATTAAGAGAAGAAAGCATTAAAAAAAGTAATCATGAAGATGTTATAGATGCTATATGTGATATGTTAAAAAATCTTTAAAAAGGAATTTAAATAATGGATTATGTATTTACTTTTTTAGAAGGAATAGCAAGTTTTATTTCACCGTGTATACTTCCAATGTTACCTATTTATATTTCGTATTTCTTAGGTGAGGATAATAAAAAGACATCAAAAGCAGTAATAAATTCAATAGGATTTGTGTTAGGTTTTACAATAATATTTTTGCTTTTATCAATATTTGCAAGTAAGTTGGGTGGGATAATTAGTAGTAATATTAAATATTTTAAGATATTATTTGGTATTATTATAATATTTCTTGGTTTAAACTACATGGAATTAATAAAAATTAAATTTTTAAATAAAATAAAGAGTGCTAATAAAAAAAGTAAAGATTTAAATTTTATAAAATCTATAATATTTGGAATGTTATTCTCGATTAGTTGGACACCTTGCATAGGAACTTTCTTAAGTTCAGCTTTATTGTTGATTGCAAAAAATCAAGATATGTTAAAAGGAATAATTTTAATGTTATTGTATTCTATAGGATTAGGAATACCTTTTATAGTATCTGCTATATTACTTGAAAAGTTAAAAGAAGTATTTAATTTTATAAAGAAGCATTATGATATAGTAAAAAAGATTTCAGGTGCGATTTTAATAATTATGGGAATCTACATGATATTCTCTTAAGGAGTGTATATGAAGAAAAAAATAATATGGTTTATAATTTTTACTTTACTTGTAATAATTCTAATTATAGCTAGCATATTTATTAATAAAAAAGGAATAGAATATATACAAGGAAGTCAAAATATTAGTAATGTGGAAACTACAATAAATGAAAAGGAGGAAAATAGTATGGATGTTAAAAAAGTAAATGATGAAACTTTTGAACAAGAAGTTTTAAAGAGTAATATACCAGTATTAGTGGACTTTTATGCTGATTGGTGTGGACCTTGTAAAATGCTTTCACCAACAGTTGATGAAGTAGCGCAAGAAAATGATGATATTAAAGTTGTTAAAGTGAATGTTGATGAGTCACAAAGTACAGCAATTAAATATCAAGTAATGTCAATACCAACTTTAGTTGTTATAAAAAATGGAAATGAAGTAAATCGTTCTGTTGGAGTTATTGATAAAGAAGAAGTATTAAATATGATAAAATAATTAATGTAAATTAGCTTAGGATTATTTTCTAAGCTAATTTATGCTTTTAGGAGGTTTTTATAAAAAATTGATATAACAATTTAAGACGCTAATAATTAGTGAGGATAATAATAAAATAATTGTAAAAGTAAAGATAATATAAAAGATATGATAGAAATATTAAAGAGGTAGCATTTAAATTAGTTGAAAGCTTTATAATTGATGATATTTTTTATAACAAGGATTTGAAAATAAATAAAATTTTTGTATGCAATTGGCATAAAGATATTATTATAATTCAAGAATATATTAATTGTTTTATTATAAAAAAGAAATAATAAAAAAAATCTATATAAAAAATAGAGACTTTTAAAATATATAAATTTATTTATAATAGAAGAATTTAGGATATGCTTATTGATAATGATAATATTTTATATGATAGATTATAAATAATATCAGATTGCATAAGATATAAAGTTTTAATAAGATTTTTAAAATTAAAGGATAATAAAAATTTTGATAGATTATTAAATTAAAATTATGTGTTATTTTCAGTATTAAAGGGTTAATTAAATAATAATATAATACTTTTAAGATTTATATTAAATTACTTTATATTAATTTAAATTTGTTTCTTTTAATATATAATTTTTCCAGGCTATGCTTAGAAATTGTGATTTATCAACATGATATAAATTCAGCTCTACTTGGAAAAATTTAAGCAAAAGCATTGATTTTTAAGGAGTTTAGGATTAATATATATTAAAGAAATGCATATTTTTCAATGGTTGAACTCTAACATAAGATGTATTTAAATTATTGACGGGTTAACAAATATTCCTCTTATTAAAGGTGTTGAACTCTAACATAAGATGTATTTAAATTCTGTTCCTATATATGAATTTACTACTAATCTAGTAGTTAAACTTTAACATAAATAGTTCAGATTGTAAAAAATAGGAACGCTTACAGAAATGTAGGTGTTTTTTCTTTGAATAGAATCACAAATTTTACAAATAATAGTATAATAATATTGACAAA
The DNA here is from genome assembly GCA_944387565.1 of uncultured Clostridia bacterium. Taxonomy (GTDB): domain Bacteria; phylum Bacillota; class Clostridia; order TANB77; family CAG-508; genus CAG-269. The sequence continues at coordinate 10,952 of CALXFJ010000038.1, read as the reverse complement.
TGTAATACAATGTAGTACAATAATAATTGAAAGGAGTTGATATTATGACTATTTCAGTAAGATTAAGTGATAAAGATACAGAATTAATAAAAGCATATGCAGATATAAATAATATTTCTTTATCTGATTTAGTAAGAAACGCAGTATTAGAAAAAATAGAAGATGAATATGATTTGGAATGTTATAAAAAAGCAATTGAAGAATACAAGAAAAATCCTAAAACTTATACTTTAGATGAAGTAGAAAAGGAGTTGGGACTAGATAATGAAATATAAAGTAGTGTTAACGGAAAGAGCAAAAAAGCAATTAAAAAAATTAGACAAACATACATCAGCTTTAATCATACGGTTGGCTAAGAAAAAATATTGAAGGTTGTGAAAATCCAAGAATACATGGAAAGGGATTAGTAGAAAACAAGTCTGGGCAGTGGAGATACAGAATAGGAGATTACAGAGTAATATGTGAAATACAAGATAAAGAAATAGTAGTTCTAGTTTTAGAAGTAGGACATAGAAGAGAAATATATAATTAACAAAGAGTGTCAAAATGTCACTCTTTTATTATGCCTGAAAAGAGGTGATTAAGATGTTGAACTTTAACATAAGATAAATTATTTTTAATATATTAGGAAAGTAAAATAATTTGTTTTAAAACTATACAAAAAATAAAATTTTATCAAAAAGCACTTATGAAAACTTGTTTTATATGATATAAATATGGAAAGTGGATGGAGTTGAGGACTTAAAGCTAACATTTACATTTGATTTAAGAATAAAAGAAGAACAAGAAAAAATAATAAAAGAAATAAAATCGTATTCTAGCAAAGTATATAATACATTTAATTATGAGGTAAGAGAAAGAAAAGTAAAAGAAAAGTAGATGTAAGTAAAATAGAAAGAGTAAATCAAGGTAGTAGCATAGATAAAGAAGAAATAAATAGAGAAAACTACAATAAAGTAAGAAGGATAAAGAGAGGATTATTTAAAACAAATAGTGGAAAGATAATAAATGCAGATGTAAATGGAAGTATAAATATTCTAAGAAAATATATAAAAGAAGTCTTTAGTCCAAACCTAGAAATAGCGATGGATATTGGTCGAGAACAACGACCATTAAAGAAAAGGGTTGCCTAAGGAATTAGGTGGAAACTTAAAAACAACATCTTTATAAAAATTTCTACTAACTTTTAATTAGTAGAAATGGTGAAAACTTTAATTTTTGCATTTGTTCTAAACGGTTTAATAGAAAAAAATATGTTTATACAAATTTTATATTAAAATATAAGCATGAATACATAGATAAAAAATATAAAGAAGAAAAAATTAAAGAACATAACTATTGAACTAAAGGTAATGGCTTTAGATAGGCTGTTTAAAAGTGATAATTTTGGGAATTTACTAAAATCAGAAAATTTTTCATACCACTTTTGTGGCAAGTTTAATATAAAATTATAATTTTATATCCACTTTATATAATATTTTATATGAAAATAGGGATTATGCTTTCGCAAACATAATTTTTTGAAAATCTTCATACTTTTTAAACAGCTTCGTTTTAGACGATGGGGAGTTCACGTAAACTAGATATATTAAAGAATATACATTTAATGTGAAAGTTTTGTGAAAATTAGCAGTCTAGTATTGACATTGCTAAAAATAGATATATAATATAAATGTAAAAAGAAAAAAGATAAAAGTACTTTTATTAAAAATATGTGCTACCATAAAAGGTGTCAACACATAAAAATTAAAAAGGAGTTGATTATTATGATGATGATACCAAGAAGACATGATTTTGATTTATGGGATGATATGTTTAGAGACCCATTTTTTACAGAGGGTGAAAGTAAATTAATGAAAACAGATATTAAGGAGAAAAAGGATAAATATCTAATTGATATTGATTTACCTGGATATGACAAAGAAGGAATTAAAATTGAAATTCAAGATGGATATCTAACAGTACATGCAAAAGTAAATAAAGAAGAGAATGATGAAGAAAAAGGAAAATTCGTACGTAAAGAAAGATATACAGGAGAATGTTCAAGAAGCTTCTATGTTGGAGATGCAGTAAAAGAAGAAGATATTAAAGCTAAATTCAAAAATGGTACTTTAACAATAGAAGTTCCAAAGAAAGAAGAACATAAAGAATTGGAAGAAAAGAAATATATTCCAATTGAATAAAATTAATAAGCATGCTAGTAAATCTAGTGTGCTTTTATTTTTTGAAAAAATATTTGAAAATTCACTAAAAAAACATTTTATTTATGTTATAATGTTTTTATGAAAAATTTTGAGTATAGAAATAAAAGAAAAGATAATTTAATAGAAAAAATAGTAAGTTTAGTTAGGAAAAATCCCCAAGTATTTGTAAAAATAATAGCTTGCATACTTATTTTGATAGGAATTATAATATCAATAGTTGTTCTAGTGGAAGAAAGTAAAAAACAAAAATATGTTGAATATGATGGAACAAATATAAATGAAGCTAGGTATCCAGGATATAAAGAGTTGATTGATGAATTACAGGAAAAACACCCTAATTGGACTTTTACTTTATTTTATACTAAGTTAGATTGGAATGTGGTAATAGCAAATGAAGGTCATAGTGATGATAGGACATATCCATTAAATCTAATACCAGATTCATCAGACTATCCTGAAGATTGGAAGTGTGAAATAGATAAAGATAAAAGGTTTGATAATGGAACATGGCTTTGTGCTTCTGATAAAGCTATTAAATGTCAAATGGACCCTAGAAATATTTTAAACGAAGATAATATATTCCAATTTAAAGAATTAAGTTATGTAGAAGGTGCACAAACTAAAAAAGGTCTAAATGAAATTACAGAAGGGTCTTTCTTAGAAGGTGATAATATATCTAATGCCTTAATAGAAGCAGGAAAAAAGGCTAATTTAGACCCATATTTTATTGCATCAAGATTAATACAAGAACAAGGAAGAAAAGGAACTACTATGTCAAGAGGATATCAATATAATGATGATACTGTTGTCTATAATCCTTTTAATATAGGTGCAATAGGAAACTCAAGAGATGAAATTTTACAAAATGCAGCAGAATATGCATATAACCAGGGATGGGATACACTAGATAAGGCAATTATTGGTGGAATTGATTATATGAAAGAAGATTATATAGATAAAGGTCAAAATACGTTATACTTACAAAAATTTGATATAGTAAATTCAGATGGTAATTTGTATGTAAATCAGTATATGCAAAATCTTTTGGCACCTGAATCAGAAGCTAGTAATATGAAAAGTATTTATGAAGCATCTGATACAGTTGATTCTAATTTAAACTTTATAATACCTCTTTATGAAAATATGCCAGAAGAGGTATCTGAGGAGTAGTAAAATATTATAATATATTTTAAAAATAAAAAAGAAGGAGTTGATTTTATATGAAATGTTTATTTATAGAATATCCTAAATGTTCTACTTGTAAGAATGCTAAAAAATGGCTAATTCAAAATAATATAGAATTTGAAGATAGAAATATTGTAGAAAATACACCAACTAAAGAAGAGTTAGAAAAGTGGATAAAACAAAGTAAAAAGGAATTTAAAAAGTTCTTTAATACAAGTGGACTTAAATATAAAGAACTTAATTTAAAAGAAAAGCTACCTAATATGACAGATAAAGAGAAAATAGAACTTTTATCAAGTGATGGTATGTTAATAAAAAGACCTCTTTTAATTACTGATAAAGAAATATTAGTTGGTTTTAAAGAAAAAGAGTGGGAAGAAGTATTAAAATAGTAAAAGTATAGGAAAAAAATCCTATACTTTTTTATAGTTTTTTTAAAATTTTTTGAAATAAGGTATTTTTATTTTCTTTTAAAAAGTTCTTTTTAATTAAATATAAAATTCCACAAATTATAAGTATACATATAAGAAATATGAATATTAAAGTAATTTGTTTGTTTTTTTCTACATTTGATAGTGTGTTTAAATAAATTATATAATTGGTAATCATTTTAATCCATCCTTAGTTCGTTTACAAATATTTACATGGAATATATTACCAAATTAAAAGATAAAAGTCAATATATAATATTAAAATTAATTTAACATATTAAATATTCCTTATAAGCATTACAAAATGTTTTATAAAATCCATAGTTTCTATTATTTCAGATTCAGAATAGTTTTTTAATAATTCTTTAGTTTTTTCAATATTATTGTCATCTAAACCATAAAGTATATAATCAGCTGAATGACCGCTTAAATCCCTTAATTTTTCGATACTTCTGTATACTAAATTACCTTTACCATCTTCTACTAATCCTAGAAATTGACTAGATATTCCTATTTCTTTTGCAAGTTCTGTTTTGTTCATGTGTAATTCGTTTTCTCGTATCTCTTTTATTCTTTTTCCTCTTTTTACTTGTTCTGTTTTTTCTTGATTAATTATGCTACTATCATTTCTTTTCATTTTTTACACCTCATATACTTTTTGTTCATTTTACAAAATAAAAAACACAAATGGATGGATAAAAATAATAAACAAATATAGTATTTAATGGTATTTTGTGGTATTATTTATCTTAAATAAGAATAAAAAGGAGGAATTTATGGTGTCAAAGCCTATGAGTATTTTAATCATAGAAGATGACATAAATGACTGTAATAATTTTATTAGTTGTATCAAAAGTAGAGAGGATTTTGAATTAGTAGGTATAACAGATTCTGATATTGATGCTTTGAAGTATGTAAAATTAAAACATCCTGAAGGAATTGTATTAGATTTAGAACTAAATAATAGCACAAGTGGTAATACTGATTCCTTACAATTCTTATCAAACCTAAGAAAGCTAAATTTAAATTATGAACCAATTGTTATTGTAACTACTCATGTTCATTCTAAAAGAACTTATGATATTCTTCATAGACAAGGTATAGATTTAATTAAATATAAAGACCATCCAAAATATTCTTGTGATGAAGTATTAAATACATTTTTAACATTTAGAACTGATATTGTAAGACCAGAAACAAAAACAATTGAGGAAGAGTTAGAAGATAACGAAAGTAGAATTTCAGATTTGATTAATCATGAACTTGACTTGATTGGTGTGACTGTAAAACTTAAAGGAAGAAATTATATTCATGATGCTATTCTATATTTGATACAAAATGAAAACAGTAATGTTAATGTCATCCAACATTTAACTAAGATTTATAAAAAATCTGGAAATACAATTACAAACGGAATTCAAAATGCTATTATTCATGCATGGAGAGTTTCAGATGTTACTGATTTAGAAAATTATTATACAGCAAAAGTTAATTATGAAACTGGTGTACCAACACCTATGGAATTTATATATTATTATGTGGATAAGATAAAGAAATTAATCTAGTATGAAAAAATACTAGATTTTTTTATTTTTCACCATCTTTTTCTATCAGATAATACCATTGGTTTTAAGCCGCCAAATGGTATTTTTTTTATGACAAAAAGAAACAAAAATACCAAAGAAAAAAGGTGGTGAGAAGAATGAGTTATTTCGATTTGTTTTTAAAATGGCTTAGTTATTGGTTATAATAATATAATAAAGAGATAGTCAATATAGATTGATTATCTTTTTTGTTTTATGTATAATATCAATGGAGGAAGACAAATGGATTATTATATAGTGCAATTAAATAAAATGGATATGGAAGTAATTATTGATATTATAAAATTGTTTTTTATTAATTTATGTACTTATTATTTGAATTTTAAAATTGCAAACCAAATAGCGATAAAAAGTAAATGCAAAACACCAATTATTTGTGTTTTGATATTTTTGGCAACGATAATTTGTGAATTTGCTAAAAGTGAACTTAATTTTTTGTATTGTATTATAGGTTCAGTTGTTTTTATTGGAGCCTTATTTTTGATAGAAACTAAATCTACATTTGGATATTCTATACTTATAACTATAATATCATTAACTATTAATTATATTTTATTTGTAATAAGTGTATTTTTGAATTTTAATGTGTGTTATGCGATTGGAATTAAAAATGATTATATAAATGTTATAATAATTATCATAATATATATAGCATTATTTCTTACATTTTTAAAAGTTAAAAGGTTCAAGAAAGGATTTACTTTCCTTGAATCAAAATTTGAAAATGAATATTTTGATTTATTAATTTTAAATGTTAGTTGTGTAGTATTATTTTCTATAGTAGTATTATCAAATTATGAGTTTATGAAAAGTAGAACATTTGGAATTGGATTTATAATATTTGCCATAATGATGTTTGTAACCATACAAAAATCATTACAGCTATATTATAAACAAAGAATGTTGGTAAAAGACTTAGAAGAAACAAAGAAAGAATTGGAAGAAAAGAAAGCAGAAGTAAAAGAACTAGAAAAAGAAAACTTAAACTTCAGTAAAATAAGTCACACAATAGCACATAGACAAAAAGTATTAGAACATAAATTAGAAGAATTAAATATGAATAGTGAAATATCAAGTGAATTAGGAGCAAGAATAGAAGATATAACAAAAGACTTAAAGAGAGAAACTGCAGTAGAATTAAGTAAAACAGGAATTGAAGTAATAGATGACATGTTATCATATATGCAATCAGAATGTATAAAAAATAAAATAGATTTTCAATTACAACTAAATGGAAATATTTATACAATGACAAATCATTATATAGGAAAAGACGAATTAGAAATTTTGCTAGCAGACCATATAAAAGATGCAATTATAGCAATTGGGTATGTAGATAGTGTAAATAAAAGTATATTAGTACGACTAGGAAAAATAGATGGAATTTATGCTTTATATATTTATGATTCAGGAATAGAATTTGAAATAGATACATTTATGGAATTAGGAATAAAACCAAGTACTACACATAAAGACAATGGCGGTACAGGAATGGGATTCATGAACACATTTGATACATTAAGAAAATATAAAGCAAGTTTAGAAATAGAAGAAATAGGAAAACCATGTAAAGATAATTTCACAAAAGTATTAAAATTTAGGTTTGATAATAAAAATGAATTTAAAATAAAATCATATAGAAAAGACGAAATAAAGAAAAAAGATAAAGAAAATAAATTAAATTTAGTATAATTTTTAGTAATAAGTCCCTCCTAAAAGAATAGAATTAGAAAAAGGAGGGCTTATTACGTGGAAAAAATTATTTATAAAATTAAAAATAGTAAATTACTAAAATGGCAAATAGGAGTAATAGTATTTTCATTAATAGTAGGAACTTTATTGCATTTTACATATGAGTGGTCGGGAGAAAACAAATTTGTAGCAAGTTTTAGTGCAGTAAATGAAAGTGTGTGGGAACATCTAAAACTAGTATTTTATCCAATGCTGATAGCAGGAATAGTGGAATATTTCTTTGTAAAAAAGATAGCAAATAACTATATAGAAGCAAAAACAATAGGAATATTTACAGCAATAAGTTTTATAGTAGTAGCATTCTTTACATATACAGGAATAATAGGAGCAAGTTTAATTGTAGTAGATATTTTACTATTTGTAATAGCAATTATATTAGGAGAATATGTAGCATATAAATTAATGAGAAGAAAAAATGAAAGTAATAATAAAACAAAAATATTAGCTGGTATAATACTTATATTTTTATTATTATGTTTTATTTTATGCACATATTTTACACCAGAAGTTAATCTATTTAGAGATACTACAACAGGAGCATATGGAATATATAAATAAGGGAAAAAGAATAATCTTTTTCTCTTATATTTTAATTTACATAAAAATAATTATGTAAAAATTTCGAAAAATCTATTGACAAAATAAAAAAAGCTAATTATAATAAGTACAGTTTTTAAGTTCAATTAAATTTATTTGAAATCAATTATCAAAGAAAATCCCAATAAAATAAATATGTTTAGATATCTGAGGTCATTATAAGCCCCCTTTATTTAGATTATCCCTATTTAAAATCTAAAATTTCCCAAATTTAAAACCTTTAACAAATTTTGATAAATTAAAAAAATAATTAATTGAATATGAAATTAGTAATCCTTCATTTTATCTGCTTATAGTGGCCTCAGATATCTAAATGTATAGGAGGAATGTAAATGTTAAATTCAGAAAATAAATTAAAAAATATAATAATAAAGTATCTAAAAAAGCAAAAATATACAATACTAGAGGAAAATTATAAATGTAAATATGGTAATATTGATATAATTGCTTATGATAATTTAAGTAAAGAATTGGTTTTTATAAAAATATTTCCATTTAAGAGCAAAAATGATATAAACTTAATAGCAAAATATTATAAATATCTATATGGTATAGAAGATATACCATATAGATATGAAATACTAAAAATTGGTTTTAAAAAAGGAAAATACAAAGTAATTAAATATCAAAAATTAAAAGTTTAAAATCTAATAAGTTCATTATATATTTCCATCGCAAAATTATCTGTCATACCAGATATATAGGCAATAATAGCTTTTATATAGTCTTCTTTTTTAGAAAGATTAAAAACAATTTTATTTCTTAATTTTAACTCTTCTCTATTTCCAAAATCACAATAATTAATTAAGAAGTGATAAAACTCATTTCCAAGTTTAGGATAGAATTTTTGTAAATTTTCTAACTTAGAAAAAGTATTTTCATAATCAAAACATTCAAGTAATTTATTATATATTTCATTTATAACAAGTTCAAAATATCTAACAGCGGTAAGAGTTCTTTCACTTAAATAGATATGTTTATAATTAAATTCTTTTATTTTGTTCATTAAGTCAAATGCTTCTTTAGAAAAACATAAACCTTTTTCAGGAGATGAATTTTCACATAAGTTACGTACTAAGTCATTTATAATATTACTGTTATTTAATGGTTCTGAATAACTTAGATTTAGTAAATTATATAATTCATCTAAATGGTTATCTAATATTCCTAGTGTAATAGCATCTTCTATATCACGACCAATATAAGAAATTTTATCTGAAATTTTAACTATGCAAGCTTCCCATGTATAAGGTGCATATTGACTAGGTGAATTATAATTATTTAGGTCTATAAATTCTTCTCTAGGTTTCAAAGAATTTTCATCTATTTCACCACAATGAGAAATAATACCATCACGAACTCCATATGTTAAATCTAAGTTTTGTTTATAACCATCATGACCTTCTAGTAATTCTATATTATCAACAAAATTTAACCCATTTTTTTCATGCCAAAATGTAGTGCCTAAATCTCTTTTACAGATTTTAGATAAAATCCTTTCACCTTCATGTCCAAATGGACTATGACCTAAATCATGTGCTACTGATATTGCTTTTGTAAGTTCAGTATTTAATCCTAAATAACTAGCAATTGTGTAGCTAATAGATTCAACATGTGTTACATGTTCTATTCTAGTACAAATATGGTCATTTTCAGGAGAAAAGAACACCTGTGTTTTATGTTTTAATCTTCTATATGCATTTGAATGAATAATTCTTGTATAATCTCTATCAAAAGGAGTTCTTATATCACTTTTTCTTGTATCCAAAGGAATAGCTCTTGATATAACATTTTCCCATTTAGGATTGTTTTTATTCATAGCTTCATTTTTAAATATATCTTTCATAAATAACCTCCTTATTTTACAATATGTAGTTTATAACAAAAAAGAATAAAAGTCTACTAATTGGTGAAAATAGCAACAAACTATTGACTAAAATTATTAAAATAGTATAATAAATTACAGGTAGGAGGGAGCAAATGGAAAAGTATCCACCATATTCAATTACAGACAAAATGTTAAATTATGTTTCAGATATAATGAAAAAAATAGGTGAGGCAAACTATTTTGAAAGTTTAAGTAGATACCCAGAATTAAGGAGAAAAACGAGGATAAGGTCTATTCATTCATCTCTAGCTATTGAAAATAACCAATTATCTTTGTTCCAAGTAGAAGATGTAATAAATGGTAAAATGGTAATTGGAGAGCAAAAAGATGTTCAAGAAGTAAAAAATGCTTATAAGGCTTATGATGAAATAGATAATATAAATCCATATTCAATTGATGATTTAAAAAAGATTCATGGAATAATGACTTTCTTGACTGTTGAGGATAGCGGAAAATTTAGAAATCACGGAGAAGCAGTATATGATGGTGATGTAGTTATTTTTATGTGTCCACCAGAAAATATGGTAAACCAATTAATGGAGCAATTGTTTAATTGGATGAAGGAAGCAAAAGAAACAGTACATCCTTTAATATTATCTTGTATATTTCATTATGAATTTGTATTTATACATCCTTTTACAGATGGAAACGGAAGAATGGCAAGACTTTGGCAAACTGCTATTTTAGCTAATTGGGAAGAACTTTTTAAATATATGCCAATTGAAAGTTTAATTAAAAAAAATCAAGAAGAATATTATAAAGCAATTTCTGATTGTAATAAATCTGGAAACTCAAACGAGTTTATAGAGTTTATGTTAAAAATGATAAATGAAACTATTGATGAAATGGTAAATTCAAAAGAATTAAAAGAAAAAACTTTAGTTGCGCTTTCTGAAAATGAACAAAAAATATTAGAATGCATTAAGAAAAATGTTATAATAGGAGCAAAAGAAATTATAGAAAAAACTAATATTTCTGATAGGACTGTTAGAAGAATATTAAAAAAATTAATAGATAATGGAACTATAGAAATTGTTGGTAATACAGTAAATTCACCTAATAAAAAATACAAAATGGCAGAGTAATGGCAGAGTAATGGCAGAGTAGTGGCAGAGCTGAAAGTGTATAAAAAATAAATAAAATAAGAAATTTTTATTAAATTTAAAAATAAAATTAGTTAAGGAGGGAAGAAAATGTTTAACTTAGTAAGAGATGACTTTGATGCAAACTCAGATGATATATTAAATTCAATTAATAAAATGTTAGAAAAAAACAGAAAAGAAAAAGAAGA
>CALXFJ010000037.1 GCA_944387565.1 uncultured Clostridia bacterium | reverse complement strand
TATACATACACCATGGTGAAATATTCGCTAATAAAATAAACCTATTTTTTAGTGAAATTTTTGAAAATTATTGACACTATAAAAACAGCTCAGACTTATTTAAGAATGAGCTGTTTGGGAATTATTACTAGTTGTTATATTCTCTCTTAATCCATCCTGACATATTTGCAAGCTCTAAAGTAGTTCCGATTTCACTTTTTTCGGTCACAACAAAGCAAAAATATGTGTCAAGTGGAAGAACATAACATTCTCCATCACATAGCTTAGGCAATCCAAGCAATACCTCAGCCATGTTGTCATTGGCTTCATTCATAAGAGTACCTAGAGGCCTTGCATTTCCATAATCAAAGCTATACTCCAATTTTTCTCCAGCCTCAATTTGGTCAGCCTTAGAAAATATATGAGCTTCTAGCTTCTCTTTGAATAATGTTTTCACCTCATTAGGAACTTCTATATATTCAAACCTCTTAAAAGGACCAACAAATTTCCTATTTCCTGAAGAAATAGTATTTACTTGTTGAACCGCATGAGTTCGAATTTGAAGCTTGTTTGAAAGCATGTTCAGTAATTTTTCCATTTTTCCTCCAAATTATAATTATATTTTGAAGATTCAATATTAGCATTTGCTAACAGTATTATTATAACATAATTTACATAATTTTTCAATTTTACTATTTGACTTTTTCTTTTATTATGATATAATTCTTTTACATGCCAAAATAGCTCAGTTGGTAGAGCAACGGACTCGTAACCCGGAGGTCAGCAGTTCGATTCTGCTTTTTGGCACCAAAGATTTATCAATGTTTTATAGCTTTTGATAAATCTATTTTTTATTTAAAAAATAAATAAAATTAGACATATATATAAGAGGTGTTATTTATTCCAAGAACTGAAACAAAGAAAAGATAAGAAACTTTTACAAGCTTCTTATCTTCTCTTTATTATCTTTAATTTCTTTCCAAATTTCATTTACCTTTATAAAATCATTATAATGTTCTTTAACTTTACTTGAATATTCTTCTAAATCATCAGTTAATCTTTTAAAATTACTATCATCAAATAAATAATCTATTCTTCTTATACTTCTTTTTAATTTTACTTTAACCTTTCTTATTTCATAATCATAATTATCTCTATTTAATAAATAAAGTAATAATGGCTTATATTTTATCCAACCTTGGCATGCTTTAAAAAATCTTTTTTCAATAGTCTTATCTGAAGCTTTTATTAATTTAAATTCTTTGGGATAATCTTCCTTCATTATACATTTATATTTCAAGAATCCATCATGAAAATGATACACTGGTACTTTTATAACCTTTGAATTGGTCAAATTCATTGAAAAGAATGTATCTTCTCCTCTTGCTTGTGGTGGATTATAAAATGCTGGTATTTTATCTAAATGTTTTAAATTTAAACATAAAGTTGAGCCTGCAACAAATTTATTCTCTCCAGTTATTTCAAAATCACATTTTCCACTCGCTAAAGTTTTATCAGCATATGTAACACCTCTATCTTTTTCAAACTTTTCTTTTATTGATTTATATGATACAAGTTCGTTACTAATTGCTTCTATAAAATCTTGTATATTTTCTTCTTCTATATCATCACTCACATTCAAATAAGGAATTGGTGATATATATCCACAATGATATCCAATTGTTACATCTGCATTTTTTTCTTCCATTTCTTCTATATGTTTTATTACATTATCTTGTTTTTTCCATACAATATTATCATTTTCTTTTATACACGCTACAGGATATTCATCATCATCCCAAAACAATAAATAATCCATACCTTTTTTTAATGCAAAATATAATATTGTATTTCTTCCCTTTGCATGACCGTTACCAAAGAATAATTCCGCTTCCTTATTTGTTAATATCTTTTCTTCGGTTAATTTTTTATTTTCATTTTCTCTATCCTCTGGAGATATATAAATAATTTTAAATTCATTAAAAACATCTTTTTTTATCTTATAAAACTCTTCTTCTTTAGTACCTTGATATGTAGTATCATAAAGGATAAAAAATGTTACTTCCACATTATATTTTGTTTTCTTAATTTGCTCTAATATATTTTTATAATAACTATTAATTATCGTACATACATTACTTCTTCCAGTTACGAAACCTATCCCCATTTTTATTTTATCCTGTTTATTTTCCATAACCTTTTCTCCTCGTATAAAAATTTATTTAAATTCATACTATATATACAATTGAAAACAAAAAAAGTTACATTTTTTAAGAAAAAAGACAAGCTTTTTTAGCTTGCCCCTTCTATTATTTTTTAGTACATTCCATCCATTCCACTTGATTGCATTCCTTCTCCATGATTTCCACATTTACATTTATCTTCTGGAGCATCTGTTACTATGCTTTCTGTTGTAAGTACCATTGAAGCTATTGATGCTGCATTTTGTAAAGCACTTCTTGTAACTTTAGTTGGGTCAACAATTCCTGCTTTCTTCATATCAACATAAGTTTCTGTTGCTGCATCAAATCCTATTCCTTCTTTTTCAGCTTTAACCTTTTCAATAATAACAGCTGGTTCTAATCCACTATTTCTTGCAATTTGTCTTGCTGGTTCTTCTAATGCTCTTAATACTATTTCAGCACCTAATTTTTCTCCACCTTTTAATGTGCCTACTAATTCTTTTACTTTTGGTGTTACATTAAGAAGTGCTGTTCCTCCACCTGCTACTATTCCTTCTTCTACAGCTGCTTTTGTTGCAGATAAAGCATCTTCAATTCTTAATTTTTTATCTTTCATTTCAACTTCTGTTGCTGCTCCAACTCCAATTACTGCAACTCCACCAGCAATTTTTGCTAATCTTTCTTGTAAAGCCTCTTTATCATAATCACTCTTTGTTTCATTTATTTGAGCTCTTATTTGTGCTACTCTATCAGCAATTTGTTGTTTATCTCCTGCACCATCAACTATAATTGTGTTTTCTTTTTGTACTTTAACTTGTTTTGCACGACCTAGTTGTGCAATTGTTGTATCTTTTAACTCTAATCCTAAATCAGATGTAATTACTTCTCCACCTGTTAATGTTGCAATATCTTGAAGCATTGCTTTTCTCTTATCTCCAAATCCAGGAGCTTTTACTGCAACTACATTTAATACTCCTCTTAATTTATTTAATATTAATGTAGATAATGCTTCTCCTTCCATATCATCACATATAATTAATAATTTTCCAGATTCTTGCATTAAGCTTTCTAGTAATGGTAATATCTCTTGTATATTACTAATCTTTTTGTCTGTTATTAATATATATGGATTATCTAATACAGCTTCCATTTTTTCTGTATCTGTTGCCATATATGGTGATAAATATCCTTTATCAAATTGCATTCCTTCTACTACATTTAATTCTGTATTTGAAGTTTTTGATTCTTCTATTGTTATAACACCATCTTTTGAAACTTTCTCCATTGCATCTGCAATTAATTCTCCTATTTCTTTATTATTTGCAGATATACTTGCAACTCTTGCTATATCTTCTTTTCCATTAACACTTGAACTAATTTCTTTTAATCCTTCTACTGCTGTATCAACAGCTTTATCCATACCTCTTTTAATAGCCATTGGGTCAGCTCCTGCAGCTACGTTTTTAACACCTTCCTTAATCATACTTTGTGCTAAAACAGTTGCTGTTGTTGTTCCATCTCCTGCTACATCATTTGTCTTTGTAGATACCTCTTTTACTAAACGAGCTCCCATGTTTTCAAATTTATCTTCTAATTCAATTTCTTTTGCAATTGTAACACCATCATTAGTAATTAGTGGTGCTCCAAAACTTTTATCTAAAACTACATTTCTTCCTTTTGGACCTAATGTAACTTTAACTGTGTCTGCTAATTTGTTTACACCTTCTAATAAAGATTTTCTTGCATCTTCTCCAAATTTAATAACTTTTGCCATTTAAAACCCTTCCTTTCAACTTTTATTTTATTATTCAACAGTTGCTAAAATATCATCTTGTCTTACTATAATATAATTTTCTCCTTCATATTTTACTTTTGTTCCTGAATATTCTGAAACTATTACATTATCACCTTTTTTAACATTCATAGGTTCTAATTTTCCATCTACCATTTCTCCAGGACCTACTTCTATTACTTCTGCTATTTGTGGTTTTTCTTGTGCTGCTTCAGCAAGTATTATACCACTTTTAGTTTTTTCTTCGCCTTCTTTCATTTTTATTAATACTCTACTACCTAATGGTTTAATCATTTATATTACCTCCTTCATTTTTAGCACTCTATCTTTGTGACTGCTAATAATGTATACCCATTTTAAGAAAATGTCAATATATTTATAAAATTTTTCACAAAATGTTCACATATCTAATATATTCATTGATAATATTAGATATTCCTAAATATCACAAAAAGAACCTCCCTTTTATAAAGGGAGGAGAAAAATTATTTTTTCTTTTTATGGTTAATTAACCATTTATTTAGTAGTCTTCTTATCAAATTCCTTACAACATATCAGCAAAACCATTAAATTCTTTCATTGTTCTATTTATATACCATTCTTTTATTTCATATCCATACTTCCAATACTTTTCCAGCCAGTTTATAGTTTTTTGTAAATTCTTCTTAGTTATTTTTTCAAAAACATATCTTTCTATTTCTTCATATGCTTTATCAGCTGCTTGGGAAAATTCCAAATTTTCTTTTCGAATTAGATTGATTGTATATGAAGCAAAAATTATAGCAATTTGAATTTCTTCATTTTCTTCCTCAAGAGTTTCTATTAGTTCCTTTACTTCTTGAATTTGACTTTCATCTTTACATTCAAATCCAATATCTTCTATAGTATCAATAATTTCATCGTATTTTTCCTGAGTTTCTTTAATGCTATTTTCAGTATATTCGCTTAACTTCTTAGCATACTCAGTAATAACATTATGTAATACTTCTTCTATGCTCCAAATATCAGAATTTTCTTTTTCAATCTTTTCTCCCATTGGAAGTAAAAATCCATTAAATTGTGTATTTTCATCAATATTAAATGCTTCAAAGAGTATTTCTTTAAAATTAGATTCTTCTTCAAAACATCCAGAGATAAATTGAACAAGCTCTTCCTCATTTGATATTTCTATATTCTTAGCTCCATTTTCTGTCACAAGAATCTTTATTTCCATATAAAGATATACAAATCCATCTTTAAAATTGCATACTTGGATGCAATTTTTATTTGAGTCTTGAAAGACTACAGTTTTACTAACATTAGTTACAATTGTTGCCATGATAATTCCTTTCTTTGATAGACTACTAACAACAAATTGCATAATTATTATATCACAAACTATACATAAAAATCAAATTATGTTATAATGTCAATATGATTAAGTTAGTTGTAAATAAAAAATATGATGGAAAAAAATTAAATAAGTTTTTATTAGATAATATAGAAAATCTTTCTAGTAATTTATTTTATAGAACTCTTAGAAAAAAAGATATTAAAATAAATGGAAAAAGAATAAAAGAAGATATTCTTGTTCATGAAAATGATGAAATTTTGGTTTATATTTCAGATGAATTGTTAAAGCCTAATATATCTTTAGATATAGTTTATGAAGATAACAATATATTAATTATAAACAAACCATTTAATTTAGAAGTAACAGGAATTAATAGTTTAACAACAATTATTCATGAAAAATATAAAGATTCTTCTTTTTTGCCTATGCCATGTCATAGATTAGATAGAAACACATCTGGTCTTGTTTTGTTTGCCAAAAATGAAGAAGCTTTAAATATTCTTTTAGAAAAATTTAAACACCATGAAATTGAAAAACACTATTTAGCTTTAGTTTATGGACATCCAAAAGAAAATTTTAAAAGATGTGAAGCTTATCTTTTTAAGGACAATAAAAAATCTATGGTTTATATAAACGATACTTTTAAAAAAGGTTATAAAAAAATTATTACAACTTATAATGTTTTAGAAAGAAGAAAAGATAACACATCTCTTTTAGATGTTGAAATAGAAACTGGAAGAACTCATCAAATTAGAGCTCACCTTGCATATTTAGGATTTCCTATTATCGGTGACCGGAAAATATGGAAAAAATGAAATCAATAAAAAGTTTAATAAAAAATATCAAATACTTAAAAGTTATATTTTAAAATTTAATTTTAAAACTGATAGTGGCATTTTAAATTATTTAAATAATAAAAAATTTGTACTTCATAATTTTAATATGTAAAACCTCCCTATTTTAAGGGAGGCTTTATTTAAAATATAATTTCTATATTTTTCAAATCTTCTAATTTATATGTATTACCAAAGTCAAAATCTATTACAATATTTCCATTACTATCACGCATTTCTTCTGCTACTGGCTCAAATTTATAATAATATTTACTACTTTTTTCTTCATTTACTTTAAGATTTTCATCATATCTATTTACTCTTATCGTATAATCTTTTTTATTAAGTTTCATTCCATCTTCTAGAGTTATACTCATTCCTGTAGAATATACTTTATATGACTTTATTTTTCCTAGCTCAGATTCATTTTCTACATATGGTATATAATTATTTTTTTCTTCATTAAATACAAATAATATTCTTAAATTATCTAAAGATGTTTCATTAGTTTTTGTAACATTTACATCATTTTCAAATAAATAATTTACATCTTCCTTTGTTTCATAATCAGTTTTTACATTTGTTATATTGTAATTTGGTAATCCATTTATTACAACGTCACTATTTTTTTCATTATCATTTTGTTCTTCTATTTCATATCTTTCTATATAAATATTAGTTACATCATTTTTATGTTCATAACTAAATTTATAGTAATCTCCTTCTAATTTTGTTTGTAATTCTTCTTTTAATTTATTATCTACGTTATTTAGTTCTACCTCATAATCTCCATTTTTATAAGAAACTATTATTCTATCTGTTCTATTATCTGCTATATTTAATATGCTTTCAACATCATATTTAGCAATATAACCTTGCCTATCCATTTTTTGTTTATAATTTTCTAAATATATTAAGTTATACTCAGATGAATTTGTATTAGTGCCTATAAAATTCTCTATACTATTCACAATTTCACCTGTTATTAAAACTAAATAATTATAATTAATTACATATATTCCAATAGTTAAAATAAGATAAATTATTACTTCTACTACTTTTTTCTTTATTTTTACATCTTTTTTTAGTAACAAAATTCCTAGCACTATTAAAGGAACAATTATTGTTAATAACAAATATGCTAAAGGTATTGCTATTACTACAAAGAAAGTTTTTGCAATTATATTTGATACAATTATACAAGAAACTACTAAAATAATTAATAATATCATAAGTATTGGTTTTAACTTTTTCTTATTTTTAAAATTTTCTATTATACATTCTATATATTTATACAATATATATATTATTGATATAAATATCACAAACATTGATGATAAAAGTAACATATTACTTGTTGTTGGTGCATAAATTAACACAATAAAACCTAAAGCAAGTAATGGTCTTAAATATCCTATTACTAAACTAAAAACAATTATTATTGATAATACTAAACTTATAATTTTATTTTTCTTTTTCATAAATACTCCTTTTAATCTCCGAAAGCTGTTGCTCCTACTATTTTTCCTAATTTTTTATCTACATATATTTTAACGCCATTTCCCATATCATCTTCTCTTAAGAATGCATATACCTTTACTTTGTAACTTTCTACATTATCTCCTTCATTATATTTTCTTGTAAAGAAATTATTAGGATTTACTTCTATTTCTTCACATTTTTGTGTATCTTTATTATATTCTCCAACTACTCTTTTTGCTTCTTCAAATCCTTTTTCTGCTATCTCTTCAGCTTGATTTTTAGTTATACTACTTGTAGCATTTTGATATCTATTATAAAAATCATCAAAATCTATAACAAAAATATCTGGATTTAAATTATCTACTTGTTTATCATATTCTATTTGAAAATTATTCAAATCTACTTGTTGTTCTACATCACTTAAATCTGTATTGTATATGCAATCTGTATTTACTATTTTACTAACTATTAATAAGTGTGCTGTATATTGGTAATTAACATCTGTCATTTTTTCATATGTATATTTTATATTACCTACACTTACTTTTACATCTATTTTTGGAACTAGTGAAAGTGTAAGTATCAAATCATTATCATTAAATATATCTTTTGTTATTTCTTCATCAAATGCTAAATTACACATTTCTTTATATAATTCATAAGTTTCTATGTTATCAATTTTTACTTGATATATTTTATAATTTATTTGTTTAAATTGTTGTAAATATCTATATTCCATTGAGTTTAATGTATTTCTTGATATCATTTCTTTATAATTTAATTCATAAGCTTTCTCTCCTTCACTTAAATTATCTAATGTATTTTTCATTTTATTTAAATTTTTTAAATTAGTTGATACAACCATTCCTCCTGTTGTTCCTAATTTTATCATATCTTTTTCATCATTTTCTTCTAATGGAATTATATAATTTTTACTTGCTGTTTCATAATCAAATTCTATAAAAGATTTTCCATGTATTTTATCTATATCATCATCTGATAAAGTATTTCCACTTTCATTATAATTACTTAGTGATTTTGATATTAATTCTTTTATAGTATTATATTTATCTGTGTTTTTTAGGAACTCATAATATTTTCCATCTTTATTTCTGTATACAATTCTATCTGGTTCTACTATGTGTTCAATAAAAATGTTTTCATCTGATATATTTCTATTTAATATTTGCACTGCAAATAAACTTGATATTAATCCTATTGCTACTAAAATTAATATTATTACAACAATTATTTTTGTTCTTTTTTTCATATCAATCCCTCTTTAAAATATTTTATTTATTATACAGTATAACTTATATTTTATCAATAAAGAGGAAAGAATTTTAATCCTTTCCTCTTTATTGTTTAGATTAATGCCCCTCTAACTTTTGCAGCACTATCTTTATCTGGAAAAAGGAAAAGTATATATTTTCCTCTTGTTGATATTGCTACATCAGCTTTAACTTTCTTAGCATATTTTACCAGCATTTTTTTATACCTATTTAACAACTCCTTATTACTTGTATCAATAGAAAATGTAATTGTTCTTCCTGTATTAGGAGCAAATGGCATACTTATTATTTGAGCTTTTTGAATTTGAATTTTAAAATTCAAAATTGCTGTTTCTAAATTTGACATTTTTTCCTTTCTGTATAAAAAATGCTTATTATTATAGTATGCGATAATTATCGATACCAACAATATATGTAACTAAATATAGTTGCAAAATAATTATACCATTTTAAGCCATTAAAGTAAATAGCTTATGTTGATTGTTGGTGTTTTAGAAACAATAAATAGAAGGCTAGATTTCCAGCCTTCTATTTCATATATTAATCTTTCATTATTGTTTCTCTTAAGCCCTCTGCAGTCTGGTAATCAGGACAAGTATAGGTTATAATATTTCCATCTATACTTACTTGAATTCCAAGTTCTGCATATTGAGACATTGTAATTTCTTTATATGCCTCATAACCTTCTGGTGTAGCATCATACAGTTCTACTGTAACAATCCTTCCAGAATTAGGCCTAATTAATCTTTCTTTAGGAATATGTAATATCTTTTCGCCTGCTTTATTGGGACTTATATGATACTTTAGAAAGAAACTTAATCTTTCCTTCTGTAAAAATACCCAACTTTTCACAATAGAAAAAATATATTCAATGCTATTCATTTTTTCTCCTAACTGTAAGAAAAATATATGTTTAAATAATTCACAAATTTATTATAACATCTTTTATATAATATGTAAATTTTATATCAAAGACTGTTGAAAAATACTATCATTTATCCTAAAATAAAAAATGTTAAAATTATTATTTGTGAGGTGTGTTATGGAAAAAAGACAAAAAGTATATGATTTGTATTGGTATTTTGCTTGTGAAAGACAAAATATATTTTGGAAAAAATTAAATAACGAACCAGCTCCTTGGACTAATGACCCTATTTTACAGACATATAAATTTTGCAATAGCTATAGAGTAAATGATAGAGTTAGCCAATATCTTTTAAAAAACGTTATATATAATATGAACAAATATTCATCTGAAGATATGTTATTTAGAATACTTATATTTAAATTATTCAATAAAGAATCTACTTGGGAATTATTAATAGATAATTTTAGTGACATTACTCTTAAGACATTCAATATGGAAAAATATTCTAAAGTATTAGAAAATGCAATAGAAAATGGAATCAAAATATATAATGATGCTTATATAAGTTGTGCTAACAAAGCTTTTGGATATGATAGAAAACATGATAACCATTTAGCTTTACTTAATAAAATGTTTAATATAGATAATATTCAAGAAAAAATTTTAAATTGTAAAACCATGGAAAATGCTTTTAATATAATAAAATCTTATCCTTTAATTGGAAATTTTATGGCTTACCAACTAGTTACTGATATTAATTATAGTGATATTGTAGATTGGAAAGAAAATGAATTTACTATAGCAGGTCCTGGCTCTTTAAGAGGTATTAAAAAATGCTTTATTGATAAAGGAACTATGTCTAATGAAGATATTATTAGATATATGTATGAAAATCAAGATGAAGAATTTAAAAGACTTAATTTAAATTTTAAAAGAATTGGTAATAGACCGTTACAATTAATTGATTGTCAAAATATTTTTTGTGAGTTAGATAAATATTGCAGACAAGCCTTACCAGAACTAAAGTCTAATAGGACTAAAATAAAGAAAAAATATGTTCCCAAAGCCTCTAAGATAAAATATATTTATCCACCTAAGTGGAATATAGATTTATAAAATAAGCTTCCTGCTAAAGGAGGCTTATTTTAATCTTTAATATTCATTGTATATTTACATTTAGGATAATTAGAACAACCAATAAATTTACCATATTTCCCTTGTCTTTCAACCATTTTTCCCCCACACTTTGGGCATACCATCTCATCTTCTTTTCTTTCATTTTCTTTTATTGTATTTTTTATATTTTTTACATGATTTCTTCTAATATCTTTATCCAGAATATTTTCTTGTTCTATCTTAGATATTAATTCATTTAAATCAACATTTAATATTTCTGTTTTATATGATTTTATTAAATCATCTATAAAGTCAACTTGTGTAACATTTTGGGCTTTTACTTTAACATTTGCCCTATTTGATAAACATACAATAGATATGAATTTAGATTCATCTAATTGTAATATTTCTTTAAGTGCTTTTATATGTCCATAATTTTGATGTATTGGATTTTTAAAATAATATTTATTTTTTCCTAAGTATTGTATCCATTTATCTTTATATTCATCTCCTACAATTAATCCATCATAATTTTTAGTTTCAATTACAAATATCCCATATTTAGATATTACAATATGGTCTATCTGATGTGTTCCATTTTCTGTTTTTACCATAATATCATTTAATACAAAATATCTATTTTTAGGTAACTTTCTTAATTCAACTCTTACCCAAAATTCTCCCGTAACCCCAACAATTTTTCTATAAAAAACTACACTTAAAACAACTATAATAATAAAAAATATCAAAAAAATTATATGATCATAAAAAATTCCATTCATCAATTCATTTACTAATTCTTTCATTATTTTCACCTTTACTTTCTTAGTGAACTACCCATTGTCTAAAGTCAATGGGATTGCAGTTGCCTATATTCCAAATTATATACTTTTTCTATTTAATTACCAATATCTAACTAAAAATTAGAGTATTTTTAGTATAAAAAGAGCACTCGAATTTGAGTGCTCCTTTGGAATTATATGAACCTAGTTGGTTTAGATGCAACCAAGCCATATGGGTTAATTCTAAAGAAATATTGCCGTCCGAGTATTCCTACATTCTTTGGATTAACTTCATCCATAACTCGTTTAGCAAACATTTCTTTTACAGGTTGTTCACCGTGATTCAGAAGAACTAGGTTTAAATGATTGAACTTTTGTAAAAATTCAATCAATTCATCGGCTTTAGCATGTGCAGAAAACTCGCTAGTATATTCTACCTTTGCTAGCCTTCTATACCCTACTCCTCTAATCTCAACGATTTCACCTTTAGGTGTATCCTTTAATCTTCTTCCTAATGTTCCCTCAACAGTATAGCCAGTAAAATGGATAAGTGCATTTTCATTGTCTATATATGCAGGAATATAGGCTTGAGCAGGACCAAACGACCCCATACCTGAAGTTGTCACAATGATTTTACAACTATCTTTGTCTTGTAAAATAGAGTTTCTCATTGTTTTGTCAACGTAGACAACTTTTGGTGGCATGAAATCTTTCATTTCTTCCTTAACATTGAATACACCTGTTTTACACATATTAGTATATTCAATTCCTAAATCCCCATCAACATAAATAGGAATTTCATAAGGAAGATAGCTTTCATCCTGTAGTTGTTTAAGAAGATAAAGTATCTCTTGCATTCTACCAAGTGCAAAGACTGGAATTACAACTGTACCACCATTTCTGATACATTCAATCACATTATCTGAGAAGTTTTTCTTTATCTCAGAAGAATCTACGTAACCGTATGTAGATTCAGAAACGATTGTAAGTGGTAAATCATACAGCCATTGAGGAAGTGGCTTCAAATCAAGAAAAATATTATCCTGTTTGTAGTCACCTGTAAAAAGAATATTAATATTCTCTTCACCTGGATAATGGATTTCTACAAGTACTAATGCTGCACCATACAAATGACCATTATTAAAAAATGTTACGTCAACATTTTCATTCATATGAATTTTATGTTCGAATTCACATGATTTGACCAATTGCATTGTATTTGCAACATCAATATCTGTATAAATTGGTTTATTATCTTTTCTCTTTTTGGCTTCTGACTTGAGTACTTTAGCACTATCTTTTAATGAAACAGCCATAATACTTTGCGTATCACGTGTTGTTAAGATAGGGTTATCATACCCCTTTCTTACCATTAGTGGTAACCGACCAATATGGTCTGTATGTCCGTGTGTAACAAGGCTAAATTTAATATTTTCTGGTTTGAAGAATAACTCTTTATTATAGTCTTCTTCTTCCCTTCCCTGAAACAAACCACAATCGGTTACAAAAATAGATTTCCTACCATCTGGAAATCTGGTAGTTATGATATTGCAAGAGCCAGTAACTTGAGGATGTAATGCCATTACATCAACATAGAACCGTTCTTTTTTACCCATAATACAACTCCTTTTTAATAGTTACCTATGGTTACATAATTATTATATCACCTTACTATAGTTTTAACAATAGTAAAAAGCCTAAAATTAGGCTTTTTTATCATTTTTTTAATAATTTTAGTAATTCTTTAAAATTTGCTACATTATAATCTGCAAGCTCATTTATTTTATCTCTATTTTTATCAGAATATTTATCATATATTGCTATAACATTAAGATTAGCTCTTTTGGCTGCAATAACTCCTATTAGTGAATCTTCTATTACTATACATTTTGATAAATCTTTAATTTTAAATTTTTCTATTATTTTATTATAAACTTCAGGATTAGGCTTTTTTAATTTAACATCATCTTTTGTTATAATAAAATCAAAATATTCTTGAAAATTACATTTATTTTTAATATATTCATTTTCATTTACATAAATATTTATAGTTTCTCTCCTAGATACTGTTGCTAAAGCAAGCTTTATATTATTATTTTTCAAATATTTTATGACAACATCTACATCTGGTTTTAATTTTATATTCTTTGAAAGTTCTTTTGAATAATCTCTTCTTATTTGTAATATTTCCTCTTTTGATAAATTAGATTTATATTTTTCTTTTAAATATTCACTATAATTTAAATATATATCACCATTTTTATTATTTTTAAACAGATTATCTCTTTCTTCTATTATTTCTTCTGGACTTTTATTTTTATCAAATAAATGTACTAATTTTATATCTAAATCATTACTTACTCCATTTGAGTCTATTAATGTTCCATCTAAATCAAAAATAACTAATTCTAAATTTTTAAAATCCACTATAAAATACCCCCATGTTTTTTATAGCATATAACAATAATTTGGTCAATAAAAAGTCACTTAAGCTTTTTATTAGTTAAGTAACCTTTCTTATAGAATCTTGGAGCAGGTAGAGGGAATCGAACCCTCGCGACCAGGTCGGAAGCATGGCATTCTACCACTAAATTATACCTGCATATGGTGGAGATGAGGAGAGTCGAACTCCTGTCCATAACATCTTCCATACAGATATCTACAAGTTTAGTTTGTTTTTTATTTTCATTTTACTAACACCAACAAACAGGTTTTAATAAAATATAGCTTTTTAGAATACCCACTACTTTAAAAGCAAAAGTAGCTTCGTTTCCCACTAATATGACACTTTATCTAAATATGTGGGGATATTTAGTAAAGCGAAGCTGCAACTTAGGCAGCTAATGCTAATTCTTCTCTATCAGCGTTTATATTTAATTTTGCTTTTTTAAAGTGGCCAAAGCAACCATCCACTACTTGCAATCCATACCTCTAATGTAATGTCGAAACCATTACATCCCCATATATGTACTTATTTATTATACTATAAAAATCTAAGTTTATCAACTTTAAAATTAAATAATTTATACCAATTATTCACTTTTTATTAATTAATTTCGTATTATATCTTAGGTGATTTTATGGCTATAGTTCAAACAAATATTAATTATACTTATGAAATCATGATGGCAAATATTCATGATTTACAATATACTTATACTTTCTTACAAATGCAAAATTTTGGTTTTAGTGTTTTAGGTAAAAAAATACCAGTAATTAGACTCCGGTCGTGGACCAAAAAAAGTCTTTTATTCTGGCTCATATCACGCAAATGAGTGGATAACTTCTGTTGTTTTAATGAAATTTATAGAAGATTATTCAATTGCCTATGTGAACAATTCTACTCTTTTTGGTTACCGTATTAGGGATTTATTTAATACCGCTTCTATCTACATAATGCCAATGGTAAATCCTGATGGTGTTGACCTTGTAACAGGCTATTATTCTCCTGATAGTGATATTTATAGGTCTTTCCAAAATATTGCTGTCAAATATCCTTCTATCCCTTTTCCAAGTGGATGGAAAGCAAACTTTAACGGTGTAGATTTTAAAAAGTACCAACCAATTTACAAAGTCTTGTAACTATTGAAATTACATAGCTTTGTGTTTTTGTTTGTCTTCATTTATTAATTCTTCAATTTTAACAAATTCATCTAGATTTTCATTAATAGAATCTAATTTTGAAAAGTTAAAATATATGTAAATATTTTTATCTTTATCTATCTCTATTTTGTTGATTAATCGATATAGATAAATCTTATCAATCTTTTCTAATTTCAAAAAATTTTCTATTAATTTATCTAATTCTTTTTCTTCTTTTGCTTTGTTTTTATTATTTACTTTTTCTTCTGTTTGACTTAACTTTTGCTCTAATTCTTTCTTTTTTTCATTTAATTTTGTCCTTTCAAAATCAAATTTTTGTGAAACCCTAACGTAATCTTCTTCTTGCAAAACTCCTCTTAATTTATCCATATACATCTTATCTAAATTACTATTTATTTCATTTATAGCTTTATTAATTTGTGATAATTTATTTTTATATCCTTCTCTTATATCAATAGTTTTATTTTGATATTTTTCATAAATTTTTTCAAAAACTTCTTTATCTGCATATATTCTACATATCTTTTTTACAATATCAATAATATGTGTTTCTAATTTTTCATAATTCATGCTAAGTGGATAGCATCCTCTTTCTTTTGCATCACTACAAGTTATATATGGATGTGCTTTTGAATTTCTTTTAGAGTTTTTCTTTAAAACTATTTGTAATTTTCTTTTACAATGATAACAGTAAAGTAGCCCTCGTAATAAATAATCATATTTAAGTTTTGTGTTTGTTCCTCTCTTTTCAAGAATACATTGTACTTTTTCAAATGTATCTTTGTCGATAATAGGCTCATGTGTATTATTTACTCTTATTTGATTTTTTTTTTCTACAGTTCTTATTTTCTTTACTTTATAGGATATAACAGATTTTTTATTTTGTACTGTATTTCCAATATACACTTCATTTCTTAGCATATTACATAGAGTTACTTCATTCCAGTTATA
>CALXFJ010000036.1 GCA_944387565.1 uncultured Clostridia bacterium | reverse complement strand
TAAAGGTGGAATATAGATGGATGAAAGAAAAAATCAAATAATACAAGGATTTAATGAAGCTTATAATAAAGTTAATGTCATTAGAACATATATAAATATTTTTAATATATATGAGGAAAAACTAAAAAAAGAATTTAAGAGATTAGAAATATATATGTCAGATGAAGATTATAGTAATAATTTAGAAAGAATAAATACAATCGATTTAATTGAATTAGAGAAAATAATTAAAGCTCATATAGAAAGTTTTAAAAATATGAACAATCTAAGTGATACTAGTGAGCAGTATGTTACATTTATAATAAATGAATTAACTAATTATGATTGGAATTCTATGACATATATTTCTACATATATTATGCAAAAAATTACACATTTTGAGAATAAAATCTTAAAATATAATGGAAATATATATACAAAAGAAGATAATGACTGTGTACAATATTTACATTATATGATAACTAAGTATTGTTATACATATTTAAAGATAATATATGATAAGATAACTTCAATTGAAATTTTTAAAAAAGTAAGCAACATAAAAAATAATATAGTTATGATTGGGGCCAATGGTTCAGGGAAAAGCACTTTTGCAAGGACGCTAAAAGGAAAAATAGATAATAACATTACTATAATACCAGCTCAACATCTATTAGTTGTTAATAAATTTGACACTATACCAATAAAGGAAAATATGATTGAAAAAGTAAATCAATATCAGCAAAAAAATAAACTAGGAAGTGATGATAATATTGTTAGCTTATTAAGTAGTGATTTTGAAGAATTAATAAAGGCATTACTTATAGAGAAAGGTGAGGTATCATTAAAATATTACGATACTGACCAAAAAGAAGAATCAGTTCTAAATAAAGTAATTGAAATCTGGAATGAATTGTTAAAGCATAGAAAGATAATCAATCCTACTTGTTATAGTTTACAAGTAGAAACATTAGACAAAAAAATCTACGATTTTAATTTATTAAGTGATGGAGAAAAAGCAATATTCTACTATATAGCACATGTCCTATTAGCCAAAAGAGAGAGTTATATTATAATAGATGAACCAGAGAATCATATTAATTTATCAATATGTAGTAGATTATGGAATAGATTGGAGACTGAAAGGCAAGACTGTAAATTTATATATTTAACACATAATATTGATTTTGCAATTAGCAGAAGCGATTCTACATTGATTTGGAATCAAGAATTTATTCCACCATCTAATTGGAAATTTGAAATCATTGAAAATAATTTTAATTTACCTGATAAACTTTTAATGGAATTGCTAGGAAGTAGAAATAATATTATTTTTTGCGAGGGGGATGATAAAACAAGTTATGATTTTAAATTATATACTATTTTATTTCCAGAATATACAGTGATTCCAGTAGGTGGACATTTAAATGTGATAAATTATTGTAAAGCTTATAATAGTAAAAACCAAATATTAAAAAATAAAGCTATTGGAATTATAGATGGTGATTGTCATGAAGAAGTGCAAATTAATAAATGGAAAAAAGACGGGATTTATACTTTAAAGATAAATGAAATAGAAAATTTATTATGTGATGATTTAATATTAGAAAAAGTTAAAATTAGATTTGCTTTAGAAGATCATCAAATAGAAAAATTCAAGAGTTTAGTATTAATTAGACTAAATGCGAGCAAGTCAAAGCAGGCAACATGGTTTGTAAAAACTAAAATTAATAATATGATTAAAAATAATTTTTTGAAAGAAGACGAAGATATTACAAAACTGAAAAGCGAATTGGAAGAAATCTGTAAAAAGGATTATATTGATCGAATTTATAATAATAGAATTAAAGAAATAGATGATATTATTGCAAAAAATGATTATGAAAAGGCTATTAAAATAATTGATGATAAACAGAATTTACTAGAATTGGCTGATAAAGAACTTGAAAGAAATTATAGCGGAAAAATATTTAAACTAATTATGCAAGATAGTGAATTACAAACAAAAATAAAAGATAAATATTTTGAGGATATCATAAATTAAAAATATAATTTACAATTTTTATAGATTTGACAAAGGATAGGTAAAATGTTATATTAAGCATGTGAAGAATAAAATATTATTAGATAGGAATCTTCACACATATAAAGGTAAATAAAAAATATGTTGGCGACATTGTTGCCAATTTGTTGCCACAATTTTAAAAAAGATAATTAGAATAATACAATAAATACTATATATACCTTTTCATAAAGATTCTTTAAATTAAGAAATACCAATAATATAGATAATATTGTATATACTAATAATACTAAATTTTCCACTACATGTGGTAGCGGAAAGAAATACAAAAACTGTCACGGAAGAAATGTGTAATGTCCAATTGGGGACGTTTCTGATGCGACATTTTATAAAGGCATAGCTAAATTATTTGCTATGCTTCTTTTATGTTGACATAATAGCAACGGTGTGATAAAATTTCAATAAACACAATTATATATATTGTGTCTTATAAGATGCAAAGGAGAAAATCATGACAGATGTAATCGAACAGAATATTTCTACTACTACTGAAAATTCAACGAAGAATCCAGAAAAAGTTAAAGCCAAAAGCAATAAAAGCAAAAGGTCAAATGCTTATAAAAGATTCTTGAGAGAAAATAATGAAACCCAAGATTCTTCAACAATGAAACTTCCAAGAATTCAAGATGTAGAAGAAAGTGTTCTGACATGTATTATTGGTCAAAATGAACCAGTAAGACGGATTATTACAGCTATTTATAAAGCCATTGTTTTTAAATCAATAAAAACAAATCTTTTGATTATTGGTGATAGTGGTACTGGTAAAACAGAAACTATCCGCCAAATCTTGAAAGTGCTAAATCTCCCATATACTATTGAGGATGCTACAAAGTATACTCAAGAAGGTTATTATGGAGCAGATGTAGAAGAGATGATTTACAATCTCTACGAAAAAGCTAATCAAGATATTGAAAGGGCCCAAAATGGAGTAATTGTCATTGATGAAATTGACAAGAAAGCAGGTAAAGGCTTTTCCGATGAACGTGATGTTTCCGGAAGAGAAGTTTTAAATAGTCTTCTTAAAATAATTGAAGGTTCAACAATCGAAGTCCCTACGGACGAAGAGCCATATTCAATAGATTTTGATACCTCCAATTTAATTGTAATCTTTTTAGGAGCTTTCTCTGGATTAGAGGAAATTCGTAAAAAAAGATTAAATACTAGTAAAGCAGGGTTTAATTTAAATAAAGATGTTAAGCCTAAGCAAGATACGAAACTCTTGAAGCAAGACTTAATAAAGTATGGTTTGCCTGAAGAATTTGTTGGTAGAATTAGTACTATAGTTGAGATGAATAAGCTTACAAAACAAGACTTGGCATCGATACTTAGAAATTCTAAGCTATCAATATTTAGGGCTTACCAACGAGAATTGCGTGAGAGAGGTATTTCGCTTTACTATAGTGGAAGACTGTTTGAACGTATTGCAGAAAAATCATTATTAACTGATACAGGAGCAAGAGAACTCAATAATACTGTCAATTATATATTTGATAGAATTATATATGAAGTCCTTTCTAATCCTGATAAATATCCGAAGAGAAAACACATTACTAAATATAAGCAATGTAGATTGTCTTTAGATATAGTTAATAATAATACACGGTACACAATTACCTGAATATGTTAATTTCTCCATAAAACTACCTTATCTCCATAATTGGATTTAAGGTAGTTTTTTATTTGACTTTTTGCTTTCAGGATAATATAATGTATACGGAAATAAAAAGAGGAGAAGAACTAATGAAAGAATTTAAAAAATCTTTATTATTAGTAATATTGTGGCAAATAATAGGATGGGTGATTTTTGCATTTTGTGATGAAGCAATTCAAATACTTTATAATGATTTACAAAAATATTTACTTTCAATAATATTTCTTATTGTAACGCCTATTATCTATTTAATATATTCTAAAAAAATAATAACTAAAAATAATTACAGTTCCAAAAAATTTAATGCTTTCTTCTTAATATTATGGGTAGTTTTTTCAATAGCATTAGGATTTACTATTGGTGAGTATAAGCCAAAAGATGGGCAATGGCTTGATGGTTTACAATATGTAGAATATGGAATAGCATTGTTATTTCCTGTTATTATAGTAATTATTGTTAAAATAGTTTATTCTATTTATAAATTTTTAAAAAATAAAATAAAGGAGTGAAAATATGTTTGAATTAGAAGAAACTTCTAAGATAATAGAAGATATTAAGGAAAAGGTAAAAGATTTGAGTGAGTCTCTTTGACATATCTAAATTAGAAAAAGATTTAGAAGATTTAGAAAAACAAACACTAGAAGAAGATTTTTGGAAAGATAGTAAAAATTCTTCTAAAGTGCTTTCTAAAATAAAGAGATTAAAATCAAAATGTTCAGATTTTAAAGAGATAGAAAAAGAAATAGAGAATTTAGAAGAACTAGTAGAATTAATAAAATTAGAACCTGATGAAGAATTAGAAAAAGAAATATCAATAGATGTAAAAAAATTACAAAAAAATGTAGAAAAATTAGAGTTGTCTAGCTTACTATCTGGAAAATATGATGCGAATAATGCAATAGTTACAATACATCCAGGAGCAGGAGGAACAGAATCTCAAGATTGGGCTCAAATGCTTTATAGAATGTATACAAGATGGGCAAATAAGAACAATTATGAAGTAAAAGAAATAGATTATTTAGATGGGGAAGAGGCAGGATTAAAAAGTGTTACATTTGAAGTAATAGGAGAAAATGCATATGGATATTTAAAATCAGAAAAAGGAATTCATAGATTAGTTAGAATATCTCCTTTTGATTCAGGAGGTAGAAGACATACTTCATTTGCATCTGTTGAAGTTTTACCAGAAATTACAGAAGATATGGATATTGAAATAAATCCAGATGATTTAAGAGTAGACACATATAGGTCATCAGGAGCAGGAGGTCAACATATTAATAAAACTTCTTCAGCAGTAAGAATCACACATATACCAACAAATATAGTAGTTGCTTGTCAATCTGAACGTTCACAAATACAAAATAGAGAAACAGCAATGAAAATGTTAAAATCAAAACTATTAGATTTGAAGGAAAAAGAACATAAAGAAAAAATTGAGGATTTACATGGAGACCAAAAAGATATTGCATGGCGGAAGTCAAATACGTTCATATGTATTTTGTCCATATACAATGGTAAAAGACCATAGAACAGGATATGAAGTAGGAAATGTTGAAGCTGTTATGGATGGAGAAATTGATGATTTTATTGAAAGCTACTTAAAATATAATATTAAAAATAAAGACTAAGAAGATAGAATAAAAAGCTATCTTCTTTTCTTTTTCTAAGCTCACTTTAACAAATTTCGAACATATAATATTATAAGTAACCATATTTTTATAATTAAAATGGTTATATCCTTATTAAAGAGGTGGACTAAATGAATAAGATTGTTGTTTTAAAATTTGGAGGTAGTTCAGTTGCTGATAATAAGAAATTAGAATTAGTAGCTAAAAGAATTACTAAAATATGTGATAATGGATATAAAGTAGTGGTTGTTGTATCTGCACAAGGTAAAACAACAGATAATTTAATAAATGAAGCTAAAGAATTAAGTAATAATATTCCTGCAAGAGAATTAGATGCATTATTAAGTAGTGGGGAACAAGTTTCAATTGCAAAATTAAGTATTCTATTAAATTATATGGGCTATCCTGCAATATCATTAACTGGATGGCAAGCTCGGAATATTTACAGATAATAATTATCAAAAGGCCAATATAAAGGTAATTAATACATCTAGAATAACTAAAGAACTTGAAAAAGGGAAAATAGTAATTATTGCTCGGGTTTCAAGGAATAAATGAAAACAATGATATTACAACTTTAGGAAGAGGAGGTTCTGATACAACAGCAGTTGCTTTAGCAGCGAGTTTAAAAGCAGAAAATTGTTATATTTTTTCTGACGTAGATGGAGTATATACAGCTGACCCAAATAAAATAAAAGAAGCAAAAAAATTATCTAATTTATCATATGATGAAATGCTTCAAATATCTAGCGAAGGTGCAAAAGTACTTCATAACAGATGTGTTGAGATAGGGGAGAAATTTAATATTCCAATTACAACAAAGTCAACTTTTGATGAAGAAAATGGAACATTAATATCTAATAAAATAGAAGAAAATACTGTAAAAAGTATAATAAAAAAAGAAGTATCAAGAATTTCAATTGTAGGTAATGGGATAATAAGAAATATAAAATTAATAAAAGAAATATTAGATTTTATAGAACAAAAGAATTTGGAACTTTTAAATGTTGACATATCTGAAAGTAAAATTTCAATTACATTTAAAAATATAATTGAAGATACAAATTTACAAGAATTACACAAAAGAATCTTCTAATGTAGTTCTAAACAAGACAAACACTGAATATATATATTTTAGCAGGTAAAAAACAAAAGGAGGTTTTTAGTAATGACAGTTGATGAAAGAAAAACTTTAAATACAAGTGTTATACAAAATCTTATTTTAGAAAATAGGCAAAAACTAAGTGTTTCTGGAGTAGCTGATGTACTAAGTTTTGATGATCAAGTTGTAATAATTGAAACAGAATTAGGACTACTTACAGTAAAAGGAGAAAATTTGAGGATAAATAAATTAAGTATAGACACTTCAGAAGTAATAGTTGAAGGAGATATTTCATCTATGAATTATAGTGACCAAAAAAGTAGTGAAAAATCAAAAGGAAGTTTAATTAGTAAGATTTTTAAATAATCTTACATTTAAGGAGATTATTATATGGTTACAAATCAGGCATATTTATTTTTTATTTTTATATTAAATGGTGTTATAATAGGTATTCTATTTGATTTTTTTAGGATATTAAGAAAAACATTTAAAACTACTGATTTTGTCACATACATTGAAGACCTCTTATTTTGGATTTTAACAGGCTTTTCTATTATTTATTTTATATTTACTTTTAACAATGGTGAAATTCGTTTATTTATGTTTTTAGGAATAGCGTTGGGAATATTTATTTATATGTTTTTATTTAGTTCATATTTTATAAAAATAAATGTAATAATAATAAATTTCTTTAAAAAGATTTTTGGCAAAATATTTAAAATTATTTTTATTCCTATAAGATTTATTAAAAAGATATTTTTCAAACCTATTTCATTCATTTTTATAAATATTAGGAAAACTTTTGCTAATTTATACAATAAAATTATAAATATTACAAAAAATAATAAAAAACAAGAAAATAATGTAAAAAATTAAATAAATTAGAAGGAATTATTAAAAAAATGTAGAATTATATAGTTATGAGTATCCGTAAGGATTGATACATTAGAATTGGAGAGATTAACTTATGAAAAAAAGAAAAATATGTGTAAGACTATTAATTATAATTATTGGAATATATGCAGTCTTTACAATATTTAATCAACAAAAAACTTTAAATCAATATAGTACAGAAAGCGAAGATTTATCTCAGCAAATTGCTGAAGAAAAAGAAACTAATCAAGAACTTAATAATCAAAAGGATAATGTCAATTCACTAGAATTTATAGAGCAAATGGCAAGAGAAAAACTAGATATGTATTATCCAAACGAAAAAGTTTATATAGACCAAGGAATGTAATTTAGTAATAATTACATTTCTTTTGTTGTTTAAAACTTTTTTATGAAAAACAGTTTCAAAAACTACACAAATATGTTATAATAATAAATGTATTTATTCAATTTAATTTTTATAATCGTTTTTTCCAAATTGTAAAAATAAGAAGATTATAATTTAATAGATAAATAATATAAAATAGGAGGTAATTTATGTTAGATTTAGATGGTATGACATTAACAGATTTAAAACTATTGGCAAAAGAACATAATATAAAAAATATATCAAAATTGAAAAAAGAAGAATTAATATCTGTTTTAAACCAAGTCATTGGAGTTAATACAAATAACTCTAGAAAAAATGAAGATGTAGACGTAATAACAGAAGAGGTAGACGATGATAAAGAAATAATTGAAAAACATTATGATGAAAATGGAGAACCTATAGTTGATTATAAATTAACTAATGAAGGTGATGAAATTGTAGAAGGAATATTAGACATATTACCAGATGGTTATGGCTTTTTAAGAGGAGATAATTATTTATCAAGTGATAAAGATGTTTATGTATCAATGGTTCAAATTAGAAGATTTAAACTAGATACAGGAGATGTTGTAAAAGGAATTTCTAGATTTAGAGAAGGAGAAAAATTCCCATCTTTAATATTTGTTGGTGAGGTAAATGGTGAACATCCTGAGAAAGCAATGAAAAGAAAAAGATTTGATGAATTAACACCTATATATCCAGAAGAAAGATTAAAACTAGAAACAACACCTAATGAAATAGCAACAAGAATCATTGACCTTATGTGTCCTATTGGTAAGGGACAAAGAGGTATGATTGTTGCTCCACCTAAAGTTGGTAAAACAACTTTATTAAAGAAAGTAGCAAATGCTATTAGCCAAAATAATCCTGAAGTAGAATTAATTGTCCTTCTTATTGATGAAAGACCAGAAGAGGTTACAGATATGAAACGTTCTATAAAAGGTCAAGTTATGCATTCTACATTTGATGAATTACCAGAACATCATGTAAAAGTCGCTGAAATGGTTTTAGAAAGAGCTAAAAGATTAGTAGAACATGGAAGAGATGTCGTTATATTATTAGATAGTATAACAAGATTAACAAGAGCTTATAACTTAGTAATTCCTTCATCAGGAAGAACTTTATCAGGTGGTATCGACCCAGCAGCATTACATAAACCAAAGAAATTCTTTGGAGCTGCTAGAAATATTGAATTTGGTGGAAGTTTAACAATATTAGCAACAGCTTTGATTGACACAGGTAGTAGAATGGATGATGTTATATTTGAGGAATTTAAAGGTACAGGTAATATGGAAGTTCATCTTGATAGAAAACTATCTGAGAAACGTATTTTCCCAGCAATTGATATTAATAAATCTGGAACAAGAAGAGAAGACTTATTATTAACACCAAAAGAGAAAGATACTGTTTTTGCTTTAAGAAAAGCTATGAATAGTATGCCTGTTGCTGAAGTTACTGAACAAGTTATTAGTCAAATGTCTCAAACTAGAAGTAATGATGAATTTATTGATAAAATGGATGCTTATTTAAGAAGATTCAAATAAATATAGTAATTAGAAGATTTAGTGGATTCTAGGTTCCCCTAATAATGAATATGTTAAAAAAAGAAAACTTTGTTTATAATTATAATAATATGTAAAATTCACATAGCTTGACAGTAGTATTAATCATTTACCTTTTAATTAGTACTTAATTAAAATTAATAGATATCTATAGTTTATTGGATGATTTCAAAAAATTAACAGAATATATTAAGTATTTGTTGTAATTTTATTTTTCTTTATTTAGAAATTTAAAATATTAAAAGCTTTACATAACTTAAGAATTGTGATATAATTCCTTTGGTTGCATAAAAAATGCTATAACCAAGAAAAATTACAGAACTTAAAAGGAGAGTGAAAACATGGCAGAAATAGAAAGAGAGATCAAATTGTTAAATGTAAATCCAAAGGCGATTATGCAAAAGATGAAGGAATTAGGAGTAGAACCTAAATGGAAATATATTCAAGATATATATACATTTGATTTTCCAACAATTCAGGAAGAATTAAAAGTTAGTCTTGAAGAATTCAACAAAACTGAAGATAAAAGAAGATTAACTGCAATGCTAAGTGAGATTTATCCATGCTTTTCAAAAGAAGAAAGAAAAAAAATGCAATATTTATTAGGTGGTAATGATTTATTAAGTTATATTAACGAAGAAAAAGATATGACAAGACTTAGTGATAAAGAAATACAAGATTTAATATCCGAAGCAAGCTCAAAATTTAAGAAATGGATTAGATTAAGAAAAACAGGAAATGAAACTACTATAACAATAAAAAAAATAATCAATGCAGATAAAGAGTACCAAATAGATGATGTCGAAGAATTAGAAATTCCAATTCCTAATATTGACTCTGGAAAAGAATTGTTACAAAATTTAGGCTATTTTCCAACCAATCATCAAAGAAAATTAAGAATTGCGTATGATTATGCAAATACTGAAGTAGTATTAGATAAATGGCCAAAAATTCCACCATATGTTGAAATTGAAGGACAAACAAAAGAAGATATTATTAAAGCTGTCAAAGATTTGGGCTATAAAGAAGATGATATAAAAGTTATGAATACAGATGCAGTATATGCATTAAATGGAATAAATTTATATGATTTTACAGATTTGGATTTTGATGAGAATGAAGAAAAGCAAGTTGAATCTTTATTGAATGAAAACAGTGAAAGTAAACCTATAAAAAAGCATTCATTAATAGCAATAAGTGGAATGCCAGCAGCTGGAAAAACATCTGTATCAAAAAAATTAGTATCGACAATCCCAAATCTAGTATATTTTGATTTTGGTGCTTTTTTCAGACCAATAACATTCTATTTAATGAAAGAAAAAGGATTGTCAATTGAAAACATAAAAAATATTGTAAAAGAATCAAAAATTGAAGAACTTATGGAAAACTTAGATTTAGGATATAGAGATAACGATGGAGCGTATGAAGTTTCTATAAATGGACATTTCTTTGAGAATAATGAATTGTACAACCCTGAAATGGACAAACTGACAGTAGATGTCGGAACTTGTTTTGGAGATAGTTTAAATGGATATATAAAAAATATTGTAGAAAATATTAGGGAAAAGAACCCTGTATTATTAAATGCAAGAAGACCTTTCGCTGTATGCGATGATATATCAAACCATATATTTTTAAAGGCTGATTTTCAAAAAAGAGCAATGAGAAAAGCAGAATTAAATGGTACACCATTGAAAGATACTATAGAAGATTTAAGAATAAGAGATGAAAAAGAAAAAAAAGCAGGTTTTTGGAAAACATATCCATTTACAAAAATAATAGATACAACTGATATGGAGGTTGATGATACAACCGAACTAGTTAAAAAGCATATTTTAGAATATACGATTAATAAAGAGAATAATATAACAAAAGGTAAAGAACAAGAAGAAAGTTGTAGATAATATTTTTAAGTAGACTAACTATGAAAAGCTAATAGCTTTTAGAAAAAATATAAAAAAGTTACAGTACAAAATTTAGATTGTACTAAATATTTAATATAAAAATAATGAAGAAAGGGGTATATGATTTATTTAAGTTAATAAATAAATTATATTATACATTGAAAATGTTTGAATTAGGTAATTTAACCATTATTCTTCCAAACTATAGCTGTGATCGAAATTGTCCATTTTGTATAGCAAAAAATAATAAAAAGTTTAATGATGATAAATTAGTAGGCTTTGATAAGTTGTCAGACATATTTAAACAATTAAGAAAGAATGATATTAAGTTTGAAAGAATAGTATTGAGCGGAAATGGAGAGCCATCATTATATAACTTAGAAGATTTAAGAAAAGTGGCTAAAATTATCAGAGATAATAATGACCTGTTTGATATATTAAGAATACATACTTCAGGAAATATATTTTGGGAAAAAGAAAAGTTTGATCTATTTAATACATTGGTTTCAAATGTAGAGTTTGACGTGCTAAGAATTGCTATAAACCCAGAAAAAGATATGCATATATTAGAATATAAGCGAAATTATATACAAACTGAAACATTTAAAGAAGCAAAGAAAATTAAATTTGATATAGCCTTAACAAAAGAATTAGAAAGTAATACTTTTTCAGAAGAACTATCAAAACTACTACACAATAATTCAAATATTGGAATTATAAGATTTAAGGATCTTATGATTGGTGAAAATGAAGAAAGTCAACAATCACAGTGGGTAAAAGACAATAAAATGAGTAAAATTCAATTTTCAGAATTAGTTAGTAGTCTTTTATCATATTATAATTGTAAATCAATAAATGAACTATCATTAAAGAGTGGAATTAAAATTGTATTTGAGAATACAGGGAATTATCCTAAAGATGTAGTATATAGCAGAGGAATTATAATGGATTATGCGGAAAAACCATTAGATATTTCCAAACTTCAAGAAATGGCATTAAAAGTTGATAACACAAAAACTTTAAGTTATTATGATTTTTATAAATAGGGGGAAATTATATTGAAAAAAAATAATAATGAAGTAACATTGAAAATAAAAGGTAGTATCGAAACATTTAAAAATCTTTTACTAAAAAAAGGATATAATGAAACTGAACATTTCATTTTATACGATATTTTTATGATACCAGAATTCTTGGAAATTGGACAATTATCTACTAGAGAAATTATTTCTAATGCTATCATCATCAGAAAGGTTAATGATATATCCAAAAGTGAAATAAGAAGAGATATAACATATAAAAATAAAAAAATTAATAATAAAGGAGAAATATTGGAGCAAAAAAGTATAAGACTAAAAATATTAGATTGTCAAGAAGCAGAAGTATTTATGCAAGCTATTGGTTATAAAAAAATAATGAATATAATAGAAGAAGATTATGGTTATCAAAAAGGTGAAATGAAATTAACGACAAAAGACATAAAAAATGGTGATAAAATGATTGAAGTAGAGACACAATTAAATATTGAAGCCTTAAATACAATTGATAAATTGAAAAGGAAACTAAAAGAAGAAGATTTGCCATTGGACTTCGAAAATTATTTTGTTAAAAAAGCAGAAGTAGAGTTAAATAAAATATTGAAAAGAAATTAGGAGGATAACAAATTGATAGACTTACATATACATTCAACATATTCTGATGGAACAGATAGTGTCATTGATATCCTAAAAAAAGCACAAACTAAAAAGCTATCATATATTTCTATTACAGATCATAATACTTGCAGTGCTTATAAAGAATTAGAAGATATTGATATAAAGAAATATTATTCTGGAAAAATAATTTCTGGTATAGAATTGAATACTACTGTTTTAGGAATACCAATAGAAGTTTTGGGGTATAATATAGATACAAAATTGATGCAAAAAAATTTAAACGGAGTGTATCTTACACCCAAAGAAAGAAATTCTCTAGAAGTTGAGCGATTATACCAAAAATGTTTACAATCAGGGGTTAAATTAAATGAAAATTTTCTAAATGACTATTCACAAGATAAATATGCTTCTGAATATTTACATGAAAGATTAACTGAAAATCAAGAAAACAAGAAATTAGTTGATGATGATGCATGGAATGATAGTTTAGTACTGTATAGAAAATATATGTCTGATCCAAATAGTATATTTTTTGTGGATACTAATGATGTTTTGCCAAGT
Source organism: uncultured Clostridia bacterium (assembly GCA_944387565.1). GTDB lineage: Bacteria > Bacillota > Clostridia > TANB77 > CAG-508 > CAG-269. The sequence goes on along the minus strand of CALXFJ010000036.1, from coordinate 2,854 downwards.
TTGAAATCAACTATAGAATTAGTGAGAAAATCAAAAGGAAAATTGTTTTTACCTCATATATTTGAATACAAACATAATGCTAAAAAGATATTAAACCATATCTTGGAAAATTACCAAATAGATGGTATTGAATGCTATTATTCAACTTTTACAAAACTTCAAACACAAGAGCTATTAGATTTGTGCAAAAAAAGACAACTTTTAGTTTCAGGAGGAAGTGACTATCATGGACTGAATTCTCCTGGAATAGAAATAGGTATAGGCAAAGGAAATTTATGTATCGATGATTTGATAGTAAAAAAATGGGCAAGAATATTATATTAAAAATTATATGGTAAATATATGATTTGTGAGTAGGAGAGTCAAAAACTCTCCTAAATATCTGACATACAACATTGCACAAAACCAATCTTTTGTTCAAAAAGAGATAGAAAAATAATAATTATAGTTAATTAATATATTTATTTGCCATCCCCCAACTTCTAAAACTATTATTTTCCATATTATCTCTTTTTATAAAATTCTTACTAATATACTTTTCTTTATTTTTTTATTACTTAAATTTGATTTTCCTCCATCTTATATAAACCTTTTTATATTCTATCGAAATTTCTAGAAATTATATTTTTTAGTATTTGCACTACTATTTTACCCATAAAACTATAAGGCCCAAAAAATAAAACGGCTTAAAATTGATTTTCATGCGTCGATTTTTTGCCACTTTTTTGCATATTTTATTAATAGCTCTTTACTAGTTATTTCAATAAAAAATATAAATCATTTAATAAATTTTATTAGAATTAATATTTATCAAAGCTATAAAGCTATAAAGTTATACTACTTTAAATTTAAAATATCTTAAATTCGATTTTAAGAATTTAAAATTAAATAATAATACAAATATTTTCATATAAATTTAATATCAAATTTTTATAAACAACATTTGTTCGTTTTTTATTATATTTAAATTTTAAAATTTAATTTTTTAAAAAATTTTCTAATTTTAAGATTTTTATTAATAACACAAAGCTTTTATTTTTCATTTGTGTTTAATTATTTATTTTCTATTTCTAAAAATATAAAAAAATAATTAAAGAATTGTAAAATATTTTATTAATTATATTATATTTAATGTCTTATATTTAAAATAGTCCTATCCCCCTCCCTACTCTGACATTTTATAAAAATAAATAAGTCCCTATCTAATAGAAAGGAACTTATAATAAAATATAATAAAATATACAATTGCAAAACAAAGTGATATTAATTCTCAGATAGAAGTTTTATTAATCTAACATTCTTATATAATCTTTCTCTACCTATTTTTTCAGATTCTAAAAGTCCAATTTCTTCTAGCTGATTTAAATATGAAGTTGCGGTAATTCTTGTAACATTACATGCTTTTTCAATATATGATATTTTCGTATAAACTTCATAAAATAGACTTTCTAATAGCTCTTTTGAATATATTTTAGGTAGCTTACTTTTAAATTCTTCTTTATAATTTTTCATTTCATTCTGAATCTTTTCTATTAATGATATTGTTTCATTAGAAGTAATTTCAATTCCTTTTAAAATATATAAAATCCAATCTTCAAAATTATTATTATCTCTAACTTCATTAAATAATTTATAATATTCTTGCTTAGTTTTATTTATATATTTGCTTAAGTATAATATAGGACTATCAATTAAATTGTTTAACACAAGGTACAAAATATTTAAAATTCTTCCTGTTCTTCCATTTCCATCATAAAAAGGATGAATACTTTCAAATTGATAATGTATTAAACAAACTTTTATTAATGGGTCTATGCCATCCTCATTATTATTGATAAAATCTTCTAAGTTTTTTAAATAAGCTATTATTTCTTGTTCACTTTGAGGAGGTGTATATATAGTTTCACCAGTAATTGAGTTTTTTAATTCTGTACCTGGTAGCTTTCTAATTCCTGCATTATTATGTTCAATAGTTCCTTGAATTTTAATGATAGTATTTGTATCTATATAGCCATCTTTTTTTATTTGTTCATATCCTAGCCAAATAGCATTCCTATAATCTACAACTTCTTTAGCATTTTCTTCCTTATACCCACTTTCTGTTAGTACTTTATAAATATCATCATGTGTTGTAACTATATTTTCAATAGCACTACTATCTTTAGCTTCATTAATAGTTACTGCATTTATTAAAATATGCATATTTGGAATAGTATTTGAATAACCTTTAAGTTCTGCTAATGCTCTTGATGACAAATTTAATTGTTCTAAAATTTTATTTGTTTTTAAATTAACATTTTTATATGGTAACATTTCTAATTTCATAACTTTTCCTCCATACATATAAAATATCATATTTTTTATACATTTTCAATAAATATGTATAAAAAATCAAAAAAATTATACATATTTTTAAAATATATATAATTTTTTACTTATCATGTCAGATATTAACATTTGATACATCAAAATTTGTAAGCTTTAATAAATCATCATTATGAATAGAAAAATCCAACTTTCCTGTAACAGCCATTCTCATATCTTTTTGTACTTCTGAAAATTCTCTAATTTCTTCTACAATACTATTGTAATAAGCAATATAGATATCATCTTACTTGCTAATTTATACAATTTCTTTTCTATTATTATTCTCACAAAAATTATCAATTGATATATTTAACAATTTTATCCCTTTTATTTTAACTGGAAGAGACTAAAATTAAGTCTCTTCCAGCTTCTAAAGAATTTTTAAGTATCTATACTATTTTCATATTCCTCCGTAGTTTGACATTAACTTAATAAAAATATCTTTTAAAAGTCTTGTAATCAAGGCTTAAAATTTTGTCAACTTTTT
>CALXFJ010000035.1 GCA_944387565.1 uncultured Clostridia bacterium | reverse complement strand
AAAAAGTAGTTGGAAGCTTATAAAGTTTTCACACTACCAATAATAGAAAGAGGTAATAATTATGATACAAGATATTAGAATTTTTTTGAACAATAATAGGAAAAAGATATTAGTGGGCGTAGTAATTATTGCCTCTATAATTGTATTAGTTCAATTATTAAATTTTTTAACAGGGATTTCAAGAAAAGAGGAAAACAATGTTGCTAATGTGATTACTAGTGGCGATTTACAGAAACTAGAAAATGAAACAAATGTTAATTTATCATCAACACAATCAGCTGTATCAGGAGAAGAGGTTTCAACTGATACTTTAAAAAGTGATTCTGAAATAATAGGAGCATTTTTTAATGCATGTAATCAAGGAAATATTGAAAGTGCTTATAATATGTTAACAGATGAATGTAAAGAACAAATATATAATTCAATGAATGTATTTGAGCAAGCATATTATAATAACATTTTTAATGGTGAACAAAAAGTTTATAATGTAGAGAATTGGACAGGAAATACTTATAAAGTAGATATAAGCGAAGATATATTATCTACAGGTAAAAGTAACAATGGATATGTTAAACAAGATTATGTTACAGTAAAAGATGGCAAATTAAATATTAATAATTATATTGGATATACGGAATTTAATGAAACAACAGAAAAAGATGATATAAGCATGACAGTTTTAAATAGTAATACTTATATGGATCATGAAGAGTATACAATAAGAGTTACAAACAATAAAGATCAAGCAATTCAATTAGATGGAATGAGTAATGTTAAATCTCTTCATTTGGAAGATAGTAAAGGAGCAACTTATTCAGCTTATATAAATGAATTAACACAGCCAATGCTTAGAGTTGAACCAGGAGAAACAAAAGAGATAACAATTAAGTTTTATAGTAGATATGTGTCAAACAAATATATTAATTATATAGTGTTCTCAAATTTATTGGTATATAATTCTCAAGGAAGTGAAACAGAAGAATTTAGAGCAAGAGTATAGTAATTGGATGTGGAATCGAGGTGAGTATATGGAAGAAGAAACGAAAGAACAAATAAAAAAAATGGCGAAGATAGCTGTAAGAACTATAACAATAACAGTATTACCCGTAATCTTAGTTATTGCTATTATAATAGTACTTTTAGCATCAATGGTATATTTTATAACGGTAGATGATGGAACATATAAAGAAGATGACTGGAGTAGTACACCCTATGCAGCTGGTACTTATGTAAACAATGTAACAATAAACACGGATGGTACTTTAGCTAGTGGAACTACAGCGCAAGAACTTTGGAATAAAATGATAGAAAATGGTAGCAGAGTAGATGAATATTTAGATTCGCCAGAGGAATTAGCAAGATTGATGAGAGCGGAAATAGTTACACAGTATCCAGATACTCGCTCAAATCCAGATGAAGAAATTAATTGGGATGAAATTATAAAGAATGGAGATACATTACAAGGAATTATAAAATTTAAAAGAGCTGATAATGACGGAAATACTACAACAATGACATATACAGATCCAGCTACATTTCAAGGGTATATTGATGAATATAATAGTTCGGGTAGCGAAACAGCAAGACAAAATGCCTTAAGTCACTTTACCTTAAAAAAAGGAGGGGCATCTACATCAACTGGAAATGGAGGAGCGGTAGCAGCAGGTGATGGTGTTATGACAGATGTTTCTCAAGCTATTTTAGATGCTGCTTATAGTACACCTTGGATACAAGCGGGTTATTGCTTGCGGGTGGGCGGATGATGTTTATGCAAATGCAGGAGTTGGACCATGTATAATTAATGGTTCAAGACATGCAACTGCTTATGAGGCAGCACAGCATCATATAATTTCTACAGATATGAATGCAATTCCTATAGGAGCAACTGTATATGGAACTGGTACAGGACCTGCTGGACATGTAGGAATATATATCGGTGGAGGAATAATAAGAGATAGTATAGATTCAGGAATAAATGAATCTACAATGGAAGAATGGCTTTCATGGCAGACTAACGTTATTGATGGAAAACAAGGTTGGCTTGGATGGGGCTGGGGAGATGGCAATAGAACAAGAGGAACTACAGAAGACCCTAATGTTACTCAAAACACTTCTTCAAATGCAGAAGATAATAAAGAAGAGGATAAAGTAGAAGATAGCAAAGACGATAAAGAAAAGGCAGTAGAGACTTCAGTAGATGGTGATGGTTATGATAAAGAATATACATCATCAGCTGGAATTACATATAAATTATTTAAACAATTTAAAGGTTCATATTCCGGCAATTCATATTGGGGAAATACAATTTACTGGGCTGGATGTGGACCTACATCAGTGGCTATACTTGCAAGTGGATTAAAAGATTCTGATGATACACCAGCAAATATAGCAGCAGAGATGGATGAAAAATATGGCTTGACAAATTATGAAACATTAAAATCGGAAATGGATTCTTTAGGAATGAATGCGGAAGTAATACAAAACCCAAAAGCTGAAGATATTCTGGATTCATTAAAAAAAGGAAAAGTAATGCTTGTTTCTGTAAATGGCAGTACAATTTTTACAACAGATAGTCATATAATGGCTATTGTTGATATCAATGAGCAACAACAAGTGTATATATGTAATCCGTCAAGTGATACTATAAACGGTTGGTATGATGTTAGCGAATTAATGAAAGGATGCGATTATATAATTACAACTGATGCAGGAGCAGCAGGAATTGCTAAAAGTGATAATGATTCGAATTATACAGCTGTTGTAGCAACATGGCAACAAATAGATACAACTATCACTACAGATGATGAGGCTAGAAAAGATGAGGAAGTATCTACAACAGAATATAGAATGTCTACATCAATTATAAATTATGAAGAAATGGTAGATCCATATACTATGCCTTTTGATCTTTTATGGGCTTTGTTAGTAGTAGGAGAAAGCAAAAATTTTGTGTTTGATTTAGCAGATTTAGTTTATAATAGTGATTTGGAAATAACAGTTTATGATAATTTAACAACAAATACGGATGTAGATAATTGGACATATAAAATAAGAACAAGGGCAGATGTAACGGATAACATTGTAGCGACTTGTCAAAGTGAATCAGGTTCAGGAGGAACAAGTGCAACAGAAACATATAATCATACACATGATCCATGGGGAGAAGATGTAAGTCATACATGGACTAAAACAGTTGTTACTAAAACTAATACAATAAATATAGCATTAACAAGAGCTAATGTATGGATTGTAGATTACCAAAATAATTATACATATGTTGCACCTTCGACTACTACAACGACAGACACAAAAACAGAGGCTGATGGAGAATATGGTGCAGAGCCATCTTCTACAGGTACAGAACATACATGTAATGATTTAAATGTTAGAAAAGAAAGTGTTGCCCAAAGGGCAGAGAGTGATTATGCGGCATCACATGAAGATGAAGAAGTACCAGAAGCAGAAATTAGTGAAACTATATCGGTTAATTACTTTACTAAACAAATTAATAAAGTAGATAATATAACTCATACTGTAGAAACTCAGAAATATGTTGAAGGTACACCTACTTTAAAAGAGAAAACAGACCCAGATTCAGAAGAGCCTAATTTTGTAACTATATTTAATGATAAAGATCACGAAAGAAATAGTTCAAATATAAGATCTGCAGCACAATGGTTATTTGAAATATTAGAAACTAATGAAAGTACATCTGATATGGTTGATTTAATAAAATATTTATTATATAAAGCCACAGGAGCAAATTATGGAGTAAAAGAATTTGATTTTAGTATATTCTATCCAGGTTCATTGACATCTGTGGGAGCAGGAGATTATATAGTAGATACTACAAAATCAGGTGATGATATAGTAATAACCGATTTAGAAACTTTGAAAACAGCTTTTGCAGGTTCTGGAGGAGCAGGAAGTGGTAATTTGGTTCAATATGCGGACGCTTTTCTAGAATTTCAGGAAACATATCATGTAAATGCAGTATTTGCAGCAGCAGTAACAACAATTGAGTGTGGAGCTGGTACGAACTTACAAATAGGTGGAAATAACTGGTTTAGTATAAGTGATGGTAATGGTGGATGGAGACAATATGATTCACCAAGAGGAGCAATAGAGGATTTCTATAAGTTAATAGCTAATGGAAGTTATTATTTTCAAGCTGGAAAATATACTGTAAAGGAAATAGGAAATGTATATTGCGTAGATGCTGATGCACCTGGTGGATGGATAGATAATGTAATAACTTATATGACAAATATGTTTAATGCAGCGGGAATTAGTACATCTTCAGAAGCTACAACAGATATAGGAGAAAAAGTAGTAGAAGCAGCAAAATCAAAAATAGGATGTGCTTATGTATATGGTGCAGCAGGTCCGGATACATTTGACTGTTCAGGACTTACAATGTGGTGTTATCAACAAGTAGGAATTTCAATTCCACACAATGATACAGCTCAAAAAAATGCAGCTAAGAAAGTAGTACCAGTATCAGAAGCAAGAGTTGGAGATATATTATGGAATTCAGGTCATGTTGGAATTTATATAGGAGATGGTAAATTTATACATGCACCTCATCCAGGAGCTGCAGTAGGCATTCAAAGTGTTAGTTCATATGGTAGTTTTACAAATGCATTGCAAATGTATTAAAGGGGGCATATAATGAAAGATTCAAAGAAAATAATAGTAATAATATGTATAATATTAGTTTTAATTATATGTGTAATATGTGGTGTTTTACTATATCTTTCAACTAATAAGGATAATGGAAATGCTAATGAACTACAACAATTGACAGATGAAAATGGAAATCCTATTGGTGATACAGTGAATGTAGAATATTCAAAAGAAAGATTAAATGACCCAACAAGATTCTTTTCTGTTGAAAAATATATACAATATAATTATAATGAAAATTTTGTTGCAGAAGACATGAATGTATTATATAGTGAAAGAATAACAAGTTATGCGGTTCAAGGTAGAATAGGTGATAACTCTGAAAATAAAGTGTACTTTATTTTCAGAGTTGACCCACAAAATGGCACATATTCTATGGAAGAACAAAATAATGTAAATAGTCTAGATAGCATAGATTTAAGAACAGATATAACAGAAATTAATAATACAGGAAATAATACATTTGAATATACAACTGTTAATAGTGAACAAATGTGTAGAATATATTTAAACGATTATAAAGATAAAGAATTAAATAATCCGGAAGAAGCATATTCAATGTTGGACGATGAATATAAAAAGATAAGGTTTCCAACATATGAAGATTTTCAAGAATATATAAATGAATATAGAAATATAATTCAAAACTCAGTATTAACTAGTTATTATTCAGAAATTAAAGATGATTATACAGAATATATATTAGTAGATAATTACAATAATTCATATACTGTAAGGTCAACAGGAATATGGGATTATAAAATAATGTTAGACAATTACACAATAAAAGTAGATACATATGATGAAGAATATAGTAAACTAGATGATAATGAAAAAGTACAGGCAAATGTTCATATATTTTTACAAATGATAAATACAAAAGATTATGCACATGCTTATGAAAAATTATCAGATGGATTTAAATCAAATTACTTTAATACACTAGAATCTTTTGAAGATTATATTAAAAACAATTGGTTTAGTTATAATATATTAGCAGATATTGATATAAGTGAAGAAGCAAATAGTTATGTTTGTGATGTAACTTTGAGAGATGGAGCAGGAAGAGCAGCAAATCAAACAAATAAAACAATAATTATGCAATTAAGAGAAGGAACAGATTATGTTATGTCATTTACAGTAGAATAAAAAAGGAGAATAAAATGTTAAAGAAAATAAAAGCCTTGACAAAGATTTTTATTAAAGACTTTTACCAAAGCACAAATATAGTAGATAAAGAGACAAAAAAAATAAATAAAAAATCAATATATTTTTGGCTATTAATTGTATTATCTATAGCTATGATTTATATTTCATATGAGGGAATTCATTTCTTTCAATCAAATGGAATGCCTGAAATGTTCTTAAACATTTACTTAATATTTTTAGCAATACTTTTAACATTTCAAATTTCAGTAGTAGCAACTAATGTTTTCTTCTTTTCAAAAGATTTAGAATTTATCTTACCACTACCAGTAACTTCTAAAGAGTTACTGGTAGCAAAATTTAATACGATATTATTTATGTCATATATAGCAGAAGCAATGTTTGGATTATTTCCACTTATATTATATGGATTTATGAATTTTACAACTTTTATGTATTTTATATGGTTACTAATAATATTATTGACGGTTCCAATAATCTTTATAACTGTAATAAGCTTCTTAGTAATAATATTAATGAAAATATTTAGTTTTATAAAAAGTAAAGTGATTTTGCAAAACCTTATAAGTATTATATTAATATTAGGTTTATTACAAATAGAACAAATTCTAATGGGCAGTATAGATAATATAAAAGAAACTAACAATATGATTTCACCAATAATAAATATATCAACAAGTGGAGATTTCTTATCAAGTTTGGGTAATATCTTAAAAATATTAGTAATTGATGCAATATTGTTAATATTATTTATATTGATATCACAAAAACTCTATTTAAAACTTATTTTAAAAAATATAAGTTCAAATAGAAGACTAAAAAGGGCAGAAAAAAAGGAAATAAACATAAAAAATAAAAATAACAATTTAAAATATTCTTATATAAAAAAAGAAATAAAAATGTTAATAAAACAACCAATATTTTTTATGCAGACGATATTTCCAGTGATAATGGTTTTATTAACATTAATCATAATTGCAAATGTATTTATACCGGTTATTGATTCAACAATACAAAATGATGAAACGATTAAAAATAATATGGCATCTTTAAGTTTTTCTGCAGAGATGATATGTGTAATTTTAGGAATTTTACAATGTGTTTTTTCAATACCAAAATTATCACTTACAGCGATATCAAGAGAGGGAAAGAATGCAATTTTTATGAAATATATTCCAGTTAGCTTATATAAACAGTTCTTATATAAAAATGTATTACAAATAATAGTAAATATAGTGGTTTCAATTGTAATACTAGGGCTAATATATTACTATATACCAGCTATAGGTTTAATAAACATCTTATTAATGTTTATAATATCTATATTTATAAATTTAATAAATAGTTATTTAATGGTGATTGTTGACTTAAGAAAGCCATATTTAAACTGGAACTCAGAATATTCTGTAATAAAGCGAAATGATAATAAATCTTTTCAATATGCATTAACTATAATTATGATTTTAATATTTTTATATTTATCAAATATATTTAAGGAAGTGAATGTTACATTAACACTAGGAATTGAAATTATTATATTTATGATAGTATTTATTATAATAGATAGAATAATAAAGAAGAAGATTAAAAATATATTTGATAAAATATATTAGCTGATACTAATTAAGTATCAGCTTTATTTGTTAAATAAATTAATAAATATATCAACAAATGCTTTTATAATACTATTTTCTTCGTACATATTTATAAAAAAGTTTTTTATAAAAGGAATTTGTACTAATAAGACAATAATTGCAATTGTAATAATAAGCGCAAGAAAGCTTCTAAGATAATCCTTAAAAGATTTTTTATATCTAATTTTATAACCTCTATTTTTTAAATCTTGGATATAGGCATCACGATAAGCTTTTTGTCTTGCTTCTTGAATTTGTTTTTCATATTCTATTTCTTGTCTGTATTCATTATTTATAGTATTTAATATTTCTTCTCGGCTAGGTTTAGCAGTATTAGTAGTATTTTCACTATTAACATTACTATGATTTTTATTATTATAATTACTAGCCTTAGTACTATTTGGTTTATAAGAACCATTTTTTAAATTATTTAATTCATTATATAAAGCCTGGTTTTCTTTAGAAAGGCGACTAAATTCTTCTTGTGATATTTCAGATTGTTTTAATGTACTATCATACTTAGCTCTGGAGTTAGGGTCAGAAAGAACGCTATAAGCTTCATTAATTAATTTTAATTTTTCTTCAGCTTGGGATTTATTAGAATCTTCTTGTAAATCCGGATGGTATTTTTTAGCTAAAGCCTTATATGCTTTATCAATAACTTCAGAAGAAGCATTTTTATCAACTTCTAATATTTTATAATAATTTTTGTCCATTTATATCTCCTCTAAAAAGAACTACTATAAGTTAACTATACCATAAAAATGAAAAAGCTTCAATAGCAAAAATATCACTTATTTAAAATAAAATCATAAAATACAATAGGTGGTTTGTATGGAAAATGGATTATGCTTAGCAGGAGGAGGAGTAAAAGGAGCAGCTCATATAGGAGCAATAAAAGCATTAGAGGAAGCAAGTATTAAATTTGATTATGTAGGAGGAACATCTTCCGGAAGTATAATAGCATGCTTATATGCATGTGGATTTACTTCAGATGATATGTATAAAATATTTAAAAAATATTGTAAGAGAATTAAATATGTAGATTTTATAAATATAATAAAACTTATATTAGGATTGATATTTACAGGAAGAATTGTGATTGATGGATTAAATTCAGGAAAACAAATAGAAAATCTAATAAATAGGGTATGTAATAAAAGAAAAATATATACAATAAAAGATATAGAAAAGCCTTTAATAATACCAAGTGTTAATCTATGTAATGGAAAAGTAATATGTTTTAGTTCTTGTAAGAACGAAAACATAAAATTAGAAAATACTATTTTTGTAAATGATATAGAAATAGGAAAAGCAGTAAGAGCAAGTTGTAGTTATCCAGTAATATTTTCACCATGTAAATATAAAAATATAAAGTTAATAGATGGAGGAATAAGAGAAAATGTCCCATGGAAAGAGTTAAAGAAAATAGGAGCAAAAAAAGTTTTAAATATAATGTTTGAGGAAGAGGAAAATTTAGATTGTGATAAAAATTTAGTAGAGGTAGCAGGAAGTTCAATAGGATTGCTTTGTAAAGAATTATCTAATTATGAAATGAAAGGTTCAGATTTAACAATTAAAATAAAAAGTAAAAAAATAGGTTTATTAGATATGAATAAAATAGATGAACTATATAAATTAGGGTATAAAGAAACAAAGAAAAATATAGAGAAAATAAAAGAAATTATAGGGCAGAATCAAAGTTTATAATAAAAAAATAAAAATCCAGTTTAATTAGCTGGATTTTTATTTATAAACTAATTTGTAACTTTTTCTTCTTCTGAAGTTGTAGTTTCATCTTCATTTTCTTTATCAATAGCCTTCTTAGCATTTTGTTTAGCCTTAAGATTATCTTTAGCAACAGTCATTAAAAGTTTAATCCTATTAGTTTGGTTAGTCTCACTAGCACCAGGATCGTAATCTACAGGAGAAATATTTGCATCAGGGTATTTACTCCTAATAGTTTTAATAACGCCTTTACCAACAACGTGGTTTGGCAAACAAGCAAATGGTTGAACACAAACAATATTTGGAATATCATTTTCAATATATTCAATCATTTCAGCTGTTAAGAACCAGCCTTCACCAGTTTGATTACCAATAGAAAGAATATCTTTTACTTTATCCTCTAAATGCCAAATATCACAAGGTGGTAAATATCCTTTTTTAGAATTTGCTAAAGCAATCTTAACATCTTTTTCCAATATATCAATAAGTTTAATTGCAACTTTACTAATCTTAGCTGAAGTCTTATTAGTATTTAATAATTTATTAAATGTAATTCTATGAGTAGCCATAAATTTAGCAAATCCCATAAAATCAGGAAGAATAACTTCAGCACCTTCTTTTTCTAGTAAATCAGCAACATGATTATTTCCGAAAGGATGATATTTAATTAAAACTTCACCAACAATACCAACTTTAGGTTTTTCTACAGAAGTATCTAATTCAATTTCCTCAAAATCATTAACAATATCATAAATACTTTGTTTAAACTCTTTATTAGTAGAATGTTCTAACAAGTGTTTACACTTTTCCATCCATTTATCAAATAAGGCTTTTGTTTCACCTTTATTTACTTCATAAGCTCTATTCTTAGTTAGCATTTTTTGTAAAAGGTCTGCATATATAACAGTTTTTAATAATTTATCAATTAAAGGAACTGTTAGCTTAAATCCTGGCATTTTTTCCATACCAACAAAATTTAAAGAAATAACAGGTACATTTTCGAAACCAGCATCTTTTAAAGCCTTTCTAATAAAGCCTATGTAGTTAGTTGCTCTACAACCACCACCAGTTTGAGAAATGATTAAAGCAGTTTTATTAACATCATATTTACCAGATTGAAGAGCCTCAATCATTTGACCAGTAACTAATATTGAAGGATAACAAGCATCATTATTAACATATTTTAAGCCTGTATCAACAGTTTTTTGGTCACAATGTCTTAATAACTCTATATTATAACCAACAGACCTTGCAGCAGTTTCTAATAATTCAAAATGTATAGGTGCCATCTGTGGGAATAAAATAGTATAATTTTTCTTCATATCTTTAGTAAATATCTTTTTCTTAATTCCGTAATCTCCATCGCCCTTTGTTTCATTTTTCTCTTGTTCACGTTTTTTCATACTAGCAATTAAAGAACGAATACGAATACGAACAGCTCCTAAGTTATTTACTTCATCTATTTTAATTAAAGTATACATTTTATTGTAGCTAGATAAGATTTCTTCAACTTGATCAGTTGTAACAGCATCTACACCACAACCAAAAGAATTTAATTGTACTAATTCTAAACAATCATGTTTTCCAACAAAATCAGCAGCTGCATATAATCTAGCATGGAATACCCATTGGTCTACAACCCTTAAAGGTCTTTTTGTTTCTGCTTTATCAGAAACACTATCTTCTGTTAAAACACATAGTCCTAAAGAAGTAATTAAAGTATCAATACCATGGTTAATTTCAGGGTCTACATGATAAGGTCTACCTGCTAAAACAATACCTTTTAAGTGATTTTCTTCTATATATTTAACAGTTTCGCTACCCTTTTGTCTAATATCATTTTTACATTTTTGATATTCAGATTCTGCTTTAGTTGCAGCTTCTAACAATTCTTTTTTAGTAAAGTTGTATTCTTTAAATTCATCTAATTCAAGAATCTTTTTAACTAAGTTTTTCTTATCTAAAGGTAAGAAAGGATTAATAAACTTAACACCAGGAGCTTTTAAATCTTCAACATTATTCTTTAAAACTTCTGAATAAGAAATAACTATTGGGCAGTTATAATGGTTGTCAGCTTTTTCATATTCTTTTCTTGAATAAGGAATGCAAGGATAAAAAATAGTTTTAATTCCTTGTTGTAGTAAGCTTTCAACATGACCATGAGAAAGTTTTGCAGGATAGCAAACAGATTCTGATGGCATAGATTCCATTCCTTTTTCGTATGTAGCACGGGTACTCTTTTCAGAGATAATTACCCTAAATCCTAAACTAGTCAAGAAAGTAAACCAGAAAGGATAATCTTCATACATATTTAAAACCCTAGGGATTCCGATAGTTCCTCTTGGTGCTTTATTTTCATCTAAAGGTTTATAGTCAAAAATCCTATTATATTTATATTGTACTAAGTTTGGTAAATTCTTAGATTTTGTAATAGCACCAGCGCCTCTTTCACAACGGTTACCAGAAACATGTATCTGACCATTACTAAATCTATTAATTGTTAATTTACAATGGTTTTCACAAATACCGCAACGAGTATGTGTTACTTTTACCTCTAATTTATCAAGTTCATCTTCTTTTAATATTTTAGAACGATATTCCATATCAAGATTTGCTTCATATTGTTCTTTAGAAAGTAAAGCCATACCATATGCACCCATAAGACCTGCAATATCTGGTCTAATTACATTTTTACCAACAATTAATTCAAATGCACGAAGCACTGCGTCATTGTAGAATGTTCCTCCTTGTACAACGATATGGTCTCCAAGAGTTTCAACATCTCTTACTTTCATAACTTTTTGTATAGCATTTTTAATAACAGAATATGAAAGTCCTGCTGAAATATCTCCTACAGAATAACCTTCTTTTTGAGCTTGTTTTATTCTAGAGTTCATAAAAACAGTACATCTTGAACCTAAATCAACAGGTGTTTTAGACTCTAATGCTTCTTTTACAAATTCTGATATATCTAAGTTTAAACTTTTAGCAAAAGTTTCTATAAAAGAACCACAACCTGAAGAACAAGCTTCATTAAGCATAATATTATCAATAGAACCATTTTTCATTTTAATATATTTCATATCTTGACCACCGATGTCTACAATACTTGTAACATCTGGTTCAAATTCTTTAGCAGCTGTATAATGTGCAATAGTTTCAATTTCATTTAAATCTACATTTAAAGCTGTTTGAATTAGTTTCTCACCATATCCAGTAACACCACTATATCTTAAAATAGCTTTTTTAGGTAATACATGGTAAAGTTCTTTTAACATATTCATAACACTTCTTAGAGGGTTTCCTTCATTACTTCCATATAAATTATAGAGCAATTTACCATCTCTATCTATTAAAACAAGTTTAGTTGTTGTTGAACCTGCATCTATACCTAAATAGCAGTCACCTTCATAAGTAGCAAGGTCAGCTCTTTCTACTTTATCTTTATCATGTCTTTCTTTAAACTTTTTATAATCTTCTTCATCTTTAAATAAAGGGGTTAAAGGTTTAGATGTATTATCATGAGACATTTTTAAATTTTCAATCTTTTTTGATAATTCATCAGGTGTAATAGGTTTAGTATCTATAGAATCTAAAGCAGCACCTTTAGCAACTAAAAGATGAGCTTCTTCTGGAACTATTATTTCATCATCTTTTAAATGTAATGTTTCTATAAATCTTTTACGTAATTCTGGTAAATAGCTTAAAGGTCCTCCTAAGAAAGCAACATTTCCACGAATTGGTCTACCACAAGCAAGACCACTAATTGTTTGGTTAACAACAGCTTGGAAAATAGAAGCTGCGATATCTTCTTTAGCAGCACCTTCATTTATTAAAGGTTGAATATCAGTTTTTGCAAAAACACCACAACGAGATGCAATAGGGTAAATAGTTTGGTAATTTTTTGCAAGCTCATTTAATCCAGCTGTATCAGTATGTAACAATGAAGCCATTTGGTCTAAGAATGCACCAGTACCACCAGCACACGTACCATTCATACGTTGCTCAATCGATTGGTCAAAATAAATAATTTTAGCATCTTCTCCACCAAGTTCAATAACTACATCTGTTCTTGGAATATATTTTTCAACAGCTCTTTTACAAGAAACAACCTCTTGAATAAAGTCTACTCCTAAAAACTTAGCAGCAGACATAGCACCAGAACCTGTTAAAGCTAATGTAAAAGTATTATTTGGATATTTTAGAAGCAAATCTTCTAAAACATTACATACTGTATTTTTGGTGTCTGAAAAATGTCTTTGATAATTTTTATATATAGTGTTTAAGTTTTTATCCATAACGATAATTTTGACAGTTGTTGATCCAACGTCTAATCCTACATGTAATATTTCACTCATGACAAAATCTCCTTTTTTGTATATAATTTCATACATTTTAACACCCTAATTGTATACGGAAAATGAGGTTTTGTCAAATGGAAAAATTTTCAAAAAACTAATAAAAAATTAAAAATAAAATGTATTTGTATATTACAATATATTTACATAATTTATTAAATAAAATGAAGATTTTATAAAAAAATAAGTTCTAAAAAGGACAAACAAATAATAAAAATGATAATAAATAAAAAGAAAGAGGAGGAAACTATGAAAAATAAGAAAATATTTATAATCTTTTTAATTTTGTTAATAATCATATTAGTTGCAGGTTATTTTGTAATTAAATATTTAAAAGAAAAAAATAACAAGCAAGAAGAGATAACAGAAGAATATACACCGCAGGAGGAAATTTCTGAAGAACAATCAAGACAAACAATAGTAAGCTTATATTTTCCATCTAAGGAAACAAAGGAATTAGTACCAGAAGCAAGAATGATAGATATAAAAGAAATTTTAAATGATGCAAGTGATAAATTAGTAAATTTACTAATAGAAGGACCCAAAAGCGATACAGAAGAAAGAATAATACCAGAAAACACAAAATTATTAAAAACATATATGGAAGGTGATTGCGTTACATTAGATTTCTCAGCAGAGTTTTTAAATTATGATAAAACAGATGAAAAGACAAAAGAAAACTTAATAAATAGTTTAGTAAACACATTAACACAATTAACAGAAGTAAATAAAGTAAAAATACTAATAGATGGTAGTGAAAATGAAGAATTTAATGATGTATATACAATAGAAAGCACAGTTACTTAAAAAATTTATATAAATGAAGATATCTAGAGAACTTGTGTAAATTGTTCAAAAAATATTCAACTTCATTAAGAGAGCGAATAGTATTATTTTTACAACATTTAAAATCAAATTTTTTCTTAGGAGGTAATTTCTTATTACCTCTATTATTTTGCTCCATTTCTTTCACCTCAATTTTTGATTTTTTAGGCATTTTGTTATATAATATGAAAGAAATTTTAAAATGTTATAAAAGGAAAGAAAATGGAAGTTGAGTTAAAAGAAAATGAAAGAATAGATGATTTAGAATTAAAGGGATTGAAAATAATTCAAAATAAAGAAGGATTTTGTTTTGGAATAGATAGTGTTTTACTATCAGACTTTGTCAAAAATATAAAAAATAATTCCTTGGTTTTAGATTTAGGAACAGGAACAGGTATTATTCCGATTTTATTATGTGGAAAAACAAACCTAAAAAAGGTAATAGGAGTAGAGGTCCAAGAAAAAATTGCAGAAATGGCTAAAAGAAGTATTAAGTTAAATAATTTAGAAGATAGATTTCAAGTTATAAATGAAAATATATTAAATCTAAATAAAATATACAAAAAACAAACATTTGATGTTGTTGTTACAAACCCACCATATAAGAAAAAGAATAGCGGAATAATAAATGAAAACCATGAAAAGTTAATATCAAGACATGAAATAGAAGCAGATTTAGCAGATTTTATAAAAGTATCAAAAGATTTATTAAAAGATAAAGGTGAATTCTATATGGTTCATAGACCTGAAAGATTAGTAGATATTTTAAGCATTATGAGAAAAGAAAAATTAGAACCTAAAGTTTTAAGAATGGTCTATTCAAATAAAAATAAAGAACCTAAATTAGTGCTAATAAAAGGAATAAAAAATGCAAAACCATTTTTAAAAGTGGAAAAAAATTTATACATATATGATGAAAATGGTAATTATACAGATGAGATATTAGAAATATATAATAAAAAATAAAAGAAGGGATGAATATGGAAAAAGGAATTTTATATATAGTTGCAACACCTATAGGAAATTTAGAAGATATAACACTAAGAGCACTTAGAATATTAAAAGAAGTTGATTTAATTGCAGCGGAAGATACTAGAAATACATTAAAATTATTAAATCACTTTGAAATATCAAAAACTATGATTAGTTATCATAGACATAATGAAGAATTTAGAAGTGAGCATCTAGTTAAAGAATTAGAAGAAGGAAAAAATATAGCAATAGTATCAGATGCAGGAACACCAGGAATTAATGACCCAGGAGAAGAGATAATAAAGAAATGTATAGAAAATGATATAAGAATAGTTCCAATACCAGGAGCGTGTGCAATGATAAATGCTTTAGTTGCTTCAGGAATTAGCACAAAAGAATTTTTATATTATGGATTTTTACCATTAAATAAAAAGTTAAGAAAAGAAAAATTAGAAGAAATAAAAAATACCAATAAAACAGTAATATTATATGAAGCTCCACATAAATTAAAAACAACTTTAAAAGACTTAGAGAAAATAATAGAAAATAGAAAAGTAGTATTAGCAAGAGAATTAACTAAGATACATGAAGAATTTATAAGAGGAAATATAAAGAATTTGTTAGAAAAAGCAGATGATTTAAAAGGAGAAATGGTTTTAGTTATTGAAGGAAATGAAGACATAAAAGAAGAAAATAAGTTAAATGAGCTAACTTTAGAAGAACATTATAAGTTCTATGAGATACAAGGGCTAGAAAAAAAAGAAATTATAAAAAAAATTGCAAAAGATAGAGAAGTAAATAGAAATGAAATATATAAACATTTTCTAAATAAATAAAAGGCGGAAAATATCCGTCTTTTATTTATTCTTCTGGTTTTAAGTTTCCGATTTTTTTAGCGCAGTTTTGACAAATTAATTTATCATGATATGTTGCTAAATTTTTTGTATTACCACAGAAAATACAGTTTGGTTCGAATTTCTTAAGTACAATAGAAGAGCCATCCACGTAAATTTCTACAGGGTCTTTTTCTGCAATATTAAATTGATTTCTTATTTCTATTGGAATAACTACTCTTCCTAGTTCGTCCATTCTTCTAATTATGCCTGTTGATTTCATAGTTAACCTCCT
>CALXFJ010000034.1 GCA_944387565.1 uncultured Clostridia bacterium | reverse complement strand
GAAAGCATCAGAATTAGAAGGAATACAACTAGCAGTAATTGGAAGTGAAACAAAAGATAATGAATATTTAGATATTTTAGATGAAGAAAGTTTTAAAAAAGAATTAGAAAAACATTTTGGTAGTGAAAAATTAGATGTAGTAGCAAATGGAGATGGAAGTTTTATAATAACAATAAATGATAGAAAATACTATGTAAACGATGATAAAACAGTAATAGATAGTGATAATGTAATAGAGATAGGACCAGATGAATTTGCAAATTTTAGAGATGATGTAAATAATGGAAATAGTTATGAAGGAAAAGCTGTATTACTTACAAGTGATATAACATTATCTGGAGAATGGGAGCCAATAGGATTCATAGATTCAAATACAGATGAAAAAAATCCAGAAACAGAGAATAATAAGCCATTTAAAGGAATATTCGATGGCTGCAATCATACAATAAATAATTTAAAAATAAGTTCAACAGATAATAAATATAATGGATTATTTAGTTTTGTAGTAGATGGAACGATAAGAAATATAACAATAGGAAAAGAAAGTGAAATATCAGGAAGCCAGGGAGCAGGAGTAGTAGGATATTTATATGGATTTAAAGGAAATATTAGTAATTGTGTAAATAATGCTAATACAAATTGTGGTGGCATAGCAAGAATAATTGCTGGTCAACATATAATATATAATTGTAAAAATTATGGAACCGTAAACGGAATGGGAGGAATATTAGGAAGTAGTAATGGAATTGATGAGTGGCCAGAGGAGTATAAAAATTATTCGCATAAAATAATAAATTGTGGAAATTATGGAAAAATAATGAGAAAAAGAGGAGATTATTGTGGGGGATTAGTAGGATTTTTTAAAGGAGATATATTAAATTGTTGTAATAAAGGAGAAATAAGCAACAATACTGCTACCTACACAGGAGGAATTGCAGGAAATATTGTTGGAGCAATAGAGAATTGCTATAATATAAAAAATATTAGTGGAAAAAATCGTGTAGGAGGAATATTAGGAAGTACAGGAAGTGGTAAAGGAGAAAGAAACATAATAAATTGTTATTCTTCGGGAGATGTAGTAGGTAGTGGTGTATATGTTGGTCAAATAGTAGGAATAATAGAAACTGAACAAACTAATGCAATAACTAATTGCTATACTAAAAATGACACATTTACATTCAAAGATTTAGGAGATGCATTTAAAGAAGATACAGGGGAAAATAATGGATATCCAATGCTTAAATGGGAATAAAAATGAAATAACTAGTTTTGTGCTAGTTATTTTTTCTTTTTTATTTTTTTTATTTTTGTGTTTTATCTTTTAAAATTTCTTTTTAAAGTTAGTAGTAAATGAAAAAAATCTATGATATAATAAGAAAGATTTTTAAGGAGGAAGAATTTTGGATAAATTTGTATTAGTAGATGGAAATAGTATAATGAATAGAGCGTTTTACGGAATAATGGGAAGTAAAATGTTAACAACAAAAGATGGAAAATATACAAATGCAGTATATGGTTTTTTAGCAATATTATTTAAATTATTAGATGATGTAAAACCAAAATATATGGCAGTAGCATTTGATTTAAAAGCACCAACAGCAAGACACAAAATGTATGAAGGATATAAAGCAAATAGAAAAGGAATGCCAGATGAATTAGCAGAGCAAATGCCAATAATAAAAGAAATATTAAGAGCAATGAACATAGACATAGTAGAAAAAGAAGGATATGAAGCAGACGATGTCTTAGGAACATTATCACGTTATGGAGAAAAACATAAATTAGAAGTAGTAATATTGTCTGGAGATAGAGATACATTTCAACTTGCAACAAATAAAGTAACAATAAGAATACCACATACAAAAGGAGGGAAAACAGAAACAGACGAATATAACAAAGAAAAAATAATAGAAAAATATGGAATAAAACCAAAACAATTAATAGATGTAAAAGGATTACAAGGAGACACATCAGATAATATACCAGGAGTACCAGGAGTAGGAGAAAAAACAGCTTTAAAACTAATACAAGAATATGGTTCAATAGAAAATCTATATAAAAAAATAGAAGAAGGAAAAGATGATTTAAAAGGAAAACAAAGAGAAAAGATAGTAGAAAATAAAGACTTAGCTTATCTTTCAAAAACATTAGGAACAATAAATTTAGAAGTGCCAATAGAAGATAATTTAGAAGATTTTAAAGTAGAAGAATGGGATAAGCAAAAAGTATATGAAATATTTAAAGAATTAAACTTTAATCGTTATATAGACCGTTTCTCTTTAAGAAACGGCGAAGAATCAAAAATTGAAGAAAAACAAGAAGAACGATTTAAAAGAGTAGAAAAAACAAAAGAAGAAATAATAAAATTCATAAAAGAACAAAAAGAAATGATATTCTATTTTGTAACACAAAAATTAGAAGATGAAGAAAAGATAATTAAAGAAAAAATAAAAGGCATAAGTATATATAATAAAGAAAAATCTGAAGTATATTATATTGAATTAACTGATGACCTAAATAGTATAAAAGAAATATTAGAAGACAAAGAAATAAAAAAAATAGGGATAGATTTAGGAAGAGAATACATATTATTGAAACAAGAAAATATTAATTTAGAAGGAATATATTATGATATAGCAATAGCTGCATATATATTAAATCCAACAAATAATAAATTAAAAATAAAAGACTTAATAGAAAGATATTTAGAAATAGATTTAACTGAGTATGAAAATGAAGAAAATAAACAAGAACAAATAAATTTATTTGAAGAAAACAGTAATCAAGACAATGTAGATGAAAACTTAATAAAAGAAGTAAGTTTATATGCATATGTAATAGGAAAAATAAAAGAAATAACAGAACAAAAATTAAAAGAAATAGATTGCCTAGATTTATTCTATGAAATAGATATGCCAACAGTAGAAGTATTATCAAATATGCAATGGAATGGAATGTATGTAGATAAAGAAGAATTAGAAGACTTTGGAAAAGAATTAACAGAAAAATTAGAAACAATAACAAAAATAATCTATGAAATGGCAGGAGAAGAATTTAATATAAATTCAACAAAACAATTAGGGGAAATTCTATTTGAAAAAATGAAATTACCAGTAATCAAAAAGACCAAAAATGGTTATTCAACAGATGTAGATGTATTAGAAAAATTAAAAAAAGAAGACCCAATAATAGAACAAATATTAGAATATAGACAACTTATGAAATTAAATTCAACATATGTAGAAGGATTAAAACCATATATAAATCCAAAAACAAAAAGAATACATTCATTCTTCCATCAAACAATAACAGCAACAGGAAGAATAAGTTCAACAGAACCTAATCTTCAAAATATACCAACAAGATTTGAATTAGGAAAAAGAGTAAGAAAGGTATTTAAGCCAGAGAATGGATATGTATATGTAGATGCAGATTATTCACAAATAGAATTAAGAGTATTAGCTTCAATATCAGGAGATAAACATATGATAGAAGCATTTAAAGAAGGGAAAGATATTCATAAACAAGCTGCATCAAAAGTGTTTAAAACACCAATAGATGAAGTAACAAAAGAGCAAAGAAGTAATGCAAAAGCTGTAAACTTTGGAATAGTATATGGTATAAGTGACTTTGGATTAGCAGAACAACTAGGAATAGGAAGAAAACAAGCAAAAGCATATATAGATGAATATTTAACACAGTATTCAGGAATAAAAAAATTTATGGATAATATAAAAGAAGAAGCAAAAGAAAATGGATATGTAGAAACTATATTCCATAGAAGAAGATATATACCAGAATTAAAATCAAATAATTACATGGTAAGACAATTTGGTGCAAGAGCAGCAATGAACACACCAATACAAGGAACAGCAGCAGATATAATGAAAATAGCAATGATAAAAGTATTTAATGAAATAAAGAAAAGAAATTTAAAATCAAAAATAGTATTACAAGTACATGATGAAATGATGATAGAAGCGCCAATAGAAGAAAAAGAAGAAATAAAAAAGATAATTGCAGACTGTATGCAAGCAGCAGCTGAGTTAAAAGTACCACTAATAGCAGAAATATCAGAAGCAAATAATTGGTATGATTGCAAATAATGTCTTATTGGGGACGTTTCCAATGCGACATTTTAAATTTAAATAGGGATGTTTTTTAAAGCAAAGGAGAGAAACCAGTTTTGAAAAATATAAAGATACTGATTTTTGTTGCAATTATTATTTTTATAATTGCTTTAGTATTTGTTTTTAAAGATAGAATTTTAAAGATAATCTATCCCAAAACTTATCAAGAAATAGTTTCAATTTATGCAGAAAAATATAATGTGGATGAAAATTTAGTATTTGCGGTTATTAAAGCAGAAAGTAATTTTCAAGAAGGAGCTGTTTCACATAAAAGTGCAATAGGATTAATGCAACTTATGGAAGAAACAGCCGTGGATGTTGCAAGAAAATATGGAATAGAAATTGATTTTGAAAATGCACAAGAAGAGATTTCAAATGTTCAAAATAATATAAATATAGGAACAAAATATTTAAGTGTATTATTAGAACAATATGGAAACAAAGAAGTTGCAGTCGCAGCTTATAATGCAGGAATTGGAACAGTTGATAATTGGATAGAAAAAGGAATTATAAAAGAAGATGGAAGTGATATTGAAAATATTCCATATAAAGAAACTAACAATTATGTAAGGAAAATCTTAAGAAATTATAAAATTTATCAAGAGTTATATAAATAACTAGACAAAGAAGAAAAAATCAAATAAAATAGAAATATGGAAATATAAAAGGAGTAATTAAAATGCTATTAGAACAATTAGTATTTACATTTATTTCATTTGCCATATTTGTATATATGTTTCTTAGAATGATAAGAAGAAATGATACAAGTTATGTTATAGTGCTTGTTTTAGAAGCAATGGGAATAGCATTAAACTTTTTGGAAGTGTTATTTGCTGTAAATTTAAATATATTATTTATTATATTTAAATATATTTTAGCTATAATAATTCCAATATTTATTATTATTTTAGAAAAAAGAGGAATATACTTATATGAGCTAATTGACTTTACAAAAGCTAAAATTTATTTTATGTTTGATAATAACAAAAAAGCAAAAGAAGCATTACTAGATTTATTAGAAAAGAATCCTAATAGCTATAAAGCACATAGATTACTTGCAGAAATTTACGAAAAAGAAGGCGGAATGAGAAAAGCAATAGATGAATATGTACAAGCAATTGATTTAAATAAGCAAGATTTTGATTCATATTATAAAGTTGCTAAATTATTAAATGGATTAGATAAAAAAGAAGAAGCAACACAAATGTTATTTAATTTATTAGATAAAAAGCCAGAAAATTATGAAGCAAGTATTTTACTTCGGAGATATATTAATAGATTTAGAGATGTATAAAGAAGCAGTAAATGTATATCAAGATGCTTTAAAATATAATCCTTATAGCTATGATTTAAATTATAATTTAGGAATGGCATATACAATGTTAAATGATTTTCAAAGTGCAAAAACATGCTATGAAAAAGCAGCTCAAATAAATACAGTAGCATATCTTGCAAAATACAATTTGGCAGAAATAGCATTAATATATAAGGACATTGAAGAAGCTGAAAAAAGATTTTTAGAAGCTGTTGAAGAAGATGAATTATCAGCAGATGCTTATTATGAATTATCAAAAATAGCTTTGGTGAAGGGAGAGAAAGATACAGCAATTAGATATGTAAATTTGGCAATTGATATAGATAGTAAAAAAATAGTTGCAAGAGTAAAAAAAGAACCAGTTTTTATACCAATTATGGCAAGAATTTCAATACCATTTAATCTTGAAAGTAGAGATGGAAAAGAAAATAAAATATCTAAAAAAGAAGAAAAAGTAAAAGAACATTTAGAAGAAATGTCAGAGATTACAAGGCATTTGAGTTATAATGATATTAATTTATTAAAAGCTGATATGAAAGGAAAAGCAAAAAAACAAGAAAAAGAAGAACAAATTGAAGAGCAAAAAGAAAGACAAGAATAAAAAATTCATAAAATCCTAAAAAAACAATATAATAAAACATAGGGAGGGATTTTATGAATAAAAAATTTGCTGTAATTGGTGGAGATTTAAGAATAATAAAATTAGTAAAAATGTTAGCTGAAGAAGGAAATGCTGTTTATACATTTGGACTAGAAAAAGCAGAAGAACTAAAAGAGAATGAAAATATAATTTTTTGTGAAAAATTAAGTAGGGCAATACCAGAAGATGTAGAAGTGGTAATAGGACCAATTCCTTTTTCAAGTAATGGAGTTAATATAAATGCACCATTTAGTAATAATGAAATTTCGGTAAGAGAACTTATTCATTATTTAAATGCAAAGATATTAATTGCAGGAAGTATTTCACCAGATATATATAATTTAGCAAATGATGAATATATTGAAATAATAGACATTATGAAAAGGGAAGAATTAGCAGTATTAAATACAATTTCAACTGCAGAAGGAGCAATAGAAATTGCAATTGCAAATACAAACAAAATAATACATGGAAGTAATGTATTAATATTAGGATTTGGCAGAATAGGAAAAGTATTAGCAAGAAAAATGGCAGGTTTATCTGCAAAAGTTACTTGTGCAGCAAGAAAAGATGAGGATTTAGCATGGATTAGAGCATATGGACATAATGAAACAAATATAAATAATTTAGGAGAAAATTTATCTAAATATGATATTATATTTAATACAGTACCACATTTAATCTTAACAAAGGAAAGATTAGAATATGTGAAAGGTGATACTCTTTTAATAGATTTAGCATCTAATCCAGGAGGAATTGATAAAAAAACGGTAAAAGAAAGAAATTTAAAATTAATATGGGCATTAGCACTCCCAGGAAAAGTTGCACCAGTTACAACTGCTGAGTTTATAAAAGATACAATATATAATATATTAAAAGAAATTTATAAAGAATAATTAACAAAGGAAGGTAAGAAAATGATAGGAGAACTTTTTAAAGCATGTATATTTGGAATAATAGAAGGAATCACAGAATGGCTACCAATTAGTAGTACAGGACATTTGATACTTGCAGAACAATTTATAAAATTTAATCAAGTTTCACCAGAATTTTGGAGTATGTTCCAAGTTGTAATACAATTTGGAGCCATTCTAGCTGTTGTAATTTTATATTTTAAGAAGATATGGCCTTTTACTAAAGACAAAGAAAAGGCTATAAAGAAGACAGGAATTTTATCATATTTTGATAAAAATATAATGAATTTATGGGGAAAAATTCTAGTTGGTTGCATACCGGCTGCAATAATAGGATTATTATTTGATGAAGTATTTGAAGCATTATTTTATAATCCAATTTGTATAGCAATTGCTTTAATTGTATTTGGTATAGCATTTATTGTTATTGAAAATTGGAATAAAAGTAGAAGAGCAAAATTAAAAGAAACAAATTCAGATATTACATATAAAGATGCTATTATAATAGGAATATTCCAATTACTTGCTGCAATATTCCCAGGAACATCACGTTCAGGAGCAACAATTATTGGAGGATTGTTAATAGGTCTATCAAGAGCAAATGCAGCTGAATTTACATTTTACTTAGCAATACCTACAATGCTTGGTGCAAGTTTATTGAAACTAGTTAAATTTGGATTTGGATTTACTGGAATTGAAATAGCAGTATTATTAGTTGGAATGCTTGTTTCATTCTTGGTTTCAATTGCTATTATAAAATTCTTAATGAATTATATTAAAAAACATAATTTTAAAGTATTTGGTTATTATAGAATAATACTTGGAATTATAGTTCTTGCTTATTTCTTAATATAATATACAATAAAAAATAAAAGATGGCTTGATATAAAACTCAAACCATCTTTTATTAGAATGATTTTTTATAGAGATTTATTTTTGCAAATTTTCCTGAATTGACTTAGGCAAATCCTTCAAGAATATAAAGGAAGTCTTTTGACAAACAGGGCAAGTATAAAAATAACACTCCATAGAAAAATGATTTTTATGCTTGAAATCTTCAGGCTTAACACCAAGAATGTTCTTGCAAATAGGACATGTAATCTTGGGCAATTTGCTGTTCTTGGAAATCTCCATTTATTCTCCTTAAATATGTGTAATTATATACATATTTGTACCAAAAATGATACGAAACTATTATACTACAATTAACATAAAAATGCAATAAAAAGAAGAGGCTTTCAAAAAGAAAGCCTCCAATTTTAGAGAATTATTACTTCAGAATTTGCTTGAACTCAGGTGACAGTTCTCTGGAAGTAATCTGGTTTGCAGCATAGCAATTAGGACAGGTGAAAGAGTAAGTATAAGGCAAATACTTAAATAAGTCATTTGGCCTAATTATAACTTTATCTTCACAATATCCACAAGTCACTTGCATGGTAGCAGAGTCCCTGTCAACCATAGTAGTAACCATAATAATACTCCTTTAATATGTTTAATTGTACATATGTATATCAAAAATTGATATACATATATTATACTACAATTCACGTAAAAATTCAAGTACTATTCAATTTTTCTATCTCTTCTAAATTCTTGGGTAGTTTGGTTATTACACATTTTTTCATATTCTTTACATTTTATTTTATAATCCATTTGCATACAAAGATAACGGTAATAATAATAAGCCTGTTCATATTGCATAATAGGATTAAACATAGGGTCTCTATATAAATCATTCATATCCATACTCATATTTGGATTATAATCCATAAAATTAGGATTATAATTATTGTTAAAATCTTTTTCCAAAAAAATCATCTCCTATATATCAAAATTAAAGAAAGGTATAAAGTTAATAAAAATATATGTATAAATACTTGCAAATATACCATGAAGTAATTTGCCATAAATATATGGTTTTATAGATAAATCTGTTTTAGAAGTAATACTTAAAACTTGGAGCAAAACAGAAATGCCACCAAAACCTAATAAAAATGCGGTGAAAATTATGTTTACAGAAAGTTTTTTACAAGCAATACTAGAAATAGTATTTATTCCATTAGTAATCTCTAGAAATCCACTAAGAAGAGGAGCTATAAAAGATGTATTGATATGTAGTAAATTAAATAAAGGAGAAAGTAATAAGCTAACACCATTTAAAATACCACTTGATTTCAGAATAGAGATAATACTAGAAAAGATTACAACAAATCCCCCAATTAAAAAAATAGTAGAGATGCTACTTTTAATGCTTTTAGCCAAAACATCACCTAAATTATTAAAAGAAACATACTTATTTTCTGTTTTATAATTTGTATTCATAATTGTTGTTTTTTCATTTTTTTTCCAAAATCTAAATAAGAATCCAACTGTAATACAAGCTAAAATGTGTGTAATAAAAAGAAGAAGACCAATAATAGTACTTCCATACATCAAGATGCCAACTGTGCCAATTATAAATAAAGGCCCAGAGTTATTTGTAAAGCTAAGAAGTCTTTCACATTCTTCTTTGGAACATATATTATTTTCTCTAAAAGAACTAGCAATTTTAGCACCAACTGGATATCCACTAATAATTCCCATGATAAATGCAAAAGCACCTTCACCACGAACATTGAAAATTGGTTTCATATATTTATTAAAAATATTACCAATATGAGTTACCAAATTAGTATGCATTAAAGCTTCAGTTGCAACAAAAAAAGGAAAAAGTGAAGGAACTACAGAATTTGCCCATAAAGCTAAACCGTTTTTTACAGCAGGTAAATTACTTTTAGAAAAAATAAGCAATGCAAAAGTAAATCCTAATATAATTAAAGGTAAAATATTTCTTTTTAATTTAATTACATAAAAGCTTGGCTTCAAAACAATCATCCTTTCAATTAAATATATTATTTTTATTATTAATTATTCAAAATAAATAAAAAATGATTGGGGAAAATAATGATTCTGTTTTAAAGTTTTGCTTTACAAGCCTTGTAATTTGAGTCAAAAAATGATATATTTAAATAGAAATTTTTTAAGTTAAAAATCATATAAATATAAGAGGAAGTGATAACTTGGAATTAAAAGAAAAGATAGAAAAAGCAAATTTACATATAGATGAAAATAAAATAAAATATAACGAACCAATGAATAAATATACAAGCTTTAAAATAGGTGGACCAGCAGAATGTTTAATAAAAATAGATAATGAAGATGATTTAAAAGAAATTTTAAAATTTGTAAAAGAAGAAAATATTAAACTTACTATTTTAGGAAATGGAAGTAATGTATTAGTTTTAGATAAAGGAATTAAAGGGATTACTTTGTTAATGAAAATAGAAAAAATAGAAATGCATGAAGAAGGAAATAAAGTTTTAGTAAAATTAGGTGCAGGAGAAAAAATTGCAAAAGTAGGAAGAGTATTTTTAAATAAATCTCTTACTGGTTTTGAAGAAATATCAGGAATACCAGGAACAATTGGTGGAGCTGTTAGAATGAATGCTGGGGCAAATGGAAAAGAAATGAAAGATATTGTAAAAACAGTAACATGTATGGACTTAAGTGGAAATAGAAAAGTTTTTACAAATAAAGAAATGGAATTTTCATATAGAAGAAGTATAGTGTTTTCTAAAAAATATATAGTAACTGAAGTAGAAATAGAATTAGAAAAAGGAAAAGAACAAGAAATAAAAGAAAAAATGGATAAATATGCAAAATTTAGAAAAGAAAAACAACCATTAGAATATCCAAGTGCAGGAAGTACTTTTAAAAGAGGAGAAGATTTTATAACGGCTAAATTAATAGATGAGGCAGGATTAAAAGGAATGAGTGTAGGAGGAGCAGAAATATCAACCAAACATGCTGGTTTTATAATAAATAAAAATAATGCAACAGCAAAAGATGTTTTAGATTTAGTACAAAAGGTAAAAGAAGAAATTTACAAAAAATTTGGAAAAAATATAGAATTAGAAATAGAAATTTTAGGAGAATAATATTAAGATTGGAGAGAAATGAGCAATGAAAGGTTTTATGCAGTGGTTTAAATCTAGCAGTAAGATGAAAAGATGGATGTTTTTAATTTTAGTTGGAATAATACTTGCATGTTATGGTTTGGCTAAAATATTAGTAATGAAAGAAATGTCTTTTGTAGAAGTAGGGGAAATAGTAGCAATATTTGTTGTAGGTTTTATTGCGATTGTACTAGGGTTGATATTTTTAAATAAAAGGACACTAGAAGTTTTAATTGAAGCAAGTGATGAAAGAATGGAAAACAATAAAAATGTAAATGTAAATTCACTTATTTTCAATAAAACAGTTTATGATAGAGGACCTAATATAGTGGTTATAGGTGGTGGAACAGGATTAGATACAGTACTTACAGGGTTAAAAAATTATACTAATAATTTAACAGCAATAGTAACAGTATCAGATTATGGAGAGACTGCAACAAATTCTAGAAAAGAATTACAAATGTTACCATTAGATGATATAAAAAATAGTATTATTTCACTTTCAGCAAAGGAAGGACAAATAGATAAATTATTTAATTATGAATTTAAAAAAGGTAAATTGCAAGGACTAAATTTTTCTGACATATATTTTTCAGCGATGAAAGCAATAAATGGAAATTTTGAAGATTCAATACTTAAAAGTAATGAAGTCTTAAATATGATAGGAAGAGTTATACCAGTAACATTAGATGAAATAAAAATAGTTGCAGAGCTTGCAAATGGTTATATAGTAGAAGAAAGGTCAAGAATACCAGAAGTAGTACAAGATAAAATAACAAAAATAAATAGAATAACAATTAATCCTTCTAATTGTAAACCAGCGCCAGGTGTTGTAGAAGCAATAAAAGAAGCAGATTGTATAGTAATAGGACCAGGAAGTTTATATACAAATGTAATACCTAATTTATTAGTAAATGGAGTAGCAAAAGCAATAAAGGAAAGTACTGCAATAAAAGTATATATATCTAATATAATGACAGAACCAGGACAAACAGACAATTATAGTATATCAGACCATATAAATGCAATAATAGAACATTGTGGAACAGGAATTATAGATTATTGTATATATGATACAGGAGAAATTATTCCCGAGTTTATAAAAAAATATAATTTAGAGGGACAAGATTTAGTAGAACAAGATATTGATAAAGTAAAAGGAATAAAATTCTTACAAAGAAATTTATCAATGATAAAAGATGATTTAATAAGACATGACCCGAGTTTAGTTGCTTCATCTATAATTGAATTAATATGTGATGATTTAAAATATCAAGATAAACAAAATGACCCACAATATTTAATGTTAAATAATAAATTACGTGAAGAAAAAAGAATAAATAAGATAAAGAAAAAAATGGCTAAAAAAGCTAATAGAAATAAGGATAAAAACAAACCAAAACAAGAATTTAAATCAAAAAGTAAGTTTAGTAGTAAATATAGCCAAAGAATAGCTTCAATAAGAGAAGCAGATGAAAAAGCAAGACAAAAGGCTGAAAGAGCAAAAAGACCAAGAAGAAAAACAACAAATAGAAGAACAAGCAATAGAAAACCAATAGATAAAAGACAAGCAGCAAGTAGAACAAGAAAGAAAACATCACAAGAAATAAGAGAAGAAATGCTAAAGAAATTAGAAAATAGTAAACTAAGTGATAAAAAATAGGAGGAGTATATGAAAATAACCAAAGAAAATTTAAATTTAGAAAACGGTTTAGAAAGAGAATGGATAATAACAAATGGAATAGGAGGTTATAGTTCTTCAAGCATAATAGGTGCAAATACAAGAAAATATCATGGGTTGCTAGTTGCAGCTCTAACGCCTCCTGCAAGAAGATTTTTAATACTTGCTAAATTAGATGAAAGTATAGAGGTAAGAGGTAAAAAATATAACCTTTACACAAATATAGGAAAAGAATATATATCAAAAGGTTTTGAGTATCAAGAATCTTTTGAAAAAGACTATGTACCTACTTTTAAATATAAAATTGGAAAAATAGAAATAGAAAAAACGATATGTATGGAGCATGGAAAAAATACAGTTGGAATATATTACAAAATAAAAAATGGAGCAAGCAAGGCAAAATTAACATTAGCACCAGTTATTAACTTTAGGGATTTCCATACAGTAAATACTGACCATATTTTTAAACTAAAACAACATATAAATGGTAATAAAGTTAGAATAGAAGTTGATGAAAATTCATATACACCAATATATATAAATTTATCAGAAGGAAATTATATTAAACACGAAAATGATATTTTTAGAGATATGTTTTATATAGAGGAGGAAAAAAGAGGATTTGTAGCAGATGAAAATCATGCTGTTCCAGGTAGATATGAAGTAGAAATAAAGGCTAAGGAAGAAAAAGAAATATCATTTGTATGTTCATTAGAAGAAAATATTGATGAAATAAATGTAAAAGATTTAATAAGAAAAGAAGAAAAACGTTTAAATACAATTATTGAAGATTCTGAATTAATAAAAGAAGATATGAAACCTGCAAAAAAGGAATTAGTAAAAACATTTCTAATTGCTGCTGATAATTTTGTTGTGAAACGCTATAGTTTTGGATTAGACACATTAATTGCTGGATATCCTTGGTTCTTAGATTGGGGAAGAGATGCTCTTATTTCATTAGAAGGAATTTTATTAATAACTAAAAGATATGATGTAGCAAAAGATGTAATAAGAACAATGGTAAAAGATGTTAAATATGGATTAGTTCCAAATGGATACTCAGGTTATGATAATAGACCATTATATAATAGTGTTGATGCGTCATTATTATTATTTGAAACTGTGCAAAAATATCTAGAATATACAGGGGATTATAGATTTGTAAAAGAAGAATTATATGAAACAATGCAAGGAATTATAGAAAATTATTGTAAGGGAATAAATGTTGATGGAAATAATATATATCTAGATAATGATGGTTTAATAGTATCAGGAACAGAAGATACACAAAACACATGGATGGATGTAAAATTTAATGGAAAAGCAGTAACGCCAAGAAATGGAAAAGCAGTTGAAGTAAATAGTTTGTGGTATAATGCAAACTGTATAATGGAAAAAATAAGTATAAGATTAGGACATTTAATAATAGCTAAAAGATATAAAGATTTAGCACAAAGTTGCAGAAATGTATTTGAAGAAGAATTTTATAATCCAAAAACAAAATGTTTATATGATGTGCTAGGAGATGGTAAAACAAGACCAAATCAATTATTTGCTTTAAGTTTGACATATCCAGTAATAGAGCCTAATTCTGAGATTGCTAATAATATAATTAATGTAGTTAAAAAGAAATTAGTAAATGCATATGGATTAAAAACTTTGGCAAAAGGTGAAGAAAATTATGTGGAAGTATATGAAGGAAATGAAGAAAAAAGAGATACTTCATATCATCAAGGAATAACATGGCCTTGGCTTTTAGGGTTGTATTACAATGCCTTAAAAAATAGACTAAAAAAAGCCAAAAGTGAAGAAGAAAAGTTAGAATTTGAAGATGAACTTCAAAAATTAATAACAAAAACAGAAAAAACATTTACAAAAGAAATATATCAAAATGGATGTATAGGAAGTATTGCAGAAATATATGATTCTGTAAAACCACAATTACCAAAAGGAGCAATTGCTCAATGTTGGAGTGTAGGAGAGATATTTAGAATTATAATGGGAAAATAAAGGAGTTTTTAAATGACTACTACAATTGAAAATATTGAAAAAGAATTAAAAACAGGAAATTTAAATAGTTTTTATATACTTTATGGAGAAGAATTATACTTATTAGAAAATGTAGAAAGAAAAATAAAGTCATTATTTGGTGAAACTATAAAAGGCATAAACTTTATTTCAATAAATGAAACTAATATTAGTGAACTAATTGCAGATATGGAAACTCCAGCATTTGGATATGAAAAAAAATTAATAATTGCAAGAAATTCAGGACTATTAAAAAAAGAAGGAAGAAAGAAGAATACAGAACTTGTAAAATTAAGAGAAAATATAAATAATTATATAACAGAAAATTATGATATATTAAAAAATAGTATTATTTTAGTCATTATAGAAGATGATGTAGATACAAAATATGCTTTATATAAAACAATAGAAAAATTAGGAATAGTATGTAAGTTTGATTATTTAAAATCAGCTCAAATAGAAAAAAGAATAGCTTCAATATGTAATGCATATCAGGTAAAAATAGATTTAGGAACAATAAGGTATTTTATGGAAGCATGTGGCACTAATATGCAAGATATAATAAATGAAGTAAGAAAACTAATTGAATATGCAGGAAAAGGTGGAGAGATAACTAAAGATTCTATTGATAAATTAACAATTAAAAAAATAGAAAGTGTAATTTTTGATTTAACAGACAACTTAGGAAATAAAGAAACTAAAAAAGCTTTACAAGTATTAAATAATTTAATATATAATAAAGAGCCTTTACAAAGAATATTAGTTATGCTATATAATCATTTTAAAAAATTATATTTTACTAAAATAGCTTTAAAATATAATAAAGATATAATCACAAGTCTTGATTTAAAACCTAATCAAACATTTTTAGTAAATAAATATAAAAAACAGGCAAGCTATTTTAAAGAAAATGAATTATACGTTATTTTACAAAAATTAAGGGATTTAGATTATAATTATAAAAATGGTTTAATAGATTTACAAATTGGTTTAGAAGCAATTCTATGTAGATATTGTTCAAAAAATGTATAATATTTTACCTAAATGATAAAAATAAGGAAAAGTAATTTTTATCGTTTAGGTGATTTTTATGTTAGAAAATAAAAAAAGATTAATCATTATGTCTTTAATAACTGGAATTTTAATATTTCTTGAAGTTTTTGTACTTTTACTTGAAAATAATACCGTAGATGCTTTATCAAAATATGGTTCAAGAGGAGAGGAAGTAAGACAAATCCAGACTAAATTAAAAAGATGGGGATATTATAATGGAAATGTTGATGGAATTTATGGAAGTCAAACATTAGAAGCGGTTAAATATTTCCAAAGAAAAAATGGATTGAAAGTAGATGGAATAGCAGGAACACAAACACTTAATGCTATGGGAATAACAAGTTCTAGTTCTAATCAATCTAGTACTAGTAATTCTAATGATGTAAATTTACTTTCAAGACTTATTTATGGAGAGGCTAGGGGAGAACCATATACTGGTCAAGTTGCGGTTGGAGCAGTTGTTTTAAACAGAGTAAAAAATAGTTCTTTCCCCAATACAATAGCAGGAGTTATTTATCAAAGTGGAGCTTTTGATATTGTTTCAGATGGGCAAATTAATTTAACTCCAAATGATACAGCTAAGAAGGCAGCTCAAGATGCATTAAACGGTTGGGACCCAACTTATGGTGCAATTTATTATTTTAATCCTGCTACAGCTACTAATAAATGGATTTGGTCTAGACCAATGACTATAACAATAGGAAAACATAGATTTTGTAAATAAAGGAGCATATGCTCTTTTATTTTTTTTAAAAATATTTAAATTATTTACAAATTTCGACAAACTTTTTAAAACATATATGATATAATCCTAAAAGTAACCTAGGTTATAATTTAATTCAAATTTGATATTTTAAAATATCGTTTTATCAAAAGATTTAATTCTAAAAATCTAAAAAAATTCAAAGAAAACTAAAAAATAAAATTTACCCAGAAGGGTTGTATTAGTCGTGCCTTTTGTGGTAAAATAGAAAGGAAGTAATATATGACGAAAAGAGAAAAATTACCATTAGTAATAGACTATGTATTTAAAAGAGTATTTGCATATAAAGGAAATGAAGATGTACTAGCTG